>JBAXVQ010000007.1:0-51815 GCA_037128935.1 bacterium | reverse complement strand
TTGTATATGTTCTCAAAAAACAAAAAGAACGGCGTTTCTGGCTTCCCTGGGTCATCCTAGCAATCCTAGCGCTCAATCTCTCTTTCTTCGTCATTTACCGGCGTTTTTTCCTCTTCTTTTACCCCTTCTACCTCTCCTCACTCGTTGAAGTAGCAAATCTACTCCTCACCCGTTTCACCAAACACAGAAAACTTCTCGCCATCAGCGGTGTAGGAATCCTATTTATCGCAACCACAACCTACACATTCGGCTTTCTATATTTGAAACAACCTTCACAAGAAATCGTAGAACTACTGAAAACTACCTACAAAGAAAAAACAACTATAGCCACCTGCAGTTTTTTCACTGGCGGCACCAACTTTTCCCTGATAGGACAAGGTATTAGAAAAGATTTCTTCATCATCACCAATAACACTTCCCCCGAAAGCGTCACTGATTTTCTCAAAAATAGTTCCACCTCACTCGTCATCACTGACGACAGTTGCCGCCGCAAAGAGAAATTTGAACAACTAAAAACCCGCTTCAACTGGAAGCTGGAACAACAGCTAAACGATCTGTACGAAACCAGGATTTATAGTGTAGAGTGAGGAACGTGTGGGCAAACACTTGGAGAGGTGGCCGAGTGGTTGAAGGTACCGCTCTCGAAAAGCGGCAGGGCAGCAATGTCCTCGAGGGTTCGAATCCCTCCCTCTCCGCCAGTTATATATGAAACAAAACAGTATCTATAGTCAAGGTTTCACCCTAGTTGAACTCATCGTGGTGATCTCTATAATTGCAGTACTTGCCTCAATTGTTTATGTGTCCATAAATCCGCTGCGGAGGTTCTCTGACTCAAGAAACGCTCAACGCTGGTCAGAAATCAAATCAATCATCAGCGCCATTAAACTCTACCAAACCGACCACAACGGTCTGCTCCCCCCAACGCTAAACGAAAACTGGCAAATGCTTGGCACCAATACCAACGGCTGTAATGTCCGTTGCGGAACCAGTGGCAACTCCAGCATCACCTCGTTTACCGATGCCTCCCAAAGCAATTTTAACAGCGGCATTTACACAAACACCCAGTGGAGTGCAACAAACTCCTGGGTAGAACTCTCTACCAGTGGAAAAACTGCCGGCACAGGACAATACACCTCAGCAATCAAAAACGCCGCAAGTATCGCATCATGGCAAACGTTCTCTTGGATTCCCTACAGCCCCTACGGAAAGCCTTTACCAAACAATGCGTCAGCTGAAACCGCCTATACAGATGGAAATATAACCATGCAAGGCAACGTTCTACTCCTACATCTCGATGAACTTTCCGGAACGCTCCATGACACCTCTGGAAATCTCAACAACGCAACCAACAATGGCGCAACCTACGGAGTAGCTGGACGATTTGGCACAGCCATGAGCTATAACGGCACAACCAACTACAGTTCAGTACCCAATTCCGCTTCTCTAACATTCACCGGCACCAGCACATTCATGGCATGGGTAAAAACACGGGAAAACAAAACCGCCAAAATCCTAGAAAAAGGAGACTGGAACGGCCATGGAATCTACCAAGACATCTGGAATGGCTGGAAAGTCGGATTCAGAATAGGTGGAGCAAGTTATGTCGCCAGTTGGGGAAGTGGCATCCCCGTACTTAACCGCTGGTATCATCTAGTTGGTGTATATGACGGAAGCGAAGTGATCATATATGTAGATGGCACTGAAAGAAGCCGAACAACCATTTCTGGAGCACTGAATACCAACGCAAACCCAGTCTACATAGGCGCAACAAACGGACAAAAATATTTTAATGGTGTTATTGATGAAGTGTCCATCTATAACCGCGCATTATCAGCAGCCGAGATAAACCGGCACTATCTCCGCGGCGCTCTACGATTGAAATACCAAGTAAGAAGCTGTGATGATGCAGCCTGCAGCGGAGAAACCTATACAGGTCCCGACGGAACAGCTCTGACCTACTATTCTGAAGAAAACAATACTTCAGTCAACCTACCCAACGCCAGCCTAACAGCAGTAGCGAACAATCAATATTTCCAATACCGCGCTTCCTTTGAAACCGACAACGCCAGCTACAGCCCTTCAGTAAAGAGCGTTGCATTTGAGAACACACCCACTGGTTCGGGAGGAGAAATAGTTACACAATCCTCGTGTCTTGATGTAACAAGCACCTTAGCGCCATACTTAAGCGAAATACCCCAAGATCCGAAAACCGGAAGCGGAGGAAAAACCTACTACGCCATTCGTAAACGAACAAACGGCGTCGTAGATGTCATGTCCTGTGGTGCCGAAGGTAACGATAACATTCAAATAAGCCAATAAACAGCAGCTGCAAAAAGGAAAACAACCAATGAAAAACAACTCACCCTCAACTAAAACACTTTCCCCACAACAACAAACAACACTCCTAACAACACTCAAAACCCGTTTCGAAAAAAACATGCCCCGCCACAACGGTCTCGAATGGGAAAAAATACAAGCAAAATTAGAAACCAATCCAGAAAAACTCTGGTCACTCAACGAAATGGAAAACACCGGCGGCGAACCAGACGTGGTGGGTTATGACAACAAAACAAACGAGTACACCTTCTTCGATTGCGCCGCAGAAAGCCCAAAAGACCGCAGAAGCATCTGCTATGACCAAGAAGCACTGGAATCAAGAAAAGAAAACAAACCGAAAAACAGTGCAGTGGAAATGGCAACAACCATAGACATAGAAATACTCACAGAAGAGCAGTATCGTGAGTTACAGCAACTTGGAAATTTCGACCTGAAAACATCAAGCTGGATAAAAACACCCGAAGCGGTGAGAAAACTTGGCGGAGCGCTCTTCTGTGACCGTCGCTATGACACCGTCTTCGTTTATCACAACGGTGCAGAATCCTACTATGCCGCTAGAGGATTTCGAGGACTGTTAAAAATCTAAACAAGAATCGATATTTACTATCAAAGCAAGAAAATTCTTACAAAAAACCAATTAGGAAGTAACCATGAAAAGAGTCTTACTAATCTTTGTTTTAACTGCATTTATCGCGTTTACGATAACAACGTTATTTTTCCATGCGTATTGGGATATTTTCATCCTACAATTCAGGACTTTTGCAGGAACACAAGTAATCATAGACCTCGTCCTTGCATTAAGCATGGTGCTAGTCTGGATGTGGCACGACGCAAAATCAGCTAATCGCAACCCATGGCCATGGATAGTCCTCACACTCACTACTGGCTCCATAGGACCGCTTATCTACATCCTTATCTACAAAACTAATAAAAGTCTTCCCGCAAAAAAGTAATTCCAACTGCGTAAGTTTCAGATTCAGGCTTCAACCTGAACCGCTTATTATGGCAACAAAACATCCTAGAAAAACTAGGTTACGCTAAACCATTCCGTTCATCACACAAGTCAGCTTCCCACAATTAAATGATCTCAAACACGATGCACTACAACTCACAAACCATCAACAATCAACAAATAGCACTCTACAGTAACAACGAAACAATAATAACCCTCAACAACTTTCTCGACATTCTCGTCAATGCACCCGCTGGCACCATCGCCATCAATCGAGAACAGCTAGACTGCCAGTTCTTCGATCTCAAAACCCGCATAGCCGGAGAAATGCTCCAGAAAGTTAGCAATTACCAAAAACGCCTAATCATACTGGGCGATTTCACCGATATCCTGAGTAATAGCTTTCACGATTTCATCTGCGAAAGCAACAAAAGTGGAACAATCATCTTCACAGACACACTGGAAAAAGGCGTAGCTCTCCTCCGAAAGTAACCTACACCTTTCTGAGGAGTAGTAAACAGCAGATGCAGCAGTGAAAATCCCATCTGCCTCAGTGCACCCCACGTCGCAAAACCTTGTCACAATTGCATAAAGGGTCAGGCAATAATGCGCAACACCAAAAAAACTGAAATAGTACTTCTGAAAATATCTTATCACCTATTCTTTCTAATTTTCAGAATCGCCGTCCCTATTTTTTGTTTTCAAACTTTCAGCTAAAGCTCTTGTAGCTAAAGCAGTATTTAATCCTATAAATTCAATACCTACTTTAGAAGGCACTAGTTTTAATAATTTACAAAGAAACAAATGTTGTTGAAGAAACATTTCCGTTACTTCATCTCCTACTATCATAAGCGCATGGGTGAGGGTCTCAGCTTGTGGTTGATTAAGAAGATGAACTTCTTGCTGATTTATAGCTTTTAAACTTGCTCTTAACAATTTTAGACTGAGTAGTCTCAATACTTCAGACTCTCGTCTATAAAACAACATTGATGAAGCTAATTCTGTGACAGATTTCCATCTCTTAACTCTTTGTACTCGTTGGTCTAACGGTGGTGGTTTACATCCTCTATTTATTCCGAACATGGTTATTCCTTACAAGGCTAACAGGTGAGTCTAACAGCTCGTATACAGCACGTCAAGTCGTTAATATATCCTATCCCCTCTCCTCGTTGGTTCAGATTTCAACCTAAACCTCCCCTTATGACCGCAAAGTAATCGTAAAAAAATACGATCCCACATCTCCTAAAACACGACACCCCCATTTGATATGATTTAAGTAACACAGTAGAACCAGCAACAAGAGAATATCAACACCATGATTTACATAGTTGGAGGAGCTCCAAGGGTAGGGAAAAGCACCCTAGCCAAGCAATTTGCTAAATCTATCAAGGGAAAGCTTGTCTCTACAGATGAACTAGAAAACCCAGGATCGGAATCATCAGTTATTTTTTATAATGATGCCAGAAAGAATGTTCTAGCACCCAGTGTGCGGATAGCCTGTGTTAGAAAAGAAGCAGAGCATCTTTTTCCCTCTATCGAAGAAATGCTTACAAAAACAACAAGTAGTCAGCAAGATATAGTTATTGAAGGAGTGCACTTATTCCCTGCCTTTGTTGCTGACATGCTTAAAACGTTTGGAAAAGCTAACAGCAACGCACTATTCATCGGATCAACAAATGAAAAAATCATTCTCCAAGGCATGCAAGAAAACACCAGCCCAAACAACTGGTCAAAGAATTTTGACGAGGAGGTATTGAAACAAATCGCCCTATTTTCTCAAGCTTTTAGCTACCATATGCACGATGAGTGTAAGAGATACCATCTACCCTACAAAGAACGCTCAATACACTTTCAAGATGATATGATTAGTCTCTCCCACTGCTTAAAGCTTTCATACTGAGCATTTAGCAAGAATGTAAAAAGCACGGAGGACAGCTCCGATACCGAACGCAGTTTAGTTATAAACCCCGTCAAAATGGCTCTTTGAAACGTCGAAACATGACTGTGGCAGTACTGTAAGCATTTACTAAAAATTGCACAATAAACCATGAAATCTCTCAATATACTAGCAAGCATCAATAAATTAACCGCCACGTTATCCAACCTTGATAATTGCCGATGGTATATTACTGGAGGGGTAGCTCTTCGTCTTCGAGTCGCGGAATACCACAAAAACCCCCCTGAAAAAACACTCAGAAACCATAGCGATATAGACCTCCTCATCTTCTCTGAACATATTCAAGAAATTTTCTCAGCAATAATTGATGACCCAACCTATCATCTTTTTGATAGCGCCTTTGTTGGTCTAACAACGTCAGGTAAACACTCTCAAGGTGAACACCATCATTATGCACTACAAGACAAAAAATACGGGGTAGAATTTGGCATTTTTGAAGTGCTAACAGAAAATGATGATTCTCTATTTGTATACACAAACAAGTACGCCCATAAACATCCCCCAAGCGTATTTTTTGATAAACCAATCCTCTATAAAGAGAAACAAATCCCTACAGTAAGTGCAGTTTGGTGTCTTTACAACGCCAGACACCTTAATCCAATAAGAAAAAATAATGATCTAGAACTAATTGAACCCACAGTTAATACAGTCGAATATAAGAAAATTTGCTCCGAAGCTTCAGTAAAGCCGGTTATTTACAGCACCTACAAACAATGGATACAATGGAGACATAACAAACGCCTACCATTACTAAAATAAAAAGGAGAAAAAATGGGTGAAATTGCAATTGCATTGGGAATAGTGTTTTTTGTAGGCATTTCCTTCCTCAAAATCAACACAACAACACAGAACTTACCTTCAAATAGTGTTAAAACAACCTATCAAGTAGCCAAAGCAGATGAGCGCCCTCCTGTGTTGGTATTCGAAACCTCACCATCTCAAACTTCTAAAAACCCCACAGCTACACCATTTCCATCTGTAACTCCTCTCCCTGAAATTCCAGATGTTGTAGCAGACAACTCCAAACTACAAAAAAACTTCTGGGCCAAAGATTTCAAAGCTCAATGGCTTTCGCAGACACAGTCATCAAATTCAAATCAATATTTCGATGTTCATCCAGGCGATTCAATTGTTGTGCAAGCAAAATTTAAAAACACCGGAAAACGAACTTGGTATAGTTTTTTTGGCAATGCTTCCTTGGAAGACAAAAAATCAGTAACAATTGCCATTTATAAAGATCCCAAAGTAAAAAGCTCATGGAGCGGTAAAGATGATCCAAAGAATCCAGATTACGGAAGCAGTGAATTCAGATCATACTATCTCGCTCCAGGAAAATTGGCTTCCCCTGATGAAAGCGTCGTCGCACCAGGTGAAACTGGAACATTCAGCATCCATTTTGACATCCCATTTAATGCTCCCGAAGGACAATTCCGCGAAGACATAACAGTAGCGGCCGGACCGTACTGGATGGAATCCAATAAAGAAACCGCCGATCCTATTGGAGCTGCACATATCTGGGTAGGATTCAATATCACCAAAGATCCAGCGGTAACAAAAAAAATACAGCTCACTGATGTGACAACGCCGTACTCAATCGCCTACAACTCTACAATGTGGAACTATAAAAAAGATACTACATACGACTACCGCTATTTCGAACTCAAAGAAAATCCAGAATGCATTGTATACATAGACTTCTATGGTCAGTTCAGCACTACTGCTACAAATAAGGAAATAAAGGCTCTTGATTCTGGCAAAGAAATTCATATAGAAAGATTCTATACAAACAACGAATTACAAGGTGAAACCTACAGTTTCGACTTTGGCCATTCCCCTCTTCATCCGGTTTTCACACTGCACTTCCCGCCAAATACCACCAAGCAAGAAAAAGCAGCACTAAGCCAAAAAGTGTGGGAAATAGTGAAAACACTTTCCTACTAGTGATAATCAGAAAACAAAAACCTCATCGCTATTCAGATTTTCCGTGTTTATTTAGCTTCCCACCTGTCATTACAAGACTCGTCCTGAGCTTGTCGAAGGAGAGTCCCCGAGCGTGGTAATCCCTTCGGGTTCATGTACAGCAAGGGATTGCCATGTCGCAAAACCTCCTCACAATGACATGGGAGGGGCTGGCAATCATAAAATGCTAGACCTACAATACCCCATCCTCTCTAGAGTTCACCAATTCCCCATGCTATGATCTAATTCACAAACTTGCCCTAACAAATGAAATCAAAGAATAATTTTTTGTTTTATATCACATCAATGCCCGCTTCAAGACCTGCCGACTATTATTTAGGTTGTCTTGAAGGTTCGGTCTTTTTAGACTTTAACAATTTTGGTTCAGGGCAAGTTTCTCTCAGGCGAATTTCTTTTGATGGGTATGGTTGTTGGAACTTGAACAATCAAGTAATTCCCATTAACACAGAGGATTCAATAGTATTTAAAAAAATGATGAAAGTTCAAGCTATAGAACAAGAAACACTCACAACAATTATTAAAAAAACTATTAATGACAATAAAAAATTAATCGGTGAAAATGCCTTAGCAGAATATGGTTTTGTATAAAAGATTGCCATGCTTACCCGCCAAGCAACATCGCATGACAAAGGATATGAAGTTCACATCGTTGGTTCAGGTTTCAACCTGAACCTCTCCTTATGGCAGCAAAGTAATCGTGAAAAATGCTAGACTACATCTCCCACCTCTTCCTAGAGCCCAATACACCCATATGATATGATTCAAGTTATAAACTCAAATCAACAAAAAACTTACTAAGTCGACGAAAAAAATTATTAAAATTATGAGCAAGAAAATCACTTTATTTCTAATAGACGATCTTCCCAAAGGACTAAGATCTGTACGAATTGATCAGTGGATCGGAAAAGCCATCTGCTCCCCCCGCTCAAATATAAAAAAAATAAACTACGAAGAAATAGCAACCAGCTCCTGCCTCTATTTTCTAATTGGATACAGCGATATCGATAACAGCCTTAATGTATACGTAGGTGAAACTGATACATTCAACAACCGAGTTAATAACCACAACTATAACAAAGAATGGTGGTCAGAAATTGTTGTTTTTTATAGTCTCGATAGCTCTCTAACGAAAACAAGTGCAAGATATTTAGAAAAGCTTTGCATCGAAAAATTGAAAAAAGCCGGTAAATGTACCTTAATGAATGGCAACGAAAGATTAGCAGATGCAATTATTGCCCAAGAAGATAAATCAGGAATGGAACTCTTTTTGGAAAATGTTACTACAATATTGCCTTTACTTGGCTACGATATTTTTGAACAGAGTGAAATAAGAGCAAAAGGTAACAAGGGAATAAAAATGACTTGCTCTGGAAAAGGAGCCCAAGCTCAAGGTCTTTTTCTTGATGATGGCAAAATGCTCGTACTCAAAGGTTCTCTAGCAACCAAAAAAAACGCCCCAAACTTTGAAAATCACAATTATCGACGCCTAAAAGATAAACTTCTAGAAATCGGAAAACTTAAAGATGATGGAAAATATCTTGTTTTTAATGAAGATCACGAATTTTCCAGTCCAAGTGCCGCAGCAGCAATAATATTAGCTCGATCTGCATCCGGACCTAATGAATGGAAAGACTCGAAAGGCGCAAAACTTAAAGATCTACTACAAGAACAATAAAAACCAAGGCATCTTCACATGAACACCCCCCAAAAAACAACCCTCCCCATCACCCTCTCCACCCTCTGGATAACCCTCTCCGAATTCCTCCGCAACGAAATCCTCTTCAAAACCTACTGGACAAAACACTACTCTTCCCTCGGACTCACTTTCGAAACCAAGCCAATAAACGGCATCATCTGGCTCATCTGGAGCTTTCTCCTCGCTTACCTCATCTTCTCACTCCTCCAACACCTCTCCTTCAAAAAAACACTCCTCCTCTCATGGCTCACCTCATTCGTCATGATGTGGCTCACCCTCTACAACCTCCAAGTCCTCCCACTCGCACTCCTCCTCTTCGCCATCCCTCTCAGCGCACTAGAAGTATTCATCGCCGCCGCAATCATCCGTTACTTTCAGCAAAAACCTGAAAAGAAAGAAAATAAACCATGACCAAACAACTCGCAAAAGACACCCTCCTCTGGGGATTCCTCCTCTGGCTTATCGGCTACATTCTCGGATTCATCTTCTTTTTCCTCGTCCCAAAAGACCTCATAGGCTGGTTCGTATCTCCCATCGGAATCCTCATCACCATCTGGGTACTCCTCAAAAAAGTACAATCAACCACCATAAAACACTACCTCATCATCACCATAACCTGGACAGCACTAGCAATCATCCTCGACTACCTCTTCCTCGTAAAACTCCTCAGCCCCACCGACAACTACTACAAACTCGACGTCTACATGTACTACGCCACAACCGCACTCTTGCCTCTCGTCGTGGGATGGTGGAAGATTAACAAAACAGCCAAATAACCACCCATGAACAAACATCACTTCAACACCATCACCCAAATCGCCCTCCCCACACTCACCCTCACCGCCCAACTCGCCATCGCTCTCAAACAACCCTTCCTCGGCCTTATCATCAACATGTTCGCCCAACCCTTCTGGCTCTACTCCTCATGGAAAAGCTACAAAAAAGCAGGACAAAGTGGGATTTTTATAACTACCGTATTTTTTTCTGCGATAACAGCATTTGGCATCATCAACTATCTCGTAACCACGTAACCAAAATCCTTATCTCATGCGACAAAAAAACACAAAAACGCTACAATAAACGCATCATTGCATAAGAAAACCCACCATGTGCCAACTCCTCGGAATGAATTGCAACGTCCCCACGGACATCTGCTTCTCCTTCACCGGTTTTTGTGAACGTGGAGGACGAACAGGGGAACACACCGACGGTTGGGGCATTGGATTTTTCGAAGGAAAAGGCTGCCGTATCTTCCTCGACACCACCGCCTCCGCCGAATCCCAGATCGCCGCATTTGTGCAGTCCTACCCTATAAAAACCCTCAATGCCATCGCCCATATCCGCAAAGCCACCATTGGCTCAACTGCTTTGGAAAATACCCACCCCTACACCCGTGAACTCTGGGGACACAACTGGCTTTTCGCCCACAATGGCAACCTCAAAGAATTCGCACCAACGTTCAAAGGCCTCTACCTCCCAGTCGGCTCCACCGACAGCGAAACCGCATTTTGCCTCATCATGGAAAACCTCAGAAAAAAATTCCGCTCCACCTTTCCCACTACCGAAGAATTATTCAACGCCATACACAGCAGCACAAAAAAAATCGCCAAACACGGCATCTTCAACTTTCTCCTCGGCAACGAGAACCTTCTTTTCGCCCATTGCTACAACAATCTCCACTACATCATCCGCCAAGCCCCCTTCGCCAAAGCCCAACTCAAAGACACCGATGTCACCATCGATTTCAGCACCGTAACCACAACGAAAGACCGAGTAGCCCTCATCGCCACCGAACCCCTCACCACCAACGAAACATGGACAAAAATCCCCCCAGGCACACTCCTCCTCTTCCAAAATGGCACCTTGATAAAACAATCCCCCACCATCCAAGTCCCCCTGTGAAGGGAGATTTAGGGGTTCCACCACCCACACTATCCCACTTGGCACACTAATTCCCACCCCATCCCAAATTTGAACAAACCCAGCAACATAACACTATTGTCGCTTCTTGTTAAGTAGGATACCCTTAGGGCAGAAGCGTGAAATAGGATTGTAATGCTAAGAAAATACTGGATTAGTATGCCTTCTGTTTCAATACACCATAGAACAGCATCTGAGGCAACAAAAGAACGAACACACCAGACTGGAGACCAAGCACTCGACAGAATACTGCACAAATGGGACGCCCAACTGCAACGACATCTTGAAAATAAGGGCGAACCACCTCACCTTGGAATGTTCATCTTTTCCTTATCCAATCTTCTTGATGACCCAAAACGCTACAAAGAAAAATGCAAAAAAGCAGAAAAAATGCTCAAGCAAGTACTTGCAACAGATGCCTACAAACCAGTTTTTTCAGGTAAACCAACTTCCTTAATTGCCGAAGGAGACCGACAAACTATTATAGAAACGGCAAGAGTGCTGCACGAAACAGGAAGTCTTTCCACACTTCTCAGATCAGAAATGCTAACTGGAGTATGGAATATAGTACACATACCGTTACGAACTTTCAGACCAAAAAGAAACAAAGAAATGTTCGTTGATCACAACGTATTTCCTGCACCAGACGGTAATGGTGGTTTCTACAACAACAAATTTTTGCAAGCAGAAATTCATAGACGATTCAGTATAAATGCTAGAGCAGTAGTAGAATTTTTTAACAAATTTCCATTTTTTTCAGGCCAATTACTTGTAGTTCCAGAACCAGAAAAAAACCATCCCCAGCTACTGACAAAAGACCTATTTTCTCTGATGTGGGATCATGCAAAAGCAACAAGAAAAGAAAATCCTAACTCAATATTCGCATACAACGCCTGCGGAGCCGGTGCCTCAGTCAATCATTTCCATTATCACACTGGAGAAACCCGAAAACCGTATCCCGTAACCCTCCCGCAATGGAAACATAACGGAGGAGACCAAGACTACCCACTAGATTGCCTCGTAATAAGAAACAAAGAAGATGCATGGAAAATGATCGAAGCCACTCATTACGCCTCTATGTATCTTGCAAATGGAACAACAAAACAATCATCATTCACCTATAATTTCATGATCTACAGGGGACAAATGTACTTTTACCCACGACAATTCGACAATGGCTCAGGAATTGCCTGGTTTGAAGCCTCCGGCAACCGGCTAAACGGCGAAGCAATGCCTGAAGAAAGGATCCTTCGTGAATACGCGGACATAAGACTAACTGAAGAACAGCGCAATACTCTCTTTCTCGTACATCAACAGATAACAGCAACTCAAGCCGTAGCATAATAAAATCATCCTTGCTCTCCCAAAACTCCCCCAGTACACTCGTAAAACAACAACAAAAAAGAACACCCTCATGCTAGAAATCAAAACAGCCCTCATCACCGGCGCATCAGGCGGCATCGGTCTCGAATTTGCCAAACTCTTCGCTGCCGATGGCTACAACCTCATCCTGATCGCACGCAGCAAAGAAAAATTGGAAGCGATCGCAACAGAGCTCTATAAAAAACACAAAACAGCCACTACCATCATCGCCAAAGACCTTTCAAACCCGTTAGCACCCAGAGAAGTGTTCAAAGAACTTCAAGAAAAAAACTGTAAAGTAAGCGTCCTTATCAACAACGCAGGTTTCGGCGATCAAACATTCTTTGCAGAAGCTGATCTGAAGAAAACCCTAAGAATGATTCAACTCAACATAACCACGCTCACCCACCTCACCCGACTCTTTCTCCCCGAAATGATCAAAAGAAAATCAGGAAAAATCCTCAACGTAGCCTCCACAGCCGCGTATCTTCCCGGCCCCTACATGGCCGTCTACTACGCCAGCAAAGCCTACGTACTCTCCTTTTCCCAAGCCCTCAGCAGCGAGCTCGCAAGCACAGGAGTCACCGCCACCGTACTCTGCCCCGGCCCAACCGAAACCGGCTTCAAAGACACCGCAAATCTTGGAAACTCCAACTTATTCAAACGAAATCTCATGAATGCAGAGACAGTAGCAAAACTAGGCTACAACGCCCTCATCAAGGAAAAACCAACCATCGTCACCGGCTTCTCAAACACACTCATGACCTTCATCACCCGATTTCTCCCCCGCCAAATCACCGCCGAAACAGCAAAAAAACTCCAAAAGCCTAATTAATTTTCCTTTACTTCACATACGCCAACACCTTCTCCATCAAATCATTAATCCCCATATCCGATTTCACAAAATACTCCGTAGCACCCAATTGCTTGGCTTTATCACGATCACTATCCTGTGCCAGATTAGAAATCATGATAACGGGCACGGTATCTTTTTTCTCTTTCCTAATATAATTCAACACTTCCCAACCATTAATCTTTGGCATCATAACATCCAACAACACCAAATTAAATTGTTCTTTATCGAGGTAGGCATTAGCTTCTTCACCATCTTTGGCAAACACAACCTCATACATATCTCGAGGAAATTTTTCTTCGTACACGTACATGATAAATTCATCATCTTCAACAATAAGGATGCGACGTTTACCTTTTGCGACTTTGTCGGATACTTTGGTTGTTTTGGTTGTTTTAGTTGCTTTGGTAGTCATACTAATGATTCTCCCTTAATGAATACTAGTTATATATTTGTTATTGAGTAGATAAAGTAGAGGCGGGGGAAAGCTCCCCACTTTTTTCTTTCATACCGGACAACGGAAGTTTCACAATAAATACTGTTCCTTCATTTACTTTTGAAGAGCAGGAAACGGTTCCTCCTGATATACTTACAAGCTCTTTGACAATATACAAACCTAGACCAGTACCTGTAGGATCTTTATCTAGAACGTTGTAGGCTCGGTAAAATCTTGAAAATAGTTTAGGAACAGCCGATTTTGGGATACCAAAACCGTTATCACGAATTTCAAAGCAAATGTTATTTTTTTGTATATGTACATGTATTTGAATATGCCCTTTTATTTCTGGGGAATATTTTATGGCATTGGAAAGTAAGTTAAGAAATATTTCACGGAAAATAACTATATCCATGGGATAATCACTAGGCAACAGATTGGAAAGCTTTAAACTTAGCTTTTGTTGTCTTTTCTTTATCAACGGTCGTATTTCATCAACTAATTTTTTAATACTTGCAGGAAGATTACAGGGTAGGGGACGAATCGAAATTTTTCCAGTTTCTATACGCGAAACATTAAGTAAACTATTGATCAAATCCACCATATTGCTTGTTGAAGCGATGGCTTTCTCCAGATAAATTTTGGCTTTTTCAGGGAGTTTTCCTCCATCCCCATTCATTAACATTTCGCTATACCATTTTATCGAGGTGAGTGGAGTTCTCAATTGATGGGATGCAACAGAAACAAACTCTGTTTTCATGCGTTCAACTTCTCGATCATGCGTCACATCTCGAAAAACAACCACTCCTCCCACAACTTCGCCATTGCTATCATGAATAGGCGCCGCACTATCCGCTACAGGAACCTGTACCCCTTTTTTGGTTAACAGTAATGTTGATCCAGTCATTGTTGATGCTATCCCACGCTTGAGCACATCATCAATAAAAACTGTATTTGTTGTCCGATCATGTTCATACACAAAAGTAAGTATTTTATTATATCGTTGTCCCAGTGCTTCCTTAGCTGTGTATCCAGAAAGAATTTCGCAAGCTTTGTTAAATAGAATTATTTCTTTATCCAGATTGATAGCAAAAACTGCATCACCAATACTATCAAGTAATGTCTGAAGCTTATGTTTTTCATCAGCAGCCTCTTCTTCCTGTTCTCGCACATCCTCCAGAAGGTTAAGCATCGCTCTTTTTGTATCTTCAAGTTGCATATTTTGATCTGCCACATAATGTACTTGCGTAGAAAGCTGATCTGTTTTTTCTTTTACTTTTTTCTCCAAATCTATATAAGAACTTTTCAATTTCACACGCATTTGCTCAAAAGATTTTGCTAGTAAGCCAACCTCATCATCTTGTTGAGAAGTTATTGGAATAGATAAATCCCCCAAAGCAATGGTTTGAGCACTGGTAGTCAACTGTGTTAACGAATTTGTAACAGATTTGATCCAGAAAAAAGCAATAAAAAACAACAGTACAAAAACCAGTACTGGCAAAACGATCATCACTAGACGATAACTATAGATATCTTTAAAAAGAATCGACTCTGGTTGAGTAATTACCAGCTTCCACCGGGAACTCTCAGAACCTAAAAAATCTTCCATCACATAATACCATCCTAATGAACGCCCGACCGATTGATCATCATATTCAAAATTACCCTCCCTAGATTCAGAAATTCTTGCAACATCGATATAAGGAAACTGATTAAACAGCAACTCTGGATTATTATGTGCAATTATCTGATTAGCACTATTTAAAACGAATATATCTTCACCATTACTCATGGTTGAAGAATCTAACAAGTTTGTTAACTGAACCATCGGGATCTGTGCGACAACACTACCACTATAACCCTCTCCAGGACGAGAAAAAGGAACAATAAACGCCAGAGAACTTTCATAGGCAGATGTTAAAAAAACATTTGACACTGTAGGTTTCAACGTTTTTTTTGCTTCTTGATACCACTTGTTTCCGCGCCAGTCTCCAAAAAACTTATACATAGTACAAATCTGCACCACATCGTTTTTATCCAAAATACAAACATTGTCGAAAGCATGAGCGTTATTCTGCATATTCTGCAGAGTTTGATCTTTTTGTTCTTTAGAAAGAAAATCCGCCTGTGGTTGATACATATAGGAAAATAATTCAGTATGCTCGAGATGATCATTGATAAATCGAGTTATTTCTCTACTTTGGCTTTCCAAAAGAGCAAAGCGTTCATTAATTACTTGTTTCTTTAAGGATCCTTCAACCTGAAAAATAAAAAGAACAAACGATAAAAGAAGCGGAATAAATGCAAACAATAACAACAACAGCATCTTCGCTGAAAGTGTAAGTTTCAACTTATATTTTAGTGTTTTCCAATAGTGATGAAGTATTTTTAGCATTATTGTTTTCCTATAGTGAAAAGAACCTAATATCACTCCAAATCTTGTTGTAGAGCATATGATTCACTTTGGTATTATCAAAATACTCCAATCTTGCCATATCACTTTCCAACTGTTTTGCAGCCTTATTGGGAGTAGCATACTTAAGATAACTTGCAAAATCAGCACCAACATCTGGGCGGAGAAGATAATCAAGAAAAAGATAGGCATTGTTTTTGTGTTTTGCCGCTATTGGGATAAAAAACGAGTCAATCCACAAAGATGAGCCTTCATCAGGTATAAAATAGGTAAGATGCAAATCAGGATGTTTTGCTATAAATTCTTGGGCATCACCGTTATACACTTGAGCCGCCCAAACACTACCATCAACAAAAAGTTCTTCCAAATCCAATGACGGCACATAGTCATAAAGCAAAGGACGCTGTTTGCTTAGCTTCTGCCATGCCTGATTCAATTGCTCATCATTGTCTGGAACCAGTGGATAGTGCAATGATTTCAACCCAGCTCCAATAACCTCCCAACTATCATCAAGCATCGCCAGCTTTCCTGAGTAACGGTCATCCCAAAGCAAATCCCAACTTTTTGAGTAATCAGGAATCTTCTCAGTGTTTACCAAAATCCCAGTTGTTCCCCACAGGTAAGGCACAGTATACTCTCCAACCAGAGTATCAACATGCGCCAGTACTGACTCATCAAAGTTTTTAAGATTTGGTATTTTTTTTCTATCCAAAAGAGTCACCAACTTCATATACAGAAGAAGTTCGATATTCGAATCACTGGACAAAACAAGATCATATTGGGAAGGATCAGACTGCACCGCTGCCAAAACCTCATCTTCATTCACAAATGTAGTCAAGTCAACTGTAATTCCAGTCTCCTTTTCAAAATTTGCAAGAGTTTCAGGTGAAAAATAGTTTTCCCAGTCATAAATCCGGAGAATTTTTTCTTCGGAAGAATTAATAGAATCTTGGGGTCTTTGTTGGAAAAGAAAAATACAGAAACAAAGTACAAGAAAAATACTTACGCCAACAACAAGAAAAAGAAATTTTTTTGAGTTTGTTTGTTGTTGATTGTTACGCATGGAGAATCTCCTTGTTTTCAGAAATTTGTCTCTGGGAAGCAATTTGCTGCTTAAGCTCAATCATTTTCAACTCGCGCCCTAGCATAAGTTTATTAAGTCGCTCTAGCTCTTCTGTTCTCTTCCTAATAGCATCTTCAGCTTGCTGTCGAGCAATCGAACCTCCAATAATATTAGCAGCAAGCTGCAGCGTATCACGCTCACTCATAGACCACTCTCGCTCTTTGGTGCATTCATCAAACCCCATAAATCCCCACCACAAATCCCCAGCATAGATGGGAACAAGCAACAAAGAAACAATTCCTTGTTCTGCCAGTATCTTTCTTTCAGCAGGAGGAAAGTTGCGTACATGACCTAAAAACATCTCTCTTTTAGTAAAAGCGTCTTGTAAACCCGCAGCCGCTTTACTGTTGTACGGCAGTTTTTGCAATTTTTGTTCACTGAGCTGAGGTGCAATTCCTTTTGCAACCCATTCAAAAGTCTGTTGCATAAGGACTGCACCTTTTTCATCAGTACTATTCTCAAACACATATACTCTACTGACTTGCATCTCTTGACCAAGTTTTTTTATAGTTCCTTGTAATATCATGGCAATAGATTCTCCACCCTGAACTGAAAGAAACTGTTCTGCTGCATGACTCACAATTTCAGTAAGCCTATCTTTACGTCGCAACCCTTCTTCTAGCTCTTTTCTTTTGGAAATATCTTCTTTTACGGCAATATAATTGGTTATCTTACCTTCAGCATTTTTTACCGCTGAAATTGAAGCAAATTCCCAATAGAGAGAGCCATTTTTCTTCTTATTACAAAGTTCACCACGCCATTCATTACCACTCGTTATGGTTTGCCATAGGTTTTTATAAAGAGAAAATGGCTGCACACCAGACTTTAGTACACGAGAAGTATTCCCCATAGCTTCTTCGCGAGAATAGCCTGTAACTGCAGTAAATTTTGGATTAACATACTGAATGACACCCTCAATATCTGTAATAACGACACTTACAGGGCTTTGTTCTATAGCATGTACTAGTTGTTTATTTTTCAGACTTACTTTTCCTCGCTCATCCTGAACAGCGATAGCATTTGCTATCAACTCAACCAATTTGATTGCATTGCGATCAACTGACACTATTTTTTTGAAATATAAAGCAAGGATCCCACTAAGCTTGCCTTGAGAAATAATTGGATACCCAATAAAACTGACAATTCCAAATTTTTCAAAAAAGCTTCCTTTAGGCATGTTTAAATCGGCAACTAATAAAGGCTTTCCTTTTTGTTTCTTAAGCAATCTTTGTGTATACTTCAATGATTTTTGACCACTAATAAGTGGAAATGATGGAGGAAGATTAACAGAGTTTACCACCTCTAACTGCTCACCATGAGCCCTTCCATAAAGACCAAAATCTGCTCCCACAACTTCAAGAGCTTCAGTTAACAAAGATTGCAAATCGTTATGAAGATCATCACCCAGATTTAAAAGAAGTGTGTTAAGTTTTTCTAACGTTTCTTCCAAATGTTTTTCTTCAGTAACATCGTGAAAAGTAGCAACAACATACTCAATATTCTTTTTATCTTTTGAAAAAATTGGATACAAACTAGCAGAAATCCACTGCCGAATAATGCTATCACTCTGAATACCTAACACTACATTTTCAACAGAAACCTTTGAGCGAAGAACTTTCTTAAAATAATAAGGAATTGGAACCAGTGATTTCCCATCTTCTCCAACAAGTGTTACTCCACTAGGCAAAAGGTCTCGACTAACAGACTGATCAAGATCATAACCCAAAATTGTTGAAGCACTTGGATTTTTTAAAACAACCTTGCCTTGTCGATCCAAAATAATAAAACCGTCTTTCATGGAAAGAACTGATTGACGGTAAAGTTGTTCTTCAGTGTAAGCTTTATTCTCAATACTACTAACTAAAGATCTGACAAAATCATTTTTTTTCTGTTTTTGTTTTATAGTATTCATTATCAATTCTCCTCTGAAGTAATTAAATTTCTTGCCAACCGGTTCTGATTACTCGGCCGTAATCGACCGAGACCGTTGTCTGAATTTTTCTATAGTAATCATTTTGAGCTGCTTGAACCGTAATAATACGCTGCGATTCATTGGTAGTCATATCTACTGTGCAAACCCCAATGGGCAATGTTACTGTTGTTGTCATATAACTTGGATTATTTTTCAGCTGCAGATACACTTCGTCCAAACAGCTTTCAGCAAGTGCCAAAGCCCGAAGCGACTGACGATCACCAAAACTCACCTTGACACTATTCAAAGAAATGAGGAGCATATTCAATCCAATTGCCAAGGTAACCACCATAACAATCAACAGCGTAACGAGTGCGATATTTCCTGATTCATGAGTTGTTTGTTTGATAGTTAACATACTCAGTTTCCTATTTCCTTGTTTGTTGTTTTTTTGTTTTAGCAGTTCGCTCAAGAGCCTTATCTAAAACATCTTTCACAAGAAACGAAACAAGATGCGGGGCACACCGAACCACATAACTATCTTTTTGATTACTAAAGCGGAAAAGTAACGTAGTCATGGCATTGTTCCTCCACCAAAGTCATCGATAACTAGACTTGGAGCACTAATCGTCCAGATACCGATTTTTCCTGTACTTGCATAATATGGCCAGTCGGTAATATATGAAGTACCTTGAAGAATACCATTCACATACACTTCCACTGTTCCATTGGCCTTGGCTCGAGCTCCAAGAATATCACCATCGAGGAGCAGATAGTCAACACTACCATGCTGTACCCAACCTTGTGCAGCTTCATTGGTCCAAGTAGTAATCGTTTGTGACGTTGGACTGTACCATACTTCAATGACATCTGTAGAATTTGATCCTTGGGCTTTAAGGATAAGATCGACCTCTGTTGCTGCATTATCTGTACTTACTATTTTCATATACGCTTCTTGATTGGCACCAAAAACTGTTGGATTCCAGTAAATTCCTCCACTCGTCCCAACATCCAATCGGTTCGAAAGTATGGAATACCCACTCGTGTCACCAGTCCAGTTAGAACCTATAGCTCCATTTGCCCTATTGAACGTATCCAAAATACCTGTGGCAGGGAAAGCTAATGGAGTCGGTGTGAGGGCATTATAATTAAGAGCTTGATCAAAAACCGCATAGGAAACCTGCTCGGTACTATGGTTTCGCTCTGCATCTCCATAGTTATCCTCATCAATCGCAAGCCGTATTTGCGTCGCGCTAAATGGATTTCCACCATGCAGATATGCCCAGCTACCGTCTGTATCGTCCATTGCAGCCTGAGAAATAACACCAAACACTGGAATGCCTGCAAAAGCTTGGTTGAACGTATACAAGTAAGGAGGTGCATTTCCAATACCTCGAATAGTATCCGCACCTAGACGGAACTCGTAATTAACACCATTGATCGAGCCATTTCCTTGTTGGAAAACCATGTACCCAACCGTTTCGTTGGCGCGGGTTGTAGTTGGGTCTTCACCAACGTGTTTACCAGCTCTAAAACTAGTGGAAATTGGAGGATTTGTTGCAGAGGTTCCCCTACTCCAGAACTGTGACCAACCTGTGTCGTTATAGGTCTGCACCTGTCCAACAACCACTGGTGAGGTATAGGTATTTCCATAAGTCTGCACTTCCCCATTCCATGAACCGGTACGATCTGTTACCGAGCTCAGGTATTTGTCGGCTTCAATCGGCGTGCCGTTTGGTAATGTCCAATTTCCTTGTTCCATTACCAGATAGTGAATTGTTTCCCCACCATTCAACGCACTTGAGCTTGCTCGCTCTAGTCGAACCTGGAAACTATTTCCAGAAGCATTACGCACACGAACAACCTCGGGTTGAGCGTTGGTGTTGTACTGCAAGCCAGTAACTACAACCATGTTGTTGTACGTTTGATTGAGGTTTACCGTAGTCCAACCATTTTCCGTAACCCCTCCGACATAACTTCCTTCCATCTTGAAATAAGCCGTAGAAGTAGATGTAGCTGTAAAGGTCAATGTACTGGTAGCCGTATTGGTAACTGTTGAAGTCACTGTGTAGGTTACAGTTGCCGTATTGGACGCTGTTGCTGTAAACGTGAAGGTTCCTGTATTCGTAGGCGTATTTGTAGCTGTATTTGTAGGCGTAAATGTATTGGTGAACGTCCTCGTGAATGTGTAGGTTGCCGTAGAAGTATTCGTAACCGTCGGCGTGATCGTAAATGTTCTTGTTGGAGTATTGGTAAACGTCGGCGTAATCGTCGAAGTTGGTGTAATCGTTGAAGTTGCGGTATTCGTCACGGTGAAGGTATTTGTGATGGTAAATGTTGGAGTGATGGTGGAAGTTGGTGTGTTGGTAACCGTAAAGGTATTTGTGATAGTAAACGTTCTAGTGAATGTATTCGTCGGTGTGGCTGTGAATGTGTGAGTACTTGTGTTTGTGAACGTTTGCGTTGGTGTATAGGTGTTGGTAAATGTCCGAGTTACTGTAAACGTATTTGTGAACGTACTGGTCGGCGTTGCTGTAAAGGTGTTGGTATAGGTATTCGTAGGTGTTGGTGTAATCGTAGATGTATTCGTGAACGTCGATGTTGCGGTAAAAGTGTTTGTAAACGTTCTTGTTGCCGTTGGGGTTGATGTGTACGTGAAAGTAGCCGTATTCGTCGGTGTCGCAGTTACAGCAACGATACCGCAGAATGTCGAGCGAGCAGTACCAGATACACGCACTTCATCAATCTGACCATTGAACCACTGCTCAGTTGCCAAATTATTGCTACCAATAAGGAGTGGGTCACTATTGGTGTTGATTGAACCGGTAAATGGCAAGGTGTTTTCCAACATACCGTTAACATATATTCTCATCATCGTGCCATCCCAACTTCCAGCAATATGTACCCAGGTATTCAGAGGAATAGTGGAAATACTACTCAAGACCTTTTCATTTGTTTGAGTTCCATCTGGAGAGAGGTTGAAAGAAGCCTGATCCCCAGAATTAATCGCCAGTTCGTATGTACGATTTTGTCCAGTATCCCACGTAGACTTGGAAACAATCGTTTCCCAGTTATTCATATCCACCACACGTTTTATCCAAGCTTCAATTGTAATTGATGAAGTGATATCCAATGCAGATACATCAGGAATGCTGACATACGAGCTACTTCCATTGAAAGAATATGCTTTGCCGTAATAGCCGGTTGTATTAACTGTTGCAGCATAATTCGTACCATTGTTAAACAATGAGGAAGAATCGTAGACCGTTGTTCCTGAAGTTTCATTCAAATGCCAAAGTCCGCCAGTTGTAGCATCATAAACACACTCTCCAGGAATTGCTGTAGAAGTGAATGTTGGGGTGCTTGTTGCTGTATTGGTTGGGGTATAAGTTTTTGTAAACGTATTGGTTGCTGTCGGAGTATTCGTAAATGTATTCGTTACTGTCGCTGTTGCAGTATTTGTAAATGTTCGAGTAAACGTTGGTGTATTTGTTGGCGTATTCGTCGATGTTGCTGTATTGGTGTAGGTTCTCGTAAACGTTGGAGTAGTAGTAAACGTCGAAGTAAATGTGCTCGTTGGCGTATTAGTAAAGGTGTAAGTTGGTGTTGGTGTAATCGTAAACGTATTGGTAAACGTTCTCGTCGGCGTATACGTATTCGTAAAGGTTAGAGTTATCGTAAAGGTACTGGTAAACGTACTGGTTGGCGTTGCAGTAAAGGTTCGTGTAAACGTATTCGTTGGCGTCAGAGTAACGGTAAACGTGTTTGTGAAAGTTTGCGTAGGAGTATAGGTATTGGTAAATGATGGGGTTGCTGTAAACGTATTCGTAAAGGTACTCGTTGGCGTTGCAGTAAATGTACTGGTAAACGTATTCGTAAACGTCGGAGTAATCGTAGCAGTATTCGTGAATGTTGATGTCGCGGTGAAGGTATTTGTGAACGTTCTGGTTGCTGTTGGGGTTGAAGTATACGTAGAAGTAGCAGTACTCGTCGGTGTCGCTGTTGTAGCAACGATGCCACAAAATGTCGAGCGAGCAGTACCAGATACCCGCACTTCATCAATCTGTCCATTGAACCACTGCTCAGTTGCCAGATTGTTACTACCAATAAGGAGTGGATCCGTATTGGTAGTAATTGAACCAGTAAATGGCATAGTGTTCTCCAACATGCCATTTACATAAATCCTCATCGTTGTACCATCCCAACTACCAGCAATATGAACCCAAGTATTCAAAGGAATTGTAGAAATACTGTTCACAATATGTTCATTTGTCTCTGTTCCATCAGAAGAAAGGTGGAAGGTTGCCTGATCTCCACTATTAATCATCAGTTCATACGCCCTATTTTGACCAGTATCCCAAGTAAACTTGGAAACAATCGTTTCCCAGTAATTCATATCCACCGCACGCTTCACCCATGCCTCAATCGTTATTGATGAAGTGATATCCAAAGCAGGCGAATCAGGAATACTAACATACGAGCTGCTTCCATTGAAAGAATATGCTTTGCCGTAGTAACCCGCTGTGTTCACCGTTGCACCATAATTCGTACCATTGTTAAATAATGAGGAAGAATCGTACACCGTCGTTCCCAAAGTTTCATTAAGATGCCAAAGCCCGCCAGTTGTCGCATCATAAACACACTCTCCAGGAATTGCTGTAGAAGTGAATGTTGGCGTACTAGTTGCCGTATTTGTCGCAGTTGCCGTATTTGTTGGAGTATAGGTTCTAGTAAACGTGTTGGTGAAGGTGAACGTGTTGGTTGCTGTAGGAGTATTCGTAAACGTATTTGTTGGCGTCATCGTTGCAGTATAAGTAAATGTACTAGTGAACGTCGGCGTATTTGTTGAGGTATTCGTTGATGTTGCTGTATTCGTGAATGTTTTAGTGAATGTTGGTGTGTTGGTTGGAGTATTCGTTGATGTTGCTGTATTCGTAAACGTGAAGGTAAACGTATATGTTGGGGTAAATGTCGCTGTATCTGTACTAGTTGGCGTATTGGTAAACGTATTTGTTGGGGTGTTGGTTGCAGTAGGAGTAACCGTGTAGGTAAACGTATACGTCGCAGTAAACGTGTTGGTTGGTGTTGCTGTACTTGTAAACGTATTGGTTGGCGAGTTGGTGAACGTATAGGTATTGGTAAACGTTGCTGTTGGAGTAGCGGTACTGGTAAAGGTATTCGTTGGTGTAAATGTTCTGGTAAAGGTACTTGTTGGGGTATTGGTCGGCGTATTCGTTGAAGTCATCGTAATGGTAAAGGTATTGGTTGGTGTGTCAGTAAACGTCGAAGTGAACGTCGGTGTAAAGCTTGCTGTAGGAGTATGGGTAGAAGTCGAGGTAAATACTGGCGTTCCTGTTGGTGTTAGGGTTACCGTTGAAGTCAACGTTACTGTCGGAGTAATGGTATTGGTTGGTGTCAGGATGTTATAGTTTAAAGCATCTCCAAAAACAGCATAGGCTACCTGTTCAGTGTTATGAGCTCGCTCCACATCTCCAATATTATCCTCATCAATAGCCAATCTCATCTGCGTTGCAGTAAATGGCGATCCACTCCAGAATATCGGCCAACTACCATCCGTATCATCCATCGCTGACTGAGAAATAACTCCAAACGTAGGAATAGAAGGAAATGCCTGAGCAAACGTATAAAGATATGGCGGAGTATTTCCAACACCACGAATTGTGTCATTTCCTAAATGAAATTCGTAATCAACCCCATTTATATCGCCATTTCCTTGTTGAAAAACAATATAACCAACATCCTCATTTGCCCTTGTTCTATCGGCATCTTCACCAACATGCTTACCTGACCTAAAACTTGTTGCACTTGGCGGATTAGTAGAAGCAGATCCTCTACTCCAAAACTGCGACCAACTTGGGTCATTATAAGTCTGTACCTGTCCAACAACAACTGGAGCAGTATATGCATTTCCGTAAGTCCGTACCTGCCCTGTCCACGATCCAGAGCTATCAGTGACCGTACTACTATATTTCTTCGCTTCAATAGGCATCCCATTAGGAAGAGTCCAGTTCCCTTCTTCCATAACAAGGTAATGCACCGTTTCATTACTCAAAGCCAATCCACTTGGGTTTTGGATGCGGATCTCGAAACTATTACCTTGGGCATTTTGAATTCGCACGATTTCTGGCTGATTATTCGCACTGTACTGCAAGCCGAATACTACCACCATACTATTGTACTGCTGGTTAAGATTCACCGTAGTCCACCCGGAACTATTCACACCTCCAACTGTATCTCCCTCAATCTTGAAATATGCAGTAGAGGTATTGGTTGCCGTGGAAGTTACCGTAGCTGTAGCAGTTGCCGTATTTGTAGCAGTTGCCGTGAACGTATCCGTCACCGTAGCGGTAAACGTATAGGTTGCTGTAGGAGTAAACGTTTCAGTAGGAGTGTGAGTAAAGGTACTGGTAAAGGTAGTAGTTGCTGTAGGAGTAAACGTATTGGTATTGGTTGCCGTATTAGTAAAAGTACGGGTATTGGTTGCCGTATACGTATTTGTAAAGGTCGAAGTTGGTGTATTCGTTGCTGTGTTTGTAGGTGTAAACGTGAATGTTGAAGTAAATGTCGCAGTAGGTGTATTGGTAAACGTACTGGTGTATGTCGATGTTGGTGTAAAAGTACGAGTAGCCGTTGCTGTATTCGTGCTTGTAAACGTAGAGGTAGCCGTTGCTGTAGGTGTAGCCGTAGTTGCAACTACGGAGCAGAACTCGAGACGAGCAACAGAAGAAATTCTCACTTCATCCATGTAACCGTGGAAGAGCTGTTCCGATGCTCCATTGTTGGCTCCAAAAACCAGGGACTGACTGTTGGTGTTTAATGGACCAGCAAAGGGTGTTGAGCCTTCAAGCATACCGTTGAAGTACAGTTTCATTTCAGAACCATTCCATGTTGCGGCGATGTGTGTCCAGGTATTCAGAGGAACTGTCGAGATACTTGGTAAGACAACTTCTGTGCCGATAGTGCCGTCTGAGGAGAGATGGAACGAGGCATGGTCAGTTTGATCAATCATCAATTGGTAAGTGCGATCATTTCCGGTATCCCATGCTGATTTACTGATCAGTGTTTCCCAGTTTCCAGTATCAACCTGTCTGTTTACCCAAGTTTCCAACGTCATGCCGGAGGTAAGATTTAGTGTGGAATCATGAGGAACCTGTACAAAGCTCGAGGTGCCAGAGAATGAGTACCCAGTGCCAAATTTTCCTGAGCCTCCAAGAGTAACTCCAGTGTTTTGACCATCATTGTGATTGAATGAGGAGTCATGAGCTGAGGTTCCACTGGTTTCATTCATATGCCAGAGGCCAAGAGTATCCGTATCGACATCGCATTCTCCAACCAGTGGGGTTGGGGTGTAGGTCGGGGTGTAGGTTTGTGTTGGTGTATTGGTAACGGTAAATGTTGCGGTGTAGGTGTACGTTGCGGTTGGGGTAAATGTTCTTGTTGCTGTTGCGGTAAATGTTGAAGTAAAGGTGGAGGTAGCAGTGAATGTAGGTGTAGCGGTAAATGTTTGAGTAATAGTAGAGGTCGGTGTTGAAGAAGGTGTCAGACAGGGCGAGGTGCTCGTATCGGCGAAAGCACTGTTTCCATTGAGTGACCAGGTAAGTGATGCTCCACTAAACAGTGTGCTAAAAACGGCATAGTGACGTCCAGGTAGAAACACTGTGGTCTGACCACGATCTGCTGGTGCTGGAGAGAATGAGTTTCCTGATCCGGCAGAAATGCTTATTCCATAGCCATTTGGATTATCGTAACCCCAGAAAGCGAGGTAAGTGCCGTTACAGTTGTTGTACATGTACTCGAAATAAGGCACAATCGCCGCTGCCGTTGGGGTAACAGTTGGCGTAAAGGTTCCCGTCGCCGTAAAGGTTGAAGTAATCGTGGACGTTGGGGTATTGGTGAATGTCATCGTTATCGTTGGGGTAAAGGTTCTCGTGCTGGTGCGGGTGAAAGTTGGGGTAAAGGTAAAAGTACGAGTATTTGTTGCAGTAAAGGTATTCGTAATCGTAAACGTTGCAGTAGCCGTAGAAGAAAAGGTCGGAGTGATTGTTGGCGTTGAAGTTGAAGTCTTTGTCCACGTAAAGGTAGCTGTTGGTGTAAAGGTCACCGTATACGTATTTGTAAAGGTCGAAGTTGGTGTATTCGTTGCTGTGTTTGTAGGTGTAAACGTGAATGTTGAAGTAAATGTCGCAGTAGGTGTATTGGTAAACGTACTGGTGTATGTCGATGTTGGTGTAAAAGTACGAGTAGCCGTTGCTGTATTCGTGCTTGTAAACGTAGAGGTAGCCGTTGCTGTAGGTGTAGCCGTAGTTGCAACTACGGAGCAGAACTCGAGACGAGCAACAGAAGAAATTCTCACTTCATCCATGTAACCGTGGAAGAGCTGTTCCGATGCTCCATTGTTGGCTCCAAAAACCAGGGACTGACTGTTGGTGTTTAATGGACCAGCAAAGGGTGTTGAGCCTTCAAGCATACCGTTGAAGTACAGTTTCATTTCAGAACCATTCCATGTTGCGGCGATGTGTGTCCAGGTATTCAGAGGAACTGTCGAGATACTTGGTAAGACAACTTCTGTGCCGATAGTGCCGTCTGAGGAGAGATGGAACGAGGCATGGTCAGTTTGATCAATCATCAATTGGTAAGTGCGATCATTTCCGGTATCCCATGCTGATTTACTGATCAGTGTTTCCCAGTTTCCAGTATCAACCTGTCTGTTTACCCAAGTTTCCAACGTCATGCCGGAGGTAAGATTTAGTGTGGAATCATGAGGAACCTGTACAAAGCTCGAGGTGCCAGAGAATGAGTACCCAGTGCCAAATTTTCCTGAGCCTCCAAGAGTAACTCCAGTGTTTTGACCATCATTGTGATTGAATGAGGAGTCATGAGCTGAGGTTCCACTGGTTTCATTCATATGCCAGAGGCCAAGAGTATCCGTATCGACATCGCATTCTCCAACCAGTGGGGTTGGGGTGTAGGTCGGGGTGTAGGTTTGTGTTGGTGTATTGGTAACGGTAAATGTTGCGGTGTAGGTGTACGTTGCGGTTGGGGTAAATGTTCTTGTTGCTGTTGCGGTAAATGTTGAAGTAAAGGTGGAGGTAGCAGTGAATGTAGGTGTAGCGGTAAATGTTTGAGTAATAGTAGAGGTCGGTGTTGAAGAAGGTGTCAGACAGGGCGAGGTGCTCGTATCGGCGAAAGCACTGTTTCCATTGAGTGACCAGGTAAGTGATGCTCCACTAAACAGTGTGCTAAAAACGGCATAGTGACGTCCAGGTAGAAACACTGTGGTCTGACCACGATCTGCTGGTGCTGGAGAGAATGAGTTTCCTGATCCGGCAGAAATGCTTATTCCATAGCCATTTGGATTATCGTAACCCCAGAAAGCGAGGTAAGTGCCGTTACAGTTGTTGTACATGTACTCGAAATAAGGCACAATCGCCGCTGCCGTTGGGGTAACAGTTGGCGTAAAGGTTCCCGTCGCCGTAAAGGTTGAAGTAATCGTGGACGTTGGGGTATTGGTGAATGTCATCGTTATCGTTGGGGTAAAGGTTCTCGTGCTGGTGAAAGTAAATGTACGAGTACTCGTTGGTGTAGAAGTTGCAGTATTTGTCCACGTAAAGGTTGCTGTTGGTGTATTAGTCACCGTTGCGGTATTTGTAAAGGTTTTCGTTGGAGTGTGAGTAGCTGTTGACGTAAATGTATACGTCGCAGTTGGCGTCACAGTAAAGGTATTGGTTGGGGTGTCAGTCGACGTAGAAGTAGAAGTAAACGTATTTGTAAATGTTGGCGTAACCGTAAATGTGCTTGTCGGAGTATTTGTTGGAGTCAATGTAACCGTATGTGTCGGCGTAATAGATGGTGTCAAACATGGAATTCCAGTGCCATTTGCTGTTGCCGTTTTACCATTCAATGCCCAAACCAGATTGCTCCCATCAAATACTGTGCTAAATACCGCATAATTTCTTCCTGGAGTGAAAATCGTTGGTTGACCACGATCATCAGGGATTGGATTAAACCTATTCGTCGATCCTACTGGAATGGAAATTCCATAAGGATTCGGATTATTATATCCCCAGAACGCTGTATAGCTTCCATCACAGTTGTTTACCACATATTCTTTAATTGGGCTGATTGCGGCTGCAGTACCAGTTGGGGTTGCTGTAAACGTTGCCGTAATTGATGGAGTATTAGTAATAGTCGTAGTCGGTGTAATAGTTGATGTTGCAGTATTTGTAACCGTTGCTGTCGCAGTAGAAGTATTTGTTACTGTTGGAGTAGGAGTTGCATCTTCTTCAAGACAGAAATAGTCAAAGTCAGCTGGAATACTTGGTGCTGTTGATGGATAAGAACTATTAGCCATCAAACCAACTTTTAGGTTATTAAAGACCGAAGAATATGTACCAACTTGCGTCCAAGTAACGCCATCCATACTGAAGAAACTGGTATACACCGTTCCAACCTTACGCAGCCTGATATAGGAAACGTTACTCGTTGTAGTAAGTCCAGTATAAGTACCATTTCCACCTTCCTCATCTGCTATTAAAAACTGCTGCCCTCCATTAATATAGATCCTCAAAGCCTGCTCATAGTTATCATTGTCTTGATAAATAATTAGACCAGCTTGGTGAGTCTCCGCACTAGGATCAAAAGTCATTCTCGTCCTGATTTCAAAATCCCCACCACCAGCCTCGCGAAGCAAAATATTCTTGGCATTCGCCAACGTCAACCAGATATCGCCAGGTTCCGTCAAAATACGCATGGAGCCAGGATTCTGCGTCAAACTCCAGTTTGCTGGATTTTCCTGAAACCAGAACCAACCGGCTCCCAAAGATGGTGATGCAAAATCATCTAAATAGGTACAATGGCCGATGTTTGGCGTAGGAGAAGGCGTTGCAGTGATAGTTGCAGTCGCCGTTACTGTAATGGAGGATGTCGGAGTAATAGTTCTCGTATCAGTTACAGTGACAGAGGGTGTTGAAGTTGAAGTAGAACTATTCGTTATAGTCAATGTCTCCGTCACGGTAGAAGTGGCAGTCGCTGTTGGGCTTTCAGTTGCAGTTGGAGTATCTGTCCCTGTTGGGCTATTCGTTGCAGTGAAAGAAACTGTAGCTGTGGCTGTAGCTGATCGGGTTGCCGTTTTAGTTGGTGTATAGCTAAGGAGCGGAGTTAAGGTTTCAGTCGCTGTAACCGTAACCGTAGCCGTATTGGTTGCCGTAGGTGTCTTAGTAAATGTCGAAGTTGGAGTATACGTGAAGGTTGGAGTATATGTTCGCGTTATTGTCGGTGTTGCAGTATATGTCGTAACAAATGGCGTCTCATTCTTATTTCGAAGTTCAATAGATTCTTCTATCGTCTGAGAAGCTCTAAAATTGGCATCATTATTCGGGTTATAAAACTTGATGGTAAGGCGATAAAGCAGATGTTTTGTTGAATTATCATTCGTTGACATATTCACAATGGTAAATTCCGTCACTTCCACATCCTTCGAGGTGATGGCAACAAACTCCCCGGTACTCTTTCTCACCCGCAACACCCCATTTTGCACATCAAACAGTGTCGGATCCTGATTAACTGTAGCAGTCTGCAGATTGAGCTTAGTACCAGGCGTAGAAGCAAGATTCACATTAAAATCACTATCGCCAAAAATATTAACCGCCGAACGCAACGTAGAAGAAATATCCTTTTGCGCTACACGGATATTGGCATTCACCTCCTGTTGAGCAAAAGCCTTATTTCTCCCCATAATAAAATCAATCGTAAAATACCCTGCAACAACAATAAAAATAGATACCAACGCCGTGTAGAGTATCAATTCTACAAGCGTGGTGCCACGTTGTGTAATGTTCAAATTGTATTTGTTTTTGTTTTTCATAAAATCTCTATGTCTTGGAAAACGAAATCGTATCCAAGTCCACATATTCACCAGGGCTTTGTCCCTGAGGAGTAATAAGAATTGATAGCATTACCGACTGAGGCCTTGTCACAAACGAGATTGTAGTAGGAACCCAGGTTGTTGGAGCCAAACTTGTATGTGATAGCGCACCAGCAAACAAAACAGAAGAATTTTGCCAACCACCAACTTGGTTAAGATAGTATCCATCCTGATCCAACACTCCAATCTGCACCTGATCGCCCGGCATCGTGCCTTTGGAAAGAAATGAAAGCGTGTATGCAGACGCACCGGAGACCGGAATATTCCCTTGCTGCATGGTTAAACTCGGCACACCAAGAGGTGAAACTACTAGTTTTGCTGCAACGCCAAACGTATCGTAGCCAGTATCTGCTTCAACGCTATAGCCACCCGTTGTCGAAACCTCCCAATCTCCAAATGCAACCGAAGGCGGAGAACCGGAAAACTGCGCAAAACTTCCATTGCGAATCAATGATGACTTCACCCAATTAGTAAGATAATTATCAATAACAACATTTCGTGTCCGTGTACCAGAACTCCAAGAAACTGTTGTAGTAACTTTCTTTGTATTAGGATCAGGCGTACCACTTATCACTAATTTTCCCGTACCATCACGATAGGCATCCTCAATCGTGATCGCACGTGTAAACTCATCAAGCACATTGGATCCTGGAACCAAAGACCAATACCCAGGAACCCCAGTCATAAGTCCATAAACACCATTGGAAGCCACTCCACTCCAATTTCTATCACGTATCGAAAGAATCGCCTCATACCCCTCATCGGCAATCGTTAACGCCTTCCCATCCTGCAACACCTCAAAATTAGTACGATAAGAATCAAGCATAAGAGTAAATAAATAAAGAGCAACCAATGAAAAAAGGACAATAGCAATGATAACTTCCATCAAGCTTGATCCCCGTTCAAATTGTCGGTGTGTACTATGCATGGCGTTACCTTGATACAGTGTCGATTCTTCCAGTGGGACTCACCTCTATCGTTTTCTGCTTGTTGGTTGACGAAGAAAGCACAACCGTAGCAGCCGATTGAGGAATCCCCAGCTGATTAAAATTAATATCTTGCGAACCGGATATAGTTATTGAAGCAGGAAACGTATGCTCTTCATCATAAGCAGGCATCCTTGTAGGATAAGAATCCCCACGATACACATAAAAAGCTCTAGAAGGAGCAGATGGAAAATACACACCCCATCTCGAATTCCCTTCTTTCACCTGCGACCTGCTCTGCGCAAACCGCAATGACAACAAGACCTGTTGTTCCTGATCAACCAACGCATTACTGCCTTGAAAATCATTAACAAACGGCATAACGAACAAAGCCAGCACCGTAGTCAAAACAACCACAATCATAACCTCAATCAAAGTAAATCCTCGTTTGGAGAAATGCTTCTGCTTCAGATTGTGTATTGGTATAGTATTCATCATTACCCTCTTGTTTCGCTCATGCTATTAGTAAGTCCATAAATCGGCTCCAGAATGGCAAAAGCAACAAACGCTATAATCAAACCAATTCCAAGCAACAACATGGGTTCCAACACTGTCGATAACCGTGAAAGCGTTCGACTGGCTTCAGAATCGTAGAAGTCAGCCAAATAAATCGACGTTTCCGAAAGCGTTCCACTCTGCTCAGACAACACCAGCATTTTCTGCGATAAAATTGGAAATATCTTAGACGAGTCATCAAGAAAAGCATCCCCCATTGTATTTCCTTTTCGTACAAACTCAGCCATGCGAAGCACTTCATTCTTATACAAGCTATTGGTAGTTGTCTGACCAACAATCACCAAGGTTTCTGGTAAACCAACTCCAATCCGCACAAGCACACCAAGGTTTTGATGAATCTGAGCCAACGTCAGATTGCGAAAAATACTACCAAACACTGGAATGCGAAGACGAACAGCATCAAACGCATTTCTAAACTTCGGCATCCTATAAGCAATTGGAAAGAAAAAAACCAACGCAACAGTAACAAGGATAATTATCGGTCCAAAAGTGCTCGTATGATCGGCTGCATAAAGCAATACACGCGTAGGTAGAGGCAACTCACTCTTAAAACTCGCAAACAATTTAACAAGATTGGGCAACACATAAAAATAAATAGCAAAACCTAAAACAATTAATGTCCCAAATAAAAGAGCAGGGTAAAATGCCGCTGTTTTAAGCTTTTCATTAAAATCAAAATCGCGTTCCAATTTCTTAGTAAGATACAGCAAATTCTCCTCTAGCGTCCCTTTCTCCTCACCCAACTTAATTGTGGTAATAAAAAACTCACCAAAATATTTGTTAAATGGGCTCAAAGATTCAGCCAACGAAGATGCATTGTGAATATCGGCAACTACCTTTTCGAGAATCATCCGCAAACTCTCAGACTTCGACTGCTTCGCGATAATATCTACAGCATCAGGCAACGTCACCCCTGCCCGAATAAGCATCATCAGATGCTTCGAGAAGAAGATCTTGTCCATAGTTCCAACTGAGAGAAACAGTATCATGAAAACCCCCTTATTCTTTTGCCACTCGAAGGACTTCTTCGATCGTCGTCAGACCACGCTGCACCTTTTCAATACCATCCTCCAACATAGTCTTCATACCTTGGCTCTGCGCCAAAGCTTTGATATCATCAGCAGATTGTCTTCCCACAACTGCATCCTGAATCTCCTTAGTCACTTCCATCACCTCGCAGATTGCCGATCGGCCGATATACCCCGTTCCCTGGCAAGACGAACAGCCGACTCCTTTGTAGAAAGTAATCTGCTCTTTTTTCCCAAAATACGTATCGAGAATTTTCTTCGGTAACTGAGTTGATAAAAAAGCATAAGAAATTTCTTCCGATGTCTGGCAATGCCTACAGGTTTTTCTTACCAATCGTTGTGCCAAAATGATGTTAACCGTTGACGCGATCAAGAACGGCTCAATACCCATATCTAACAAACGAGGCATAACCGTAGCTGCGTCATTGGTGTGCAGAGTAGAAAGCAACAAGTGCCCTGTCAAAGCGGCATTAACAGCAATCGAAGCCGTCTCTTGGTCTCGAATTTCCCCCACCATGATAATGTTCGGGTCCTGACGAAGCAGCGAGCGAAGCCCTTTTGCAAACGTAATTTCCTTCATCGCATCCACCTGAATCTGCGTAATTTCAGGAATCTGAAACTCCACAGGATCTTCGATCGTTGAAATATTCACCTCACGCCGATTCAACTTTTTCAAAATACCGTACAACGTTGTCGTCTTTCCACTACCTGTTGGCCCTGTTGCCAAGATCATTCCATACGGACGGCTAAAGCCCCGCTTAATAATCTGCAGCTGATCTTTCAAGAAACCCATCTCCTCCAACTGAATTTCGCGGTTCTTACGTGAAAGGTACCGCAACACTGCTTTCTCACCATTCATTGCTGGGATAATAGATACACGAACATCTGTCGGTGCATCATCAACAGTGAAACGAAAACGCCCATCTTGAAATTTACCCACTTCATACGTACGGATCTGAGCAACAATTTTGATACGGTTGATAATTTTTTGATGAAAGTCTTTAGGTAGTAGCAGAATGTCATGCAAAATACCATCAATACGAAAACGAATCAGTAGTTGGTTATCATACGGCTGCAAATGGATATCAGAAACGTGATTGCGATAAGCATAATCAAGAATAAGGTCAACAATCTTCACAATCGGGAAACGATGCAGTTGCCCACCAGCCTCTTTCACAAGATTTTCCTGAACGATCACATTCAAACTATCGATAATATGCTGTTGGTAGAGGCGGAAAGATTCCTGAATACCATCAGGAGTACCAAAAAACACTTCAATATCTTTGCCCAAAAGATTTTTCAGATACGCTGTCAGCTGCTTATCCAGCGGGTTCATCAACGCAACCTTTACCTTATCTTCTGACGCGCTAAAGGCCACAACCATGTATTCACGGGAAATCTGTTCTGGTAAAAGCTGAATCACGTCCGGTGGAATAGTTATTTCTTTTAAATTGATAAAAGGCACATTGATAAGAGAACCAATAATCTGCCCGATGGCATCTTCAGCCACCACGTCTACACTCAGAAGGTAATCAGCAAGCGTCACCCCCGAATCCTCGGCGATACGCTCTATCTTCGTCAACTCAATATCAGTCATCAACCTCGATTTGAGGAGAAGGTCTTTCAGTTTGTCATTTGCAACGTCCATAATGAATCACCTTAATTAAGAATAAGAAACACCACCCGAAGAAGAATTCGAATTACCCTTACCAGGGTTGATCAAAACCAGCTGAGGAACTTCGTTAAGCCCACGTGGAGACTTCTTGGGTAACCCAGGAAGAGCAGGTTTTTCAAACGGTTTAGGTCCTCCTGAAACTACTGTTCCAAGAGCAGTAGCGTTTGGAGCTGGCACAGGGGTAGGAGTTGGGGCAGGAGGGGCAGGAGGGGCAGAACTCTCAATCGGCATTGTTGGAGCTTGGGTAGGCGTAGGCGGTTGAACTGTTCCACCAACCATAGGCGTTTCAGGCGCTGGCAGATCCAAAGGTTTAGCATGAGCAAACCAGCTCCTAAACATACTGAGCTTTTGCTTAAAAGGAGCCTTGATAAACTGCTGGTAGGCTTCCTTCCGCACATTCGCAGGTAATGCAAAAAACACTTTGGCGTGCAGACTCAATGCCTTCAACTCTTTTCGTAGTAAAAATGCTCCACTACCCAACAGCACTACCAAAACCATGAGATAGGCAAAATTCAACCAGGCCAAATCTTTTCCGCCGGCCTTAGGTAACACATCAACAGCAGCACCTCCTCCAACTGAAAGAGCCACCGGCTTTGAACGCGCATTCATCGGATCTATGCCACTTGAAATTGTCCCCGTCCCCGCACTCTTCACCAGAGCCTGCAACGAAATTTCAGTTCCACTCGGAAGCGTATCTTTAACTTTGGTCTTAAATGTCATTGTTTCCTCAGCAGAAGACGACATCGTCCCAAGATCCCAAGCTAAAAAATTACCACTGGTTGTAAACCCTTTTCCAGTAAGTGAACCATCAATCAAACTCAGTGAATCAGGAAGTGTGCATCCCACAAGCACTTTACTCTTCTCACTTGTATCCAAACTTTTTAATGCTATTTTCCAAGAAAGAATCTCCCCAGCTTTTACAGCACCACTAGAACTATCAACACGGGAAAGGATAAAGGAAAAGGGATTCAGAGCAAACATCAACGTGTTGGAAGGATCAGAAACACCATTGTTACGTCTATACACAGTCTGCTCAAAAAGATATTTACCATCCTTCAAGCTGCTGAGTTTCACTTTAAACGAAACATTCCCTTCTGAATTAGCCGGAAGTACCCCTGTTTTTATTTCAATCTGCCGCTCACTTGAGTTGTAATAACCAGCATCTTGATCGTTTGCATCAGTTAAACCTTTCCCATTAAACACCAGACTACCGACGGTGTAGGTTCCACTCAATATCGGTGCAACCAATGTAAATTCAGGCGCCGAAGATGTTGATGTATTCTTGTAAGCCAACGTAAACGTTACTTCTGTACCAAATGGAAGTGTATCCTTATCAGTTTCAGATGCCGTAAGAACAAGGTCAACCGAACCAGAAACAGCCGTACAAATACCTATTGGAACCTGCAGTAAAGCATTTGAAGCGGTCACATCAACTCTCAACGGCAACGCTTTTGTAGAAAATCTATTATCCTTGATCACCGAATCCTGCAGTGTCACATAATACGTTCCTGCAGCTAAGTGACTAAATGAAAAATCTCCATTTGCGGGAGAATACTGACCATCAACCAAAGAATCTTTACTGGCATCAAAATCACCAGCACTCGTATGCCGATAGACCAAGACAAGAACCGAACCATAACCAGATTCACCGGTATCCAACGCGCCATTACAATTAGAATCTCTCCAGATATTTCCAGTAATACCACCTTGAGGCACCACTACTGTTGCTTGTGCAATCGATGTAGACGTCAAAACAGGTGAAGCACCACCTGTAACTGTTCCTGATACAGCAGAAGCAGTCACTTGAGCAGCATAAGTTGTCGCCGTCGGAGGAACTGGAGTAAAAGAAAGTGTCGGTACAGGGGTCGACGTTGCGGGACTGGTTGGTACAGGAGTTGCCGTAGGTGGCAGCTCTTTATTGTAATAGCCAAAAACAGCCTTTCCATCAAACTCACCATCAGAAAGCAGCGAATAGTATGGTTCATTCTTTGTAGTTAGAACATAATCAGGAAATGGAATAGTCGCTTCAATCACGGATATCCAATACCCACCAGCAGATAACCCCTCAAAATAGTATGAGCCTTGTGACCCAGTTACCTGAGTAGCAAGGTAAGAATCTATATCAAGATTAAAAACCTTATCCCCATTATCCCGATACAATTTCAACGTTACATTCGATAAATAGGGCTCTCCAACATCACGAACACCGTTGTTATTAGTATCCTCCCAAACCCTGTTACCAATACGGGCATATCCAGTTGCGAAAGTAGGCGAAACTAAAAAAATACAAGCTACTAGGACGCTTGTTATCGCTGTTTGAAGCACTTTCATATTGTGTTTGTTAACCATGATACGTTTTTGTATTTTTTGTTTTTTATATGTGAAAAAACTATTCGACGATATCTATGTTCTCAATAATTTCGCTTGCACATGCTCGAACCTCAACAAGACCTTCTTCCGTCGCCCGCACCGCATAATAGGATATGCTCGATGAACCATACAAGGGATCATAGGGTATGGCTGGCAAATATCGTTTAGTCAGGATTCCCTGTAAATTCAAACATGAAGCTGTAAGACTTCCACAAAAATCACATCCCGCCGAAGCTGTTCCCAAAACCTGCCACTTGGTAGTGACTCCAGGAGGATAGTTTCCCCCATTATCAACGCGATAAAACAAAACAGCATTCAATAAAGCATGAATTTCTCCCCAACGTTGCCCATCACGAGCCTGTGTAAATCGCAAAAAAGGCCGCATAGCAGCAAATAAAACAGCAAACAGGATGGTGATAACTGTCATTACAACAATAAGTTCAATCATGGTGAAACCTTTCGTAGTTTCGTTCACATCTCTGAACCTCTTTTTTATCTGTTTTGTAAAATTCTTTACTGTAAAATCTTTTAATATTACAAAAAAAAACACACTTTGTCAAGAATGGGCAAAAAGCCAAATACCAAAAACTGCACAAATAGTCATCAATTCATCAAAAATTACAAAAAAACATCAAAAACAATGAAATCTAGAAAAGTTACAAGGTGAAACAAGAGAAAAACAGAAAAAACATTGACACAACAGCAAAAAACTGATATCATAATCAGATTTATCTGAATATAAAAATCAATATAAAGAAAAAAATGCAAAAAAAAGAACACCTACTAAAAAACTTCTTTTTATCGCTTGGCAGCGTTGTTTTGTGCACGCTCATTTTTTCATTATACTGCCAAAATAATCCTTCAGAACCTATACCCGTATCCCAAGAAACACCAATCAGCAACAACAGTTTTGCCTCAAGCCGAGGCTACCAAGTAGCAGATACTGATACGCCCACCGCAACAGAAACCGACACCATAACGGAAACGCCAACTGAGTCTGCAACCGAAACAGTAACTCAAACTCCTACTAACACTGCAACTAACACACCAACAAACACAACCACCAACAGCACCACTGCAACCATAACAAATACACCAACCAACACCTTTTCCTCAACACTCACAGCAACTCCAAGCTCTACATTCTCAAGTACTCCAACATGGACTGCCTCCCCAACAAAAACAGCAACGTACTCTCCAACCTTTACGTTTTCCCCTACAAGAACTTTCACAGGGGTACAGACAGTAACAACAACGATTACACTTACCCCCACAATCACTTGGACATCGTCAATAACTTTAACTCCAATCAACACACCAACAGGTACTCCTCCTACAGCAACCCCCGCACTGCTACTCCATGCAACTAAAAAAGTCATCGGACTTTCCACTATAACGCTTTTCGCAGGGGAAAATCAGCTAATAACAATCACTGGAAACAGTAGCGACTGCTTCACCCCTGGGATTGGATTTTTCGTCTACCTTAACGATATTCGTGCTAGAACCGTCATTGTTGGAGGAGAAACACTGCAAGCAACCTTTAATCTTGCAAATATTCCGGAAAGTGTCATGAAGCTAACAGTCGTCCGTGATGATGGTATCGGTATCGGTATAGACCTCTCCAAAATAACCGATCAAATTCTGGTGAAAGAAGTCCCCTCAGGAACCAAATCACGAGAGGCAGCATGGTTGATACAAGATCATGGAACCTGGGGAAAAGATAATGCCTTTGTCGTCTTTCCAGGAGAGTATTTTGATATAGACGTAGATTTCAAAAACACAGGTCTCACTCGCTGGACCAGCGATAAAGTTGGAATGTACGTATACAAAGACCCATTCTTCAGTAGTCCTCTGCAATACAACGACCCAGCCAATCCTTACTTTGGGCAAAGTGTTTTCTCAAATCAAGTGTGGGGCAGAAGTTATAACGGAAAAACTCCAAATGCCAAAGGCGGCATCATGCTCCAAGATGGAGTTGATTACAATGAAGCAGGAACTTTCAGAATCCGCATAACTATCCCCCCAACTTTGGGAGCGAACAGAATGACAGACAACCCAGATACTACCAATGACGACACGTATTACCGTGAAGACTTCACGTTAGCCTATGAAACTGAATGGATGGATAACACAACAAACGGCGACCCAATAAACAGAGCACACACCTGGTTTCCGTTCAGAGTTATCCCCTCAGGATCCGACAAAGGAAAAAACCTCTACCGCATCGACATCCTCAGCTCAAACAACACCAGCGCCCAAGGTCTAGCCCAACTACTCACAGACCAGGGCTACAGAATAAGCAAAATAGGAACCTTCCACCACATCGACCAACCCGCCATCCATTTCAAAGGCAAAGCCCAATACGCCGCCGAACGTCTCCAAGCCACTCTCGTAAACGCATATCCCACCATCACCCTCATCCAAAACGAAACCCTCATCGACGGCGACCTCGTCATAACGTTATAATTCCCCGCCATTCTAAAGCGCAGCTGCAGAACGCACAAAAACGCATTCTCCCAACGCGGTACTTCATTGGAGCAAACGTAACCACCCGAAGAACCATCCTCAGCTCAGCAGCTCTCTGGCATTCCGCCTCTCAATGGCCGACACCCCCTCTGCGACGTTTGAGAGGCGATTCTTTTCGCACACTGAGCCTGTCGAAGTGTGGTCACTGAGCCTGTCGAAGTGTGTGACGACGGACAAAAAGTAGTTAGCGCCAATAACGACCACGAAGAAAACGATGTGCGGCGCCCCAAAACCCCAGCAACCAGAAAATAAAAAACCATCCGCAATAAAAACTTTCGTAGGTATTTCCCCCACACGCCCCTAAGCACTACAGCTCTACGAAACAAACGGAGCCCTCTGTAAGATGGCTCCAACTATAGCTAAACTAAACTAAAAAAGCCCCGTCACCTCTCGGCAACAGGGCATAAAAACGCATACGTTCTATCGCTGAGTATAAATCATCGGAGACCCCTCAGTCGCACAAGCCTTAACAAGAACACCCCCAGTCGATGTAGATGTTACTGAATAATACGAATTCGCCGCTGTCCCACCATTCGGATCAGTAGGAATATCAGAAAGATATCCACCCCCAACGATAGGACTCCTCAAATCTATACAAGCAGCATTCGCATCTGCACAAGGACTATTACAACCTGTAGCTCCTGTCCCCAAAGTGTACTCCGTAGCACTAAGCGCAGCAGGTGTACCCGCAATAAGTCCCACAGGCAAATCCCCACCGTGGTCAACCTTATACGCCATAATAGCGTTAAGGATCGCATTGGATTCACTCCACCGCTGCGCATCTCGCGCTTGCCTAAAACGCAAAGCAGGATTAATACCCACCAAAATAGCTGCCGCCAAGATGGTAATAATCACAATAACGATAATAAGCTCAACAAGCGTAAAACCACTTTGTAAAGCTTTCTTTTGTAAGGACATTATTTGTTTCTCCTTTCTATTTTTTCAATTCTGAAAAATAAGAATTACCTAAGTTCCAAAAAAGCCCCGCACTTCCTAGAAGAAGTGCGGGGCTAGTCTAATAATTAACGTTGAATTGAGATTGTACCATTTTCTGCACCGCAAGCAGTAACCAATACGCCACCGCTAGATGTAGCAACTACTGAATAACCAGAGTTAGTAGCACTACCAACATTTGGATCAGTAGGAATATCTGAAAGATATCCACCAGTTACCAACGCAGTGTTCAAGTCAAGACAAGCTGCTACTGCACCTGCACAAGGACTATTACAACCAGTGGCACTAGTTCCCAAAGTATGGGGAGTAAGACTTATTGGAATTCCAGGAGTCGTAGCAGCAATGCCTGTAGGAAGAGATCCGCCATTATCAACTTTGTAATTCATCACAGCGTTAAGGATGGCATTTGCCTCACTCCAGCGCTGTGCATCACGAGCCTGTTGGAAACGAAGTGCAGGATTGATACCCACAAGGATCGCTGCTGCCAAGATTGTGATCACCACGATGACGATGATAAGTTCGACGAGTGTAAAACCCGCCTGACCTTTTTTAAGTGTTTTGTTCATAAACTGTTCTCCTTTTGATTTTTTATTAGCAAACATTAATGATAGGTATCTTAGCGTTGAATGGAAATTACTTCGCTATTCTCGGCTGAACATGCAGTTACTAATACACCGCCAGTTGCAGTTGATTTAACAGAGTAGAAAGTTTCTGCAGCTGTTCCACCGTTTGGATCAGTAGGAATATCAGAAAGATATCCACCACCTACAATCGGTGTTCTCAAGTCAATACAAGCTGCATTTGCAGAGGCACAAGGACTATCACAACCTGTAGCATTTGTTCCAAGTGTGTACTCTGTTGTGCTGAGTATCGCTGGAGTGAGAGCTACAAACCCTGTAGGTAACGCCCCTCCATGATCCACTTTGTAAGACATAACAGCATTCAAAATAGCATTCGCTTCACTCCAACGTTGTGCGTTACGAGCTTGTTGGAAACGAAGTGCAGGATTGATACCTACGAGAATCGCCGCCGCCAAGATCGTTATCACCACGATGACGATGATAAGTTCGACGAGCGTGAAACCCGCTTGTTTTGATTTTTGCACAGTTTTGTTGATCATTCTTTTCTCCTTTTGGTTATTTTTTGTATGTCATTGCGGAATTCGCACTTCACTGTCAACATTTAAATCTCACAATCATAACAAGTTTATAAGTCTTTGTCAACTACACACATAAGACACCACAAGAAAAAAAGCCTTTTTGCGAAGAAAACTGCAACTCAGTATAGTGAATGAAGAAAGCAAAAGAGGCATAATTTGGATATACGTTTAGGAAAAAAAGTTCTTCTTCTTGTTATTCTAACAGTCTTTGTAGGTGTTGCTGGATTCATGATCATTGAGGGGTGGAGTTTCTTTGACGCGCTCTACATGGTCGTGATAACACTTACCACCATAGGCTACGGAGAAGTCCAACCACTCTCTCCGGCTGGAAGAATTTTTAATATCTTCTTCATCACCATCGGCGTAACTATGGCACTCTACGCCTTATCAACCATTGCATCACTCGTCATAGGTGGCAACCTGCAACAAGCGTACTGGAGAAAAAAAATGGCAAAATCAATAACCACGCTCAAAGAGCATTACATCGTCTGCGGTTTAGGACGAGTCGGTCTCTACATCGCATCAGTCCTCGATCAAGAAAAACAACCCTTTGTTGTCATAGATACCAACGAAAACACTCTAGAAAATACAGCCGAAAAAAACCACTGGAATTTCATTCTTGGAGACGCATCATCCGAAGAAATCCTCAAACAAGCAGGAGTAAGCAAAGCAAAAGGTATCATCATCTGCACACACACCGATGCAAATAACGTATACATTACGTTAAGCGCACGGATGATGAACCCCAAAATCTCCATTGTAGCTCGAGGAAACAGCCTAGAAGCGCACGACAAGCTTGTCAAAGCAGGAGCAGACCAAGTCATTTCTCCGCACGTTGCAGGTGGAAAGCTCATGGTCTCCGCCCTTCTCAAGCCTCACGTAACGAACTTTCTCGAATCCACCTTCTCCCCTCTCGATGACGTTTATATTGAAGAAATTGAAATAAAACCAAAATCTTCATTAGCCAACATAACCATCAAAAAATCTGACCTTCACCACCAAGTTGGAGTAACCATCCTCGCAATCATCAACCACAAAGACAAAAAAACACTCATCAATCCCCCCGCATCGACAATGATTGAAGCCAATGACAAGCTACTAATCGTAGGAAACAAAAAGCAAATCAAAGCAACCCGTGAGTTATAAAGGAGTTTCTCAATGCCAATAGTATCTATGATCCTTGCCGTACTCGGCCTCAGTCTCTTTGAAATCATCAACAGCGTCGACAACGCCATCATCAACGCCGAAGTCCTCCACACCATGAAACCCAAAGCTAGAAAATGGTTTCTCACCTGGGGAATCGTCATTGCAGTTTTTGTTGTTCGTGGACTACTTCCACTCCTTATAGTTTGGGCAACAAACCCTTCACTTGGTCCATGGGGAGCCTTCACCGCAACGTTTTCCAACGATCCACATATCAAAGAATCCATCGAAGCCGCCGCACCAATCCTCCTCATGGGTGGCGGAACCTTTCTCGTATTTCTCTTTTTTCACTGGCTCTTCCTAGAAGACAAAAACTACGGACTCAAAGGTGAAAAGTTTTTCCATAGCCAAGGAATCTGGTTCTATGCAGTTGCATCAATTCTATTGGCAGGACTCGCAGGTTTCGCCATGACCCGCAGCGGAACCCTTGAATTTGCAGCTGTACTTGGCTCCACTGTCTTCTTCATCACACACGGATTCAAACAACAGGCCGAAGCCGCCGAGAAAAAGCTCCTTAACACCGGCATGTCCGACTGGTCAAAGATCATGTACCTCGAAGCCATCGACGCCTCATTCTCAATCGACAGCGTCCTCGGTTCGTTCGCGTTTACTCTATCCGTCCCTTTGATTCTCATCGGAAACGGCATTGGTGCGATCGTTCTACGACAACTCACTGTGAGCAACATCGAGAAAGTAAAACAGTACCCCTACCTCAAAAACGGTGCAATGTACTCTATCCTCGTCCTCGGCACCATCATGATCCTCGACGCCTTTGGATTTCACATTCCTGAATGGCTTTCACCGATTGCAACATTTGGGATTATTGGGTTCTTTTTCTGGAAGTCAATAAATGCAAAAACCAGCAATGAAAAAACCACATAATACCATACGAATTTCACTACAAAAAAATCAATAGTCACAATTAAAACAAACAAATACAACTAATTAAATCAAAAAGATATTGACAAATTACAAAGAAAGTAATACTATAGCTCACTCTCAATAGAGTTGTGAAAAATGAGCGACAGAAGTTATCGACAGACCTCAATAAAATCTGATGATCCTAGATATACAATAGATATCCACCATCTTCCTGGAGCTGTTGCAATCTTTGACTCAAAAGGTAGAATCACGGAAGCTAACCCAAAGGGCATAGAAGTATTTGCAACACATCTTCATTCAGCAAGACACAGACGTAAACTGATAAAGAGACTATCAAGACTAGCCTGGCGTTTGTCAGAAACAGACACACAAAGAAATTCCATCCTCCCTTACCACCCTTACTCTGGTCGAAGAAAGTGACATTACTATTTACAAACTCGACGTACTTCGATATACGGCAAAAATGAAACCTCGACGTCAAAAAGAAGCCGAGCGTCCTAGCCAAAGAAATACACGCCTTAGTTATTTTTTAAACTCATATCTGAAAAGAATTGTAGTGATAGCTACTGATATAACTCAATATGCATTAGGTGATCACGCAACAGAAATGTACGCGGAAACTCGTGAGAAAACTAATGACCCCATACGCACAGCGCAACTTCTTGCAGAGAACGTATCACAAATTACAGGCATCAAAGTAGATCTTGTTCTTCCCTATGACGAAAATACGAGGTATATAACTAGGGATCATCGAATAATTGAAAAAACAGATGTCTGCGACCATGTCAGAATTGTCAGAGGAAATTCTAATCCTGATGACGTTGTCGCAATGTTCATTACAACAGACAGAATAATACCTCCATCAACAAAAAGAATACTATATCTGCTTAGTAAGCAACTCACCCTCGACTTCAAGGCTTCGGCTGAGTTTACCCAAGACTACCTAACAGGACTTCTAATTAGGGCGGAATTTGAAAGAAAAGTAAGCAATCTTCAACAACAAGTACAAAACCGTGAAAAAGCTGGAAACAGAGACGCAGAACAGTTAAAACAACGTCCAAAGTTAATTCTACTCGATATTGACAAATTTAAGCCATTCAACGACACCTATGGACATGAAATGGGAGATGTTGTATTAAGCCTAGTTGCAAGTATGATCAAAAGGGCTTTTCGCGAAGATGACATTGTTGCAAGATATGGTGGCGAGGAGTTCTATGTTGCTGCTGATGGCATTACTTTTGAAACGTCATTACAACGGCTAGAAAAACTACAGGAAAATGTAAACAGCATTTGGGTTGTTGATCATAATGGTAGAAAAATAGTTGCTCAAGCTAGGCAAGTCGGAGAAGCAGGAAATTCTTACTTCACATTCCATGAAATAGACAAAGAGACACTACTTCCATGCGAAATCCCACTTCAGGAAATCATTACAAGTGGAACACTAGGATTAGACATCACTCTAACAGAGTATCGATTGCCACGCCTACCTATCACCGATCTTACGGGCTTTCCACAAGAACAGTCACAAGGTGAATATAAACTGGAACGCAGAATGGGCATAAGCGGAGGGGTGAAAGAGCTTGATCCGGAATTGGGAATGAAAGAGCAGAAAAACGAATGTGACTTAGCTCTTTACGTAGCAAAGGCATGTGGAAGGAGGACTTACACAGTAACCCTACCACGCAATCATCCTGCTGTTGAGCAAACTTCTGAAGTAAATAGGTTCCATTTTCTTGTAGAACCAGCCAAAGAAGACAACAGAACACCGTATCATCTATCCATCATTAGAAGAGATACACACGAAGAAACACAAGCAGTAGTCCAACTATTAGCTGAAAAAGTAGAAAAATGCATGGCTGAACAGCGGGAATTCGGACCTGACGACACAAAAGTCACAATCACTGAACACGCTCCAGATTATTTTGGAGTTGTGGTCAACAATATTCCTAGTAGAGGTAATTTCGCAATAGAACTTAACCTTGATTTTCCTCGAAAATTTGCTGAAAGCGGTGAGTTAACAACCACACTAACTACTATGTTAAACTACGTGCAGAAAGATCACTTTGCTAATGCTGCATCCACTGCATTTCCAGCGATTAACGAAATCAACCAGCCCACTGTCATTGTGCAAGGCAACTTTCATACAAATGTACCAACCGCTCAAACCACGTTCAGAGTAAGGTACGGAATAAAATACCACGATTCAGTTTCGGGAAAACGTTTCATAAGAATTTCTGAAGAAGGATTCGAGACACATCCTCTTGAAGAATTAGCTAAAATTCGAGACTACGTCGAGTAATAAACTCTCCTTCCTCCTGCATAACTTCTACCATTGCCAATAACAATTTGACTTTCCCCAGTTCCTCGTTACTATAAACCTCCAAGACATACGAGCAGTCCGAAGACAGTGTGCAACTATCGCTACATACAAGAAAAAATCGCCATCGTCACAAAAAACTTGACAACACCCCCAATACCATTAAGATAGACCTTCCATTACTGACTCTACCCATGAAACTTCGTCAAAACCCTCCTGAATCTAATTGTTTTTGGAATGCATATGAAACTATGCCAAGACGGCAACACCTTCGAATCAAAAGCAAGCGCCATAAAGCATTCAAGGGTGAGTGGAAAAAAATAAAAGGAGTATGGGAAACACTAATGAAATACAACCCATCTCCACTAGCAATTATTTCTGAAGAAGGAAAACTTGTCGGAATTAATGCTAAAGGCCTTGCGGCACTAAATGGAAGAGAAAATTCAGAACGATTAACAAGTATTTTCCAAGCAATTGCCGAACGCATAAGGTTCTCTGAACCAAACCAAGAATTAGACCCCCCTGAACAAAAATCATTCAGAAATCAGCTCACAAGAGCACTTTTTACAATTGTCGGCGACGAAGTAAAACCGCTTTTACATTTCTATTTAGCTCAAAATACAGCAGGTACCATAGAGGGAAAAAAATATTATGCAGTAGCAATGACTGACGTCACTATGCTGATAGAAGACCAGCAACATGCAAATGAAACCCACCTCCAAGCAATGGAACTTCTTCGCCCCACAAAAGCAGCACGTTTTGTTGCACAAGAAATAGGAAGACGATACTTAAATGATCCTACTGCTTGCAATTTTTACCGATACTCTGATGATGAACTAATCGGTTTTGATGAAAATAAAACTGATAACTACCATTTGGAATATATATATGGAACAGCAGGAAAAAAATTTGGAGCAATAGCAATTTCAAAAAACTTCGACATTCGTGAAATAAGAAATAAAATGCGCAGTGCAATAGGAATTATTGAAGGAGTTTTACTCACATTCGAAAGATACACCACTGATGACCTAACCGGCCTAAGAACAAAAGGCGCTTTTGAAACATCTGTCAGAAACATTCTAAAAGCGTTCTCTTCAGCGGAAATACCAACATCTACTTCAAATAAAAAACTATTCTACGGACAAATGGACATCGATAATTTCAAAACTATCAACGACACATTCGGTCACAACACTGGTGACGATGTGTTGGCAGCCGTGGGTCAGACAATAAGAGAATTATCAAGAAGTGTTGACCGCATAGGAAGAATAGGAGGCGAAGAATTTGGAATATTATTAAAAGCAGACTCCTTATCATCTAGCGACAATGTGCTTCGCGTCTTCCGCAGATATGCAAAAGAAATCAATAAAATCTGGATTTGTCAGATGCCAGATGGAAACAAGCAAGCACTTAGGATTGAACCTGATGGAAAATGTTTCGAATTAATCAGAGATGAAAATCCCTTAAAATCTCGTTGGATAGAAACTGAATACAAAGTACCAAATCTCCCAACAAGCAACGATCCATGTACTGCGGAATTACAGAAAGAATCAGAAACCCAACCTGTCCCGTTGCGTAACGTAACCCTAAGTTGTGGTCTTACAGAAGTCCCACAAAGCTCAGACTTCCCCGAACAGCTCCTAAAAGAAATCCAACAAGCTGCAGATACCGGACTCTACCACAGCAAGGAGCAAGGAAGAAACAGAACAACAGTTGTAAGAGAAAAACAATTAACCGCTCACGTAAATCCCAACGCTAGAGAATAATAACAAATTTCAGACACTAACACCTCTAAAATGTTATAGTGTGAGAGAAACTAGCTAATAAATTCATGACAGAAAATCCAACAACCCGCTCCCAAAAATCCGGTCTTCCACCCGGAACCCCTATCCATATCGGCAAAATCACCAATGCTGAAACGAAAATTACAGTAATCAGCTACAACGAAGTAGAAGTAACCGAAAAACAACTTCACGAAGTATCCGAGTGCATACCCTACAAAACCCACCCAGGCACAACATGGATAGACATCGAAGGCCTCCATGACATTGCCATCCTGCAAAATATGGGAAAATGCTTCAACCTCCACCCGTTAGTCTTAGAAGATATCGCCAACACCCTCCAGCGCCCAAAAGTTGAAGACTTCGTCGACTACCTCTACATCGTCATAAAAATGCTTTCTTACGATGAAAAAACCAAACAACTCGTGGTTGAACAAATCAGTTTGGTGCTTATGGAAAATAGTGTCATCTCCTTCCAAGAAGGCAAAGAAGGTGATGTCTTCAACCCTGTCCGCGACCAAATACGCGCTAACCAAGCAAACATCCGCCAAAAAGGCTCAGACTACCTGATCTACTCCCTTCTCGACACCATCGTCGACAATTACTTTCTCATCCTTGAACAGCTAGGCGAAGATATCGAAGACCTCGAAGACACCATCGTAAAACAACCCGATCCTCAACTCCTCAACAAACTTTACCAACTCAAACGCCAGATCATCCACCTCCGCAAAGCCGTCTGGCCACTCAGAGAAGTTGTCAGCAAACTAGAAAGAATCAGCCACAAACTCATTCAAACCGACACCCTTCTCTACCTCCGCGACATCTACGACCACACCATCCAAGTCATCGACGCCGAAGAAACCTACCGCGACAGCCTTTCCAGCATGCTCGACATCTACCTCTCCAGCATCAGCAACCGCCTCAACGCCGTCATGAAAGTCCTTACCATCATCTCCACCATCTTCATGCCCCTCACCTTCATCGCCGGCATCTACGGCATGAATTTCAAATACATGCCCGAACTCGACTCCCCCTGGGGCTACCCCATCGTCCTCCTCATCATGCTCACCCTCTCCCTCATCATGCTAGCCTTCTTCAAAAAGAAAAACTGGATCTAACAAGCATCCGCTAGGCACCCCAAAGACATCCATCAGGCATAAAAAAGCATACGCAGGCACAAAGACATCCGTCAGGCACCCGCATTTTCTTACGCCAGCGAACGATCAACACCCACACCAGCCGACCGCGAAATCTCTCCACCCCTCCCCATCTCTCGGTTGCAGCCTCACGGGTACACACCCAACCTCGCCCTGCGCCCTCTGATGCCCGTCGAAATACGTCGTAACCCTCAACGCGGGATTTATTTCGACTTGACTTCGTACCCTGAGCTTGTCGAAGGGTTTTTATCAAGAAAAAAAAGTAACTCGACATGCAGGCGAAAACCACCGAAGAAAAAAGGTTCGCTGCACCCCACCGAAGAAAAACGTTCCCCCAAAAAGCATCCGCTAGGCATTAACCCCACCCGAGCTAAATCAAACACCCAATGCATGCTAAAATAAAACAACCTCAACCAAGACGAAAGCCAAAAAAATGCCAAAAACACCCCCAAACAAACTCATAATAATCGGCGGCGTAGCCGGTGGCGCCTCCTGCGCAACCCGCGCCCGCAGACTCTCCGAAACCACTGAAATAATCATCCTCGAACGCGGCCCCCACGTCTCATTCGCCAACTGCGGCCTCCCCTACTTCGTCGGAAATATCATCAAAAACGACCAAGACCTCATCCTCGCCACCCCAGAAACCTTCAAAACTCGCTACAACATAGATGTCCGCACCATGAACGAAGCAATTGCCATTGATAAAGAAAAGAAAATCGTAACCGTAAAAAACCACCTCGACGGCACAACCTACGAAGAAAGATACGACGCATTAGTCCTTTCCCCTGGCGCATCGCCAATCAAACCTCCCCTCCCGGGCATCGATCTCCCCGGAATATTCACCCTCCGCACCGTCCCCGACAGCCAAACCGTAAAAAAGTGGATCCAACAAACCCAAGCAAAACAAGCCGTAGTAATCGGCGGCGGCTACATCGGCATGGAAATGGTCGAAAACTTCCTCCACCTTGGCATAAAAGTCACCGTCATAGAACGTAACACCAACATCCTCGGCACCTTCGATCCAGAAATGGTTACCCCCATAGAAAATAATCTCCGCCAAAACGGAGTGGCTTTAGAAACCAGTGAATCGGTAACAGGCTTCGAAAAAGCCGACACCACGCTCCACGTGAAAACTGAATCAGGAAAGTCTTTCCCCGCCGACATCGTAATCCTCGCCATCGGCGTCAGACCAGAATCAACACTAGCTTGTGAATCCGGCTTAGAAATCGGCCAACGAGGAGGCATCCGCATTAACGACAAAATGCAGACCTCAGACCCAAACATCTGGGCAGTTGGAGATGCAATAGAAGTCAAAGATTGGATTACTGGCGAGTGGGCAGTCATCCCCCTTGCCGGCCCTGCCAATCGCCAAGGCAGAATCGCCGCCGACAACATCTGCGGCCAAGAAGCAACATTCCGCGGCACCCAAGGTACCAGTGTCTGCGGAATCCTCAACCTCACAGCCGCTGGCACTGGAGCCTCAGAAAAAACCCTCAGACGCACAGGCATTACCTACGAAAAAATCTACGCCCATCGTGGAAACCACGTCGGCTACTACCCAGGCGCGAAAACCATCAGCTTAAAACTACTGTTCTCCCCAACTGACGGCAAAATCCTCGGAGCCCAAGCCGTAAGCGAAGCCGGAGCAGAAAAACGCATCGACGTCATCGCCATGCTCATACAAAAAAACGGCACCATCCACGACCTCGCCGAAGCCGAACTCTGCTACGCCCCCCAATACGGCGCTGCCAAAGACCCCCTCAACATTGCCGGCATGATCGCCGAAAACCACCTCTCCAACCTCACCCCAACCGTTCACTGGGAAGACATTGACAAAGAAAGTTTCCTCCTCGACGTCCGCAACCAACTTTCCTACGAAAAAAAACACGTCCCAAACGCCATAAATATCCCCCTAGAAGACCTCCGCACCCGCCTCCATGAACTCCCCAAAAACCAACCCATTTACGTCTACTGCAACGTTGGCCAAACCTCCCACAACGCCACCCGCCTCCTCCGCAACCAAGGCCTCCAAGCCAAAAACATCTCCGGCGGCATCACCACCTGGCTCGCCAAAAACTAAAAAAGCATACGCAGAAAGTCCCCCTGACAAGGGGGAAGCAAGAAAAAGCATACGCAGGCACAAAGACATCCGTCAGGCACCCGCATTTTCTTACGCCAGCGAACGGTCAACACCCACACCAGCCGACCGCGAAATCTCTCCACCCCTCCCGATCTCTCGATTACAACCTCACGGGTACACCCAAACCTCGCCATTGCACTCTGATGCCCGTCGAAATACGTCGTAACCCACAGCGCGGGATTTATTTCGACTTGATTTTTTTGGTTACTTTTTTTATCAAGAAAAAAAGTAACTCG
>JBAXVQ010000069.1:0-9537 GCA_037128935.1 bacterium | reverse complement strand
ATTTTCAGGTGGTGGAGGTGGGGCTGCGGCTGGTGGGGCGCGAACGACTACAGGTAGTAGTGGAAGTGCTGGTTCGCCTGCTGCAAGTGGCAGTTCGGGGAGTCGAGGGGTTGATAATCTTGGGGGAGTTCAGGTTGGTGATACGGTTTTGGTTACTTTTTCTAACAGTACAGAGCGGATGTATACAGTGAAAGGGATTTTTCAAACTAAGTCGCAACAACTGGATAGTAAGGCATTTTTTAACGGCCAGGAGTTGGGAAAAATTCTTGGGGTTGCCAATCTTGCTTCAGAAATTGTTGTGAAGATAGATGAAAATCAGACCAATGAAACGGCTGTTATCAATGCTATCCGGAGTGTTGGTTATAGTAAGTTAACATTGACTTCATGGGAAGATATGACGAGTTCAGTGTCGAGTATTAATTCCAGCTTTCAAGTGGTGAATATTGTATTTACTATCATCAGCTTGGTTATTACTGCGATTACCATTTTTATCATTATTTTTATCAATGTAACCAATAAAAAACGGCATATTGGAGGTTTACGGGCGATTGGAATTCACAGGAATATAATAATTTTGTCGAATATATTTCTTGGGTTGTTGTATGTTGTTGTTGGGATAGCGATTGGAATTATTTTTACGTATTGCGTGGTAGTTCCTTTTACGCAGTATTACCCAATAAAAATGCCGACAGGTGAAGCTAGTCTGTTAGTTGCTCCTGGAACTGTTATCCTTGCAGCTGTCGGTATGACATTGGTGTCGATTGGTAGTAGTTTTTTTCCTTCATGGATGGTGGCTCGTCAAAGTATTCTTAAAACATTATGGGGTTAACGCGCTTTGATTACTGTTGATTCATTGTATAAAACATATTTTGGGGCGGTGACAGTGCCTGTATTAAAGGATATTTCTTTTACAATTGAAACCGGGGTTTTTACTGCTGTGATGGGACGTAGTGGTTCTGGAAAAACGACGCTTTTGCGCCAATTGGGGTTGTTGGATGAGCCGGAAAAGGGGACGATCAAGCTGGATGGTGTGGATACTACGACCCTTTCAGATGATCAGAAAACTTTTTTTCGTCTCCACAATTTGGGTTTTATTTTTCAGGACTACTTTCTATTGCCTGAGTTAACTGCCTTGGAGAACGTCAGTCTTCCCTTGATGGCGAATTCTGACTATTGTGATGATGACTATGAAGCAGTGGCTAGGGAAAATTTAGAGATAGTTGGACTTGGGCATCGTTTAGACAGCTATCCTATGGAGATGTCTGGGGGAGAACAACAGCGCGTGGCTGTAGCAAGAGCTGTGGCGCATAAACCAAAGATCCTGTTTGCGGACGAACCTTGTGCAAATTTGGATAGTGAATCTAGTTACAAGGTTTTGAATTTGCTTAAGCGTTTGAACCGTGAGATGGGACAAACAATCTTGATGATCAGTCATGAGGATGAGGACAAAGAGTGGGTTGATCAGGTGATTTATCTTAAGGATGGTTGTCTTGATAAGATTGAGAAAAATAACCATAGTAAACAGTATGTGCCATTAGAACGTGATGGTTAACGTTGGTTGAAACTTATTTATTATTTTTTTCGTATAATGCTCAATTGGTTTTCGTTGAAATAGCAAAAAGGATACATACTATGCGGTCGAAAGAGCCTGTCATTTCATCTTATTATGAACTTCTTGAGAAACGAAGTCGTTATTATACTGATGGTAAGTCATCTGGAATTATTCGGGAGTGGAATGAGTTTTTTTCTACTGTCCGTACTGGTTTTTTTGTGGTGGTTGCTTTTGTTGTTGGTATTGTTAAGAAAAGTTTTGCTTGGGGGAAAGAGAAGGTTTCTGGTGTCATTTCTCGCGTATCTGGATTAAAAGATGGCCAACCACCTTACGAACCTTCGAAATTACCTCACAAAAAAACCAACAGGCTTAAAAAGAGAATTTTTATTTCACTGGGGATCTTGCTTCTTGCGTTTTTGGGATGGTATTTTTTCATACCCAAGGGAACAACTACTAGGCAAACGTTTGCGAAAGCGACGGAGAAATCGCTGACGAATTCGGTTACTTTAACTGGTGAAGTTACTTCTGGTAATCAGAAAATGATGAAGTTTGATGCTAGTGGGAAGATTTCCAGTGTTGGGGTTAAAATTGGGGATAAGGTAAAAGAAGGACAGAAGTTGGGAAGCATCGATCTTACCGAGCTGAAGTCTAAGGTCCTTTCTGCGAAAGGAACTTTGAATTCGGCGATTTCCAGCAGGAAAAAGAAAGAGAATGGGTTAGATGTTAAGGCTCAGGATCAGGCTATTCAGAAAGCACAGATTGCTTTGGAAAATGCCCAAAAAGATCTTGATTCTACACGAAAAGCTCAGGAGGTTGCTAGTAAACAAGCTCAAGCCGACATTAGGGCTAAGCAGTTATCTCTTGCAACAAGTCAGAACAATCTGGAACATACCGAACGTGATTCGGCTCAGGATTCTTATATTGCTGCTTTGCAAAAGTATAATGCCGCACTCGATCTTGATGGTGTTCTCAATAGTAAGCAGAATGCAGGTAGCGGATCGAATGGTTCGAGTGCAACTTCTACAACTGATTACTCTGCTGTTCAAAAAGCAGAACTTGCATACAATATTGCTTTGGAGCAACAGGTTAAAGATAATCTTGCTAGAGATACCAAACTTCAAAGTGCCAAGTCTTCGGTTCTCAGCGATTCAGTGGGAATGGATACGTTTGCTGCTACTCAAGAAAAAAGTAAAGTTGATCAAGAAACTGCTTTGACCAAAAGTCAGAATGCTATTGTATCGGCAGAGCTTGAACTGGAGTCTCAACAGACAAAAATGCAGGAATTACTCTTGACCCAGCCTTACGATTTAGAGGCGTTGAAGGCGCAAGAAATGCAAGCGCAGGCTTCGATTGATCTGGCGCAGATGGCTTTGGATAATGGGGTTTTGTATGCACCTTTTGACGGTGTGATCACTCAGGTTACTTTGAAAAAAGGTGATTCATATGCGGGTAATGCGGATTTTATTCAGGTTACAGATTTTAGTCAACTACAGGTTGCAGTGGATGTTAGTGAACGTGATGTTTTGGCGATTAGGGCAGGGCAGAAAGCTGTTGTGTATTTTGATACCATGGCGGGGGTAGAGTTTAATGGGAAGGTTACGTTGGTTGATCCAAATCCTAAGAAAACTCAAGGGGTTGTAAATTATACTGTCACAGTTTCTCTTCCTGTCGATCCCCGAATCAGATTGGGGATGAGTGCGAACATTCAGATTATCACTGCGCAAACTGAGCCGGCGATTGTGGTTTCTTCAAGAGCAATTTCCAAAAACTCAAAAGGGCAAGACGTAGTTAAAGTTCGAAGAAATGGAAATATCGTTGATCAGGTTGTCGAACTTGGAATTACGAATGGTACTGAGACCCAGATACTCAGTGGGTTGGAAGTGGGGGATGAGGTTTTGAGTACTGGCGGAACAACAAGGCAGAGTAGTTCATAGAGTTTATTTAATTATTTAATTTTCTGAAAAAAGGACATTGCTATGAAAAAATGTACAGTGAGCGCATTTCTTGTTTTATCTCTTATGGTTGCTGGTTGCTCATCAAATGCACAACAGACCAAAGGGGCAGATGAGGGGCAATTGAATACGCAAAATAGCGGGCAGAATACTCAACGTCAGCAAAGAGCGGATATTACTGGGATAGTTAAATCTATCAATGGGAATGAAGTTATTTTGACTGTTCGTGAAATTCCGACACCAGAGGCATCACCCCAGGGAACGATGACGCAAGAAGAACGTGACCAACGAAGATTTGCAATGCAGAATGCTCCAACAAAGGACGTTACGGTGACTCTTTCTGATACAGTTACTGTTGGAAAGCAACAAGGAAGAGCTTTTGCACAGGGTGGTGGTGGACAGGGACAGCGTGGACAAGGGCAGCAAGGACAGCAAGGACAACGTGGTCAGGGACAACAAGGTCAAGGACAGCAAGCTCAGCAAAATCAACCACAGCAGATGCTGGCGTCAGTTGCTGATCTTCAGGTTGGACAGAACGTTCAAGTCTGGCTTGATACAGATAAGAAAACAGCTAAAAAGGTGGTGATTGTACTAGTTTCGACAACCCCAACTGCTCAACAGTAACTACTGTGAGTTAGGTATAAGTGTTCAAGAGCTAGTTTTATAGTTGTCAGATAGCAGCAGGTGGGTAAGCTCCAAGAGCGCTATCCATAGCTGGACAACTAACATTGGATGATTTACCACGTTTATTGTTGTAGTTGTTTAGTACATGTTGTTTTCTTAATGTTTTCTTAATGTGTCTTCAGGTAAAATTATATAAGTTTTGCCCTAGCTAAGGGGAATTTTGTGCTCCAGATACTTGAACAACGTTGTATTCATTGCCGTCTTTGTGAAAAGACTTGTTTGAATAAAAGTATGCAATTTATTACTACTCCTTCGGGGCAGTTGGAGAGGCGTTTTAATGCTGCTACCTGCTGGGAATGTGGAGTGTGTGCTGATGCGTGTCCAAAAGATGTCCTTTCAGTTGTAGATGGTGTAGGACAAGCTGCTCCGGTTGAGGATTGTGATCAAATCCCTGGTGCACAACTTCCTCCGGTACGAGAGATAGAGGCTCAAGTTCAGATTGTAACGAGAGTAGCGGCTTCTACATATTTTCTCAGGATTGGTTGGGATATGAAGCGGTTTAAAGAGTTTAGTTTTCTGCCTGGGCAGTTTGTTGATTTATATTTTGATTCCTTCACCGCTCGTGCTTATTCTATTGCTTCAAGTCCTTTTCAACGGGATTTTCTGGAATTTTTTATTTCTACTGCCCAACATGGTTTTGGTGCTGAGTGTGTGAAATCGCTTGTTGTTGGGGAGAAGATTTCATTTTCTGGGCCTTTTGGAATATTATTGCCAGTTAATCCTCCTAAATTTCCTAGGAAAGTGTTTATTGCTGCTGGGACTGGGGTTGCACCTCTTCGATCAATGTTGTATTACTTTTTGGCTGCACGTGTAGCCTCAGAGGCAGTGTTATTTCATGCGATGAAGGATGGAAGCGAACTATTTCTCTATGATGAGTTCTTGGCATTAGTTCGTGCAGATAAGCGATTTCAGTATGTTGTTGCTATGCTCGATTTTCCAAAGACTTGGCCACATGGTAGAGAAGGGTTGGATGCTGCTTTGTTGAAAGAAAAGACTCGTTTGCTGCAATCTGAGATTTATCTCTGTGGTGGTCCAGGTTTTACTCAATCAACTGTTGATAAATTGATTGGTTTTGGAGTGCAACAGTCGAATATTTTTTATGAACATTATCATTAATACTAGTATCGTTTAGTAAAGGATTTATTTATGAAAAAGCGACTTCGTTCATGGCATTATGTTTTGTTGGGAGTAACGATTATTTTTTTTACTGGTGTGGTATTTGCGTTTGATCAGGATTTTTTAAATGAGAAGTCTGAACAGGTGAATGCAGCACCTAAAAAGGTCATTGATGATCGTTTGCTTGATCTTCAGGTTGCAGAATCTACTCCTGTTCCAACCTCGACAGTGGCTGTTTTAGCTACTGCTACCAACATCCCTCAACCAGTTGCTACAAAACGTCCTGTGCAGAAGCCTCGTGTGGTTCCTACTACTCCGCCATCAAGAAAATCTTCACGACCATCATAAGAAATTGTTTTAAAAAAGTTTGTTATGTAGTTTTGCTCCGACGCAAGCTGTCCTTGGATTGATGGCTGACCGGACAAAATCGCTTTGAAAAGCGATTTGTCCGGTCAGCCATTTGAGCGAGTACAATGGTATCACTTGCAAAAGCATTGTGGTAAGTGTGAAGATTGAGTATCAAAGCTAGAGAATGCTTTTTTTGTCGGGTTGTAACTTTTCTGTGTGTTATTACGTATAACGAGTGTTAGAAATTTGGCTTAAGGAGTTTTGCATGAACAGACAAATTACGTTTTGGAAATATTTTTTTATGCTCTTGGTTGTGGTTTTTTTTGTGGTGTTGGTTGTGGTTTTTGATCGACAATATGTTGGTGCAAATGATGTGAAAGGTTTGTCTAGTTCTCCGACAGCTGTTGTAGGTGGGGCAACTCAAGTTATTCGTCAAAGTACGAGTACTCCAATGCCTGTTGCTACGTATTCCAAACCTTCCAATACTGTTAGACAACCAACAAGACCTTCTTAATAGGGTGTGTTGTATAAGGTGTGCATTTAATAAGGAATGTTGCGTGCGATTTTTTAACCATAGTTCTTTTAAGGCGATGAATACTGATATTTTTATCGAAGTAGTTTGGGATGAAGGTGGAGTAGTGTTTTCCGATGAGGATTTTGCACCTCTACAAGAACTGTTTATTCAAGTGGAACATACACTTAGTAGGTTTTTGCCGGAGAGTGAGCTTTCACTCTGTAATGCTGCAGAGTCTTTTGTTTTATCTGAATTGGCTTTTGATTATATTGCGAAGAGTTTATTGTTTGCTGAAAAGACTGATGGGATTTATGATCCAACCGTTAGAGTTGATGTGTTGGGGTATGATCGTTCATGGGAGAAAGTAGCTGGTTTGTCTACTGTTTATTCAGCTTCATCTGCTAAGAGAGCTCACTGGGAAGCTATTTCTTTGAGTTATCTTGATCGAAGTATTAAGAAACCGCTCGACTTGCATCTTGATCTGGGGGGAATGGGGAAAGGGTATACGGTTGATGGTGTAGCTGCTCTGCTTCGTCAGCGAGGGTATGAAAGTTTTTATATTGATGCTGGTGGAGATATTTTTGCGGCTGGATTGGATGAAGAGGCACAGGATTGGGAAGTAACCGTACAAAAAGCGGATGATCCTGATCTTATCCTGCCAGACTGTTTGTTAATTTCTGGTAAATCGGTAGCAACTTCTAGTAGGATGAAACGGAAGTGGAAAGTTGAAGGAGGAGGGGAGCAGCATCATATTGTTGATCCCCGTTCAGGGCAGTCGGCAACCAGTGAATTTCTTGCGGTTACCTGCGTTGCAGCAAGCTGTGTTGAAGCAGATGTGTATGCAAAGGTGTTGTTGGTTTTGGGGAAAGATCAGGGTGTGGCGTTTGCTCAAGAAAAGGGAATTGCCTTTTTGGGAATTGAATCTGATGGTACGGTTTTTCGATCTGCTTTATTGCAAGAGTATCAGCGGATAGCGTGATTTTTTTTAGATTTTTTTTCCAATACTTATAAGGAATACTTCATGCGAAGGAATTTGATTACACTGGCAGTTATTGGATTATTGGTAATTGGGTATATGGGGTGGCAGGTTGGGGGCTTTTCAGGAGGGCATATTTCTCAGGCGGCTTCTACTGTAACGTTAGCGGCTTCAGATCAATCTACTTCCTCTTCCAGTGTTGAAGCTGAGCGCCCTTTTTCTTGGTATATAGTTCGTTCGAGCGGCTTTTTGGCATACTTTGCATTATTTATTATTGTGGCGTTTGGTTTGATAATGAGTGGAAAGATAGCGACAAAGCGAATTCACCGCTTTACTATTACTCAATTGCATTGCTGGTTGTCTTGGACCATGCTATTTCTTGTTGCAGTGCATATGATTTTCTTGCTGTTTGATAAATTTATTCCTTTTACTATCCCTCAATTGTTGATTCCTTTCTTAGCAACATTCAAACCTGCTAATGTGGCTTTTGGGATTGTAGCTTTTTATTTACTTGTTGCTGTTGTTGTTTCTACCAGATATATGAAATGGCTTCCAAAGGTTTACTGGCGTTTAATTCATCAGAGTTCTTTTGTGGCTTTTGCTTTTGTTTCTTTGCATGGCTACTTTACTGGTACAGATAGCCATACTATTTGGGCTAAGTTGCTGTATGGGATTGCTGGAGGGATAGTGGTGTTTTTAATAGGGTTTAGAATTTTTGGGAAAGTGAACCGCTAGGATAGGGTGTTCATCTCGCTTGGAAGAACAAAAGATAAGTTTTTATTAGAATTTTTTTATTGCCAAATACATTAGAATATTCTAATATGTTTATATGACTAATTCACTTATTGCAATTTTTGGAAGCAAAGTTCGGGTGAAGTTGTTGCTTTGTCTTGCAGATAAATCGAAGAATGTGACGGAGTTGGTTACTACTTGCGGATTGTCCCAATCTGCTATTTCTCAGCATTTAGCAAGGTTAAGGCAGGTGGGGCTTGTTGAGGCGAGGAATGATGGGAGAGAAGTTTGGTATTCACTCAAGTCAAAAAAGGCAGCAGTTATCTGTCGACTGTTACTCTCACTAGAGAGTGAAATTTCTTCTTAGGGTTTTTTAGTTGGTGATTGGCTATGTCGGAAAACTATTGTTCAGGTGTCGTTATAGATAGTTATCTATAAAAAAACTTATAAGGAGTGTGTCCATGAAACTTCAACAGAACGAGGGCGCGATTGATCGGATTATTAGGGTGATTATTGGGATTGGGTTATTGACTGGTGGATTTTGGGGGTTGACTGGTGTTGTTCAGATTATCGCTTATGTTCTTGGCATTGTTGCTATAGGGACTGGGCTAGTTGGTTTTTGTGGACTTTATGTTTTATTTGGTATTTCTACCTATCCTGTGAAGAAAAAATAACACTAACGTTACTTTGTGAAGACGGGGTTTGTCAGTAAGGAAATTATTGTATGTTTACTCTATTTGGTCCATCGGTTCAGACTGTTTCACCAGATGATGTGCAAAAAGCACTTGCAACGAAAGATCAGATTGTTTTGCTTGATGTAAGGACGAAGGATGAGTATTCGCAAGGTAAAATTGTGGGGAGTGTTCATCTTCCTCTTAGTGACTTGGAAAGCAACATTTCGTCTGTTGTGCCTGATAAAGCTTCTACGATCTATGTGTATTGTTTGAGTGGCGGTAGGAGTGCGAGTGCAGTGGGGATTTTGAGTAAAATGGGTTATACAAAGGCGTTTACTATGTCTGGTGGGATTGGGATGTGGAAGGTGAAGGGTTTTCCTGTTGGGTAAAGTTAAATGTTTCATTGATGCTCTGAAAAAAATTCATGAAATAAATATTCCTCATCAGTTGTATTAAGGGCAGAACATGGCCAGTTCAAACAAAAAAATGTCCAAACAACTGAAAGGATTTCATCATGAAAAAATCAGTAACAATTTCCCTCACAGCAGCTTCGGGTCTAGTTGCACTTAGTTTTGTTGCGGTTACTCTTGCGTATTCACCTAGTAGAGCATCAGCAGCACAGACTATGGTATCTCCTTCTACTTGCCCTTATGCCAACCAAGGTGCTGGACGAGGAAATGGGAATGGACAGTGTGCTGGTGGTGGGCATCAGGTGATGCTTGAGGATAATGCGAAGGCATTTGGGATTTCTATTGATGAGTTGAATAAGGCTTTGAGTGATGGGAAGACGATGGTGCAGATTGCTACCGAGCGGGGAATTTCACAAGATGCGTGGAAGGCTAGTCGGGCTGTGTTGCAGAAGAGTCGTCTTGATGCGTTGGTAAAAGCTGGGACTATTACTCAAGTTGATGCGGACGCTCGTTTGAAGCAGTTTGAGTTTTCGCAGGGTAGTTGTGATGGGACTGGTACTCATCAGAATGCTGCGGGGG
>JBAXVQ010000068.1:0-9723 GCA_037128935.1 bacterium | reverse complement strand
TACTTTTTTTATCAAGAAAAAAAGTAACTCGCCACCCAGGCGAAAACCACCGAAGCACAAAGGTTCGCTGCAAAAAAAACAACAACAAAGGCTACAAAAACACGGGACAAAAATAGTTGTTCCCTACAAACCAACCCACACAAAAAAAAGGAGCCATCTCCAGGACGGCTCCCACAAAAAACAAAAAAACTACCGTTTCATCAACTGCCTCCTAATCCTCCTCGCCCCCTCCACAATCTCCTCCATCGTCGCCACCCCAATCGCCATCCGAAAATACTCATGCTTCTGCTGATTCCCCGACCCCCCCTCCTCCGGATCAAAAACCACCCCAGGAATCAACCCAACCTGCTGCTCAATCAACAACTCTTTCGCAAAAATATTAGAATCCTTCACTTCCGGAAGATGCAGATAAATATAAAAAGCCCCATCAGGCTGCACAAAATCCAACCCCTCCGCACGCAAAATTTCCCAAGCCGCATCCTGCTTCTTTCTCAAATTTTCAAGTGCCCGCTTATGAAAATCAGGCCAATCAGGATGATCCAAAATAGCATGAGCATAAGCCATTCCTGCAATAGGAGGATTCCCACTATGATTCGACTGATAATCTGTCATTTTCGCAATCAGATACGATGGAGCTTCAATAAAACCTAACCGCTCTCCCGCTAAACTTATAATTTTAGAAAAAGAAACCACCCGCAACTTCACCGGACCGGCATCACGATCAGCATAACGGGTAAAATCAAAAGCAGGAACTAGTTCCTGCCCCCGATACGCTTCATCAGAAATAACCACCGCACCATGACGTGCTGCAATTTCATCAATTTTCATCATTGTTTCAAAATCAATATTCTTTCCCGTCGGATTATTCGGAGACGTATACATAATCGCTTTAGGCTTTGGGTTTTCGCGAAGAAATAACGCCTCCAACTCATCAGGATTGATATAAAAGTTATTACCATACGTCGAAAGTGGAACAATCGTACACCCCAAATCCCTCGCTAGATCAAAATGTGTTGGCCAACAAGGAACAGGAACCACAACCTTATCCCCAATATCAGTTGTAGCAAAAAGAGCCAGATGCAAGCCACCTTTCCCTCCACCACCAGTAACCAACACTTCTTCTTTAACAAAGTTTCCAAACCGCTGAGAAATCGCATCGCGCAATGATTGCAATCCGCTACCAGGATAGTAAGTCCCCAATTGTGACAGCGTCCCTTTCCAACTTTCTTCAACCTGATGACGCATCGAATCTGTCATTAATTCCAATAGTTTTGGTGGTGTTCCAATACCGAAATTAATTACTTTTTTACCGGTACTTTCAACCTCTTTAACTAAGCGAGCAACTTCAAATGTTGGAGAAGGCCTCAACCACCTTCCCCGTTGAGAAAGCCCTGGAAGTGAAGATTTATTCATAAAAAATCCTTTCTCAACTAAGTAAAAGTGTTAGTGTTTCATCTTCTCATATCCAAAGCTCAAGCAGCAAGAACTACGATAAAAATCAGCAATCTACTCTGCACCAGAGTAAGAAATACCCTTCATAAGTAAGCGCAAATTATTTGGACTATCAGAGTGAAGAAGCGCCTCTTCATCAGTAATAACACCACTCTTCCATAATTCCAACAAATGTTGATCAAACGTCTGCATTCCCTCACTGCGACTAATCGCAATCGTTTCTTTTATAAGATTGATATCACCCTTCCTAATCAAATCGCGAACACGCGGAGAAGTTAACATCACCTCGATAGCTGGATAGCGGTTTTTTTTGTCCTTGGTAACCACCAACCGCTGACAAACAATGCCCACCAGCGAGAGTGAAAGGCGAAGGTAAAGCTCTTCATGCTGCTCTTTTGGAAACATCGCAATCAAACGTTCCAATGTCTGCAACGTATCAGTCGAGTGCAAAGTAGACATAACCAAGTGACCTGTTTCAGAAAGATTGAGAGCAGTTTTTGCTCCAAACAGATCCCGCATTTCACCAATAAGCACGACATCGGGAGCCTCACGCATAGCATCAATCAGAGCACGCTCCCAGTTAAGAGTATCAATATCAATCTCACGCTGACTGACAATACACCCCTTGTCTTCAAGTACAAATTCAATAGGGTCTTCGATAGTGATAATATGCCCAGCACTATTCTGATTTCTATAATCCAGCATCGCAGCCAACGAACTCGTCTTACCAGAGCCTGTTGAACCCGTAAGCAAAACCAAACCTCGTTTTTGCATTGCTACTGTTTTCAACACATCTGGCAGGTTAAGCTGTTCCAATGTGGGAACTTCGGTTTTGATTCTTCTCAACACCAAAGCCACTGTGCCACGCTGCCGGTAAATATTCACACGAAAACGCCCAATACCTTTTGCAGCAAAACTCATATCCAAACTTAAATTTTCAGCAAACCGCACGTTCTGCTTATCATTCATCAATGATTTAGCTAATTTCTCAACACCAAAAGCGCTAAGCTTGTACTCGGTCAGAGGTAACAACTGCCCCATCACACGGGCAATTGCAGGAGATTCAGCCTTAAGATAAACATCTGAAGCCTGCTTTTCAACCGCCATAACCAGAATGGAAATAATATCAATATTATCCTCATCCTTCATAGATTTGAGGCTTGGTTCTAGAATACTATCTTCGTTGTTGGGGGCTGTTTCTTTTTTTACTGGGACGGATACCACTAACGGGACTTCCTCAAGTTGTTCAGAAGTGACAGCATCAGGAACCAGTTGTGGAACTTGTTGAGGGGGGGGGACATGTGGGGGAATTGGTGTTTGAGGAGTTGGAAAAGCAGGTGTGGGTGGTTGAGTAACAACAGGTGAACGATGAGAAGAAAATTCTCTCACCAATTGAGAAGCGGACTGAGGAGGTACAGATGAAGCTTCAGGCTTCGGCGTTGAGTTTTGAGCCGCTTGTTTCAACTCAGCGTGGAGATGCTGAGGCTGAGCAATAAACTGGTGTTGTGGTGTATCTGACATAGTGTTTATTCCCCTATACCAAGACCAAGCATTTTGATCATGGTTTTGCGATCCGCACATTTTTGAAGAGCAACTTCCTGCCCTATCAAACCTCGCTGGACAAGCATAACCAAGGATTGATCCATAGTCTGCATCCCATCCTTTGAACTCACTTGCATTGTGGAAGGAATCTGTTCCAATTTTGCTTCTCGAATCAAATTTCGTATCGCAGGAACCCCAGTCATAATTTCAATCGCCGCAACTCGTCCCTGACCATCAACACGAGGAATCAAAGTCTGGGAAATAACCCCTTCCAAGCTTTCCGAAATCTGTGTACGAACCTGCGCCTGTTGATCAGGTGGAAACACATCGATAATACGGTCAATCGTTTTAGGGGCATTCATTGTATGCAACGTACTCAACACCAAATGCCCTGTTTCAGCAGCACGAATAGCCAGTTGAATACTCTCCAGATCACGCATTTCACCTACAAGAATAAAGTCAGGATCCTCACGTAATGCAGCCCGCAACGCTGAAGCATATGTTCGCGAATGAGGTCCTATTTCACGTTGGCTGACAACACAATTTTTGTGATTATGCACATACTCAATGGGGTCTTCTAGGGTAAGAATATGCCCTTTTCGTTCAGTATTAATAACATCAAGCATCGCCGCCAATGTAGTTGATTTCCCACTACCTGTCGGACCAGTAACAAGAATAATTCCCTTTTCACGCCTTGCCAGGTCAAGAACCGTTGCTGGCAAACCAAGATCCTCAATGGAAGGAATCACAACGTTAATCGTACGAAAAACTGCTGCTATACCGCGCCGCTCCAAGTACACATTCACACGAAAGCGAGCAATTCCCTCTACCTCAATAGCAAAATCGATATCGCGGGTTTCTTCAAAAGAAGCCCGTTGCTTATCAGAAAGGATGCTATAAATAAGTTCCTTGGAAAGTTCGCGAGTAAGGGGAGGATAACTAGTTTTCGTAATTGTTCCATGAATACGAATAGTGGGCGGAACACCAACATTAATATGCAAATCAGACGCATTTTGATTTTTAGTCAGAAGAAGAAGATCACCAATATTCATGAGACGTTGCTTTTTCCTTTTCCCTGTTGTATTTGTTTCTGAATACCCACGATCGTCAACCTAAAAAAGATGATGAAATTCCTTCTTCTACAATAAAGTATGTAAAAACTCTTTACAATTCGATCACAATATCTTAGCATGATAAGCTGTGAATTGCAATAAGTATAACTGTTTTTTAGCCTTCGCATACATCTTTTGCAAAACACCTGAACAAGCCTTCAAAAGGCAGAAAAAAAAACGCACCGGTAGCTCAGCGGATTAGAGCATCTGTCTACGGAACAGAAGGTCACACGTTCGAATCGTGTCCGGTGCACCACTCTTCAACTGAAATGTATTTTTAAAAAACACCTTTTTTCTAAAAGGTGTTTTTTAGTCCCCCTGACAAGGGGGATTTAGGGGGTTCAACACCCACCCCGTCCATCAGAAAAAAATCCCACAGTAGTTGCCCCCCCTCCCAAAAACTACTACCATAAAAACACAAACAAAAAACCAACAAATGCCCACCATCATCGAAAAACTTTACCAAACAAACCTCCACGGCCGTGGCGGAGCAGCCTTTCCCACTGCGAAAAAATGGGAAATACTACTTCAACAGCAATCAGAAAAAAAATACATCATCGCCAATGGATCCGAAGGTGAACCCTATGTCTACAAAGACGAATACATTCTCACTCATCACCCAGAACAACTTATCAAAGGCATCGAAATAGCCCTCAAAACTATAGATAAAAGCACAGCATACCTTTACCTCCGCACCGATTACTTTGATAGATTTAAAGCCTCACTCGAAAAGCATATTGGAAACTTACCAATCACTCTTTTCAGAGAAACCTCAGGCTACCTCGGTGGCGAAGAAACCACCCTCATCAACACCATCGAAGATGCCAAAGTTATCCAACCCCGCTCAAAACCTCCTCTTCCACTTATTTCAGGGCTCTGGAATTACCCAACCCTAATCAACAATATCGAAACGTTTTACGATGTCGCACAAATAGACCAAGGCACCTACAAAGAAACTCGGCTCTATTCAATCACCAGCGAAGGCGAAAAAAAAGGCGTCTTCGAATTACCCGAACACTGGACTATCCAACAGGTTCTGGAGCACACCAACATGCTCCCAACGTTCGACTTTTTCACACAGATTGGTGGCAGTGCTAGCGGGGAAATTCTTCTTTCCGATGAACTAAATATCCCCGTAACTGGCAGTGGAGCCATCATCATCTACAACAAAACAACCACTGATCCCTTTGCGCTAATGCAACGCTGGCTCGATTTTTTCTTCAAAGAAAACTGTGATAAATGCCTCCCCTGTCGAGAAGGTGTCTACCGACTTCGCGAAATGATCAATACCAAAAATCTCAACGAATCACTCCTTAGCGATCTTTTTTTTACTACACAAAAAACCTGCTTCTGCCCATTGGGAAAATCAGTGCACATCCCCATCTCCAGCCTTTTGAAAAAAGTATGCGGAGTTACCATCACCGTATGAAAAACCAAACCATTTCCCTCACCATAAACGGAAAAACAATCACAGCAGAAACTGGCAAAACCATCCTAGAAATTGCCCGTGAAAATAACATAGAAATCCCCACACTCTGTTACCATCCCGACCTCGAAGCCAAAGCCGGATGCCGCCTCTGCCTCGTCCAAATCGAAGGCGAAAAAAACCTAATCACCTCCTGCTCAACCATCGCCACAGATGGCATGAACATAACAACCAACAACGAGGAAATTCTCCGCACCAGAAAGATCAACATCGAACTACTACTCGCCCAACAGCAAGATAAAAAACCTGCAAAAAATAACAAACTCCTACAACTCGCGAAAGAATACAACGTCACAAAACCCCGCTTTCCCAACCGAAAAATAAACTACCCAACCTACCACTTTGGCCACTCCATCAAATTCAACAGTGCTCTTTGCATCGACTGTCGAAACTGCGTCGATATCTGCGACAAACAAAGTATCGAGTATTTGGAAATCAAAGAAAATAAACATTTCCTCGAAGTCACACCAGCATCAGAACAGGAACACAAAAACTGCATTTCCTGCGGTCAATGTGTCACCCACTGTCCCGTTGGTGCATTGGACACCACCGACTCCATCGACGAAATCCAACAGATACTCAATCAAAAAAACAAAACCGTCGTGTTCCAATTTGCCCCAGCAATCAGAACCAGCATTGGTGAAGAATTTGGATTTCCACCAGGAAAAGTACTCACCGATGAAATGGTTAGTGCGTTAAAAAAACTTGGAGTAGACTACGTGTTCGACGTATCTGTAGGTGCCGATGTCACCACCATAGAAGAAGCCAGAGAACTGATCAGGCGTCTCCAAGGAAATGAACCACTCCCCATGTTCACTTCCTGCTGCCCCGCCTGGGTACGCTTCGTCGAACACAACCATCCAGAACTTATTCCCAACTTCACAACCGTTCGATCACCACACATCATCCTCGGTGGATTAACAAAAACCTACTGGGCGGAAAAGCATGCCATCGCGCCAGAGAATATCATCGTCATTTCAATCATGCCCTGCATCGCAAAAAAATACGAAGCCTCCCGCAGTGAAATGAACATCAACAACCTCCCGCCTGTCGATTATGTCCTCACAACCAGAGAACTTGCTCAACTGTTAAAAAATAACCACATCGATTTACAACAATGCACCCCCGAAAAAGCCGATGATTTCTTCGGAAATCCCTCCGGTGCCGGAGTAATCTACGGTGCCAGCGGTGGTGTCATGGAATCCGCCCTCCGTACCGGCTACAAAGAGCTCACCGGAGAAGAACTCCCAAACCTGAATCTACAGGAAGTTCGTGGTCTAAAAGGCTTCAAAGAAGCCGAAATAACTATCGGAAAGGCAACACTAAAAGTCGCAGTCACCAGTGGAATAAAAAATGCAAAACTCATCATTGAAAAGCTGAAAGAAAACCCTAACGCCTACCACTACATCGAAGTCATGGCCTGCCCAGGCGGTTGCATTGGTGGTGGCGGACAACCAATCCCCGTCAGCCCAGAAATTCGAAAAAAACGTGCAGAAGGGCTCTACTCTATCGACAACCATAAAAAAAACCGCCTTGCACATCAAAATCCCGCTATCAAAACCCTCTATGAAAAATTTTTAAACAATCACCAAAATATTCACACCACTTGTCACACCACCTACAAACAAAAAGCGTACGAACCTGTACGTATCTCATTCCCTAAAGAAGATCAAACTTGATCTTTTCGGATACATAAAAACTCTCTTCACATCATTTAACGGAATTTTCTACCATGAAAAAATTGTTCATGCTCACAATCATTGCACTCGTAGCAACAGTACAACTCACCCCCTCATTCGCTCAAACAAAACCTCAATCCTATGAAGCAGCCTGGGTTTCCCAAACACAACCAGCAAACTCAGAGGAATATTTCCCAGTCATGCCCGGGAAAGAACTTGAAGTCGAAATCAGATTTAAAAATACAGGTACAACAACTTGGAAAAATCAGGGAGCTGATGCAATAACTCTCGCAATCTACAAAGATCCCAAAGCTCGATCGGGGCCACATGGTAGTTGCTACAGCAATCCCGAAACAACTTGCTCTGGCGAAGGAAAGTTTGGAGAAAGCTACTTTGTTAACGAGGCGTGGGGAAACAACTACCAAGTCGCCACCCTCCAAGAAACTGAAGTAGCACCAGAGCAAATAGGCACTTTCAAAATCAAATTTATGACACGCAAAGATGCACTTCCAGGAAAATATCGAGAAGACATAACACTTGCTTACGGCAAAGAGTGGATGAACAATACAACCAACGGTGATCCAATAAAAAAAGCCCATATCTGGGTTGGAATCTCCATTCCCTGGAACCAATCACTCACCACCATCTGTGGTAAAAACCAAACCGACCAAAAGCTCTGTCAGGATGCGCTCGCAACATTTCTCCCCCAAGTTCCCTATGCAGAACTCAACACCTCTTCTCGTGAAAAGACCGGCTACTGGATAAAACGTTGGATAGAACGGTACGAAAAATATCCAAACTACTTTTTACAAGACACCAACCCTTTCACCACATTCATGGACGCTAAAGAAAAACAACAACTGGAACTTGGGGTTAGAAAGACAACCGGCGCATACACTGACTGGAAGAACTACACCCCACCCTTCTCTGGAAAAGAAGTAAAAAATGCCATCCTTAGCCACTCACCTCTCCACAAAGCAGTAAAAGAATCAAAAATAATTAATGGCAAAGAAACACTGGTCACAACTGGTTATCAACGAAGCTCTTTCGAAAAAATCGAATACTATCACCCCGACAAAAGCCGATTTACCGAAGCAGAAATCACAGCACTCCAAACCGTTGCCGAAGTTCCAGATGACTACGTACCAGACTTTAAATGGGGAATCACAGTAAACACGGCAAAAGCTCACGGATTTCCAGTAATCTACGCAGGCGAAGCGCAAGGCGACGAAGACGATGATTCCATGATGACAAGATTTAACCTCGGAATCCCAGTTGCTATTCTCTATGAAACAACCGCGAAAGGTCCCCAAGTCGTTGGCCAAACAAACAAAGCCGAACAAAAGTGGTACTACGTCCAAGGCTTCGGAAATGTGGAAACCATCCGAGGATGGGTCATGGCAGAAGACATTGCCGTAACAAAAACAAAACAAGAATTAATAGATTTCACAGCAGCTAGAGAAAAAAATCCAACCCTTGTTACAGGGAAAAACATCCTTTTCACCATCCCCAACAGCAACGTCCCAGTCGAAGCAAAAATGGGCGTCTATCTTCAAGGAAGCAATGGCAGAGTAACATTACCCACCCGAGGAAAAGATGGCTTTCTTCAACCCCTTTCTATCGCTCTCCCATCTGGCGCAGACACACAAACCAGCCCTCTTGATCTCAACGTCCCAACGATAATCAGTCAGGCAACAAAATCACTTGGACAGCGATGGATCTGGAGCTGGGAAGACTGCTCCAGCTTCATTCAGGACACCTACCGAACGATGGGAGTAGAACTCTCCCGCGGAAGCTGGGTACAATCCGAATCCCCAGGTATTCGCTACTACTTCGATGCAAAAACCGACGACCAAACCAGACTCATGGTTCTCAAACAACTTCCACCCGGCACACTCCTCGCTTTCCCAGGACATATCATGATGCTCCTCGGCTTCGAAGACGACACCCCCATCGTAAAACCCATCATCATCCAAAGCGTAAAAAATTACTTCAACCTCAACGGCATTCTCGTAAAACTCGAGGAAAATGACGATTACATTCGCACCACAGAAATCCAAAACATTACCCAAATCAAACGAAAAAACGGCAAAACCTTTCTCCAATCCATGGAAACCGCCACCGTCTTCTTCCCTTGGAAACAAGCAAAAATCTCCAGCTCCACCGTCAAAGTAGAAAATGATTTCACAAAAAAATAAACCCCTCAAACAAACATGCATTCAAAAAAAGCGAAAACAGCCAATAAGAACCTACCGCAGCGCATCAAAAAAGCATACGCAGGAAAATAAAAGAAATCCCGAGCAAAGCACCACCATATCAGGGAAGTTCATCTGCAACGCAACGCCTGATGTCTCCCACCTCCATCCCGCTCTCTGATGACTTTTATGTCACTTTTTTACTCTTCGATACCCACCACTACCTGAGATTAAAAAAGTGACGCGGTTTTTGCTAC
>JBAXVQ010000067.1:0-9885 GCA_037128935.1 bacterium | reverse complement strand
GTCTTTTGTTCCGGCAGTTTCGCCGGAGTTTTTGTAGTCGATAAGGGTAGGGGTGTAGTTATTTTCTTTGGCGAGGTGCAGAAGTATTTCGATGGGGATTTTGCCGCAGGCATCTATTTTATTTTCATAGGTTTGGTCGAGTTCAAGTATTGTTTTGATTGTAGTGTTGTCGCAGGTTTTTGCCGTCTCATAGGGAAGATAATGAGATAAATCTGACGAAATGATAAAAAAGTTTGTTGGGTCGAGAAAATATGGTGATAAGGCTTGGGCAATTTGTTTGGAATCACAGTCTCCACAGAGGATGGGGACGATGAAGAAATTATCAGCGACAGTTTGGAGGAATGGGAGTTGTACCTCAAGGCAGTGCTCGGATGCTTCTGCTGCGAGGTCTTGTTTGAAGAGTCCTGATGTTAAGAGTTCGTTGCCAATGATGTTGTTGATAGGGATTGTTCCAAGTGGTGTTTCGTAGCTGTCGTAGCAACTTACTGTTGCGCTTGTGTATGAACGATGTGCGGGGCCGATGAGGAAATAGGTGGTGGGGAAGGGTCTTTTTTGCTTTAGCAGGGCGAATCCCGCTGCTGCAACTTGTCCTGAGTAGATGTATCCGGCGTGAGGGACTATGAAGGCTTTGGGAGAGGGAAACTCAATATGTGTAGTCTGGTTTATCAGTGCATTGATTTCCTCAGAAAGTTCTTGAGGTGAGGTAGGATAGAATGTTCCTGCAACGGCAGGAGGTCTGTTCATGGTGTTTTGGGTCAGGGCGGAGTTTTTAGCTGTTTTTTGTTTGGAAGTCTTGGAGGAAGGTTACGAGGTCTTTTACGCCTTGGAGTGGGAAGGCGTTGTAGAGAGATGCTCGGAGTCCTCCAACAGAACGGTGCCCTTTGAGTCCGATGAATCCGGCTTCGGTTGCTTCTTTCACCAGTTTTTTCTCAAGTTCTTCTTCTGGAAGGCGGAATGAAATGTTCATGCGTGAACGGCTGTTTGTCTCGGCGTGACCACGATAGAATCCACTGGAGTTCTCGAATGCTTGGTACAATAATCCAGCTTTTTCGATATTTTTCTGTTCAATAGCTGGAAGACCACCATTGGCAAGGAGCCATTTTACTACAAGCCCAACCATGTAAATCGGGAATACCGGAGGAGTGTTGTAAAGAGAGTTATTGTCGGCGTATGTTTTGTAATTCAGCATGGTGTGGAGTGTTTCTGGCGAGCGGGCAAGGAGATCTTCGCGGATGATGACAAATGTTACCCCAGCTGGACCGAGATTCTTCTGCGCACCTGCGTAGATAAGACCGTATTTACTGATATCGAGTGGGTGTGAAAAAATATCCGAACTGGCATCGCAAACTAGCGGTACATTGCCAGTTTCTGGCTCTGTGAACCATTCGGTTCCGAAGATTGTGTTGTTTGAGGTGTAGTGCACATAAGCGGCTTCAGGATCTAATTTGAGCTCGTCCTGTCTTGGAATGCGGCGGAAGACTTCTTCTTCAGTTGAAGCTGCGATATTGACTGTGCCAACGCGTTTAGCTTCTTTTGCAGCTTTTTTTGACCATGAACCGGTTAAAATGTAGTCTGCTTTGTTAGCAGGAGGCATGAGGTTGAGAGGTACCATGGAAAATTGTAGACTGGCACCACCACCAAGGAAGAGTACTTTGTAGTTATCTGGGATATTGGCAAGTTTTTTTATGTTTGCAATAGTTTCGTTGAGGATGTTTTCAAAAGTTGAGGAACGGTGGCTGATTTCAAGGATGGACATCCCTACGCCTGGAAGGGAGAAAAGATTTTCCTGGGCTTCTTTCAGCACAGGTTCTGGAAGGATGGCTGGGCCGGCGTTGAAGTTGTAGACTCGTTTTGTCATGGGTAGTTCCTCTTTATAGATCGTAGCACGGTTAATGATACATGGAGATTTAATTTTTGTGAACGGTTGGGAGTGTAATCATGGGGGAGGGTGAGGTTTGTTAACCCCCTAAATCCCCCTTGTCAGGGAGACTTTGAGGGAACTTTCCTGCAATTATTGTTTTGCAGTATGGGCAATGGTTGTTATTGGTGAGTGAGTTTTTGATCGTGTAATTATTTCTAGCGATAACTGTGGTGTTGCAGTTAGGACAGTAAGTATTTTCTCTTTCGGGTTCAGAAATGTTTCCGACATACACATGGTGTAAGCCAGCTTTTTTTCCGATTTCATACGCTTGTTGTAGGGTTTCTAGGGAAGTTGGAGGATTGCTCATCTTGTAACAGGGGTGGTAGCGGGAAAGATGCCAAGGTATATCTGGACTTATCGCAACAAGGAATTCGGCGATTTGTTGTAAATCATCTGGATCATCATTTTCTCCAGGAATGACCAGTGTTGTTACTTCCTCCCAGACTCCTTTTTTCCATAGCCACCATATGGTTTTTTTCACCGGTTCGATGCGTCCGCCGCAGATTTTTCCGTAAAATGACTGAGTGAAGGCTTTGAGGTCGATGTTTGCAGCATCGAGATAGGGAAGAATTTTTTTTAGTGCTTCCGGAGTTTCGTAGCCATTGGATACATAGACTACGTTCAGGCCATTTTCATGAGCTAGTTTTGCGCAATCGTAGGCGTATTCGAAAAATATTGCGGGTTCGTTGTAGGTGAAGGCAATGGAAGGGATGCTGTTTTCTTTGCAGAAGGCTACGACATCTTCTGGTAGCAGCGTTTCTCCAACATCTTCGACAGGCATATGGTTGAGTAACTTGGGGTACTGTGAAATTTCCCAGTTTTGGCAGAACTTGCAAGAGAAATTGCATCCCACAGTACCAATAGAAAATATTTCTGAACCTAGATAAAAATGGAAAAGCGGTTTTTTTTCGATTGGGTCTATATTTGTTGCGATGGATTTTCCATAAACAAGGAGTTCTAATGTGCCATTGTTATTTTTTCTGACACCACAGATTCCAGTTTTGCTAGGTGAGATTTTGCAACGATGGGTGCAAGCCAAGCATTCGACAGTGTTTTTTTCTAGCTTTTTACTCATCCAGGCTGGGTGATGCATAACTTTTTCCCCGGAGATTTTTTTTTGATTAGCTGTAATCAATTGCCGCTTTGGAATAGGGTTTTTAAGCCCTTTTTCTTTTTCTGAAGCTATTTTCTCGTTCTTGACAGAACGAGTTCAAATTCTATACTAAACCCATAGTTAGTTTCTTAGGAATACTGATTTCAAGCAGTTGGTTTTTCACCAAACTGCATTCATTATACATTCTCTGCAATTGGGTTTTTCCACATTTCTTTCTTCTGCTTTGAGGCTTTGTTGTTATGCGCTATCAAAGAACGTTTCAGGATTTCCAACTTAAATCCAAAGGTTTTTGGCGGAAAGTTTTGACCTTTGTAAAACAATGGTCTAGTTCAAGTAGATTTTCTGCTCATGTTTCGCTTGTTTTGCTTGCTTTTGTTGTTTTGGGGTTTTCGCACTATACCATCAATGCGCCATTGACTGCGGATGCTGCTTCGGGTGCTCAAGATGCCTGGGGTGCTGTGGGGGAAGACTCTGTTGTTACTCAAAGTAATGCGATTGATTATCGGGTGTCAGACGATGCTTTGATGAAGCCTAACTCTCCATATACAGAAGAAAGTACTGTCAGAAAACCAGTGCAACGAACTTATCTTGTGCAGACTGGAGATACGTTTGCCTCCATCGCTGAGAAATTTGGTTCTACAGAAAGTGAGATTAGAAAGGCAAACAATGCTTCTAGTGATGCCGTTGCAGTGGTTGAAACTACGCTTAATATCCCGATTTCTAAAGGTATTTGGTATGACGTTAAGCAGGGTGATACTGTTGACAGTATTTCCCAGAAATTCAAGATTGATCCTGATACCATAGTTAAAAACAATGATATTGTTGACCCCAATGGTATGGCAGAAGGAAGAAAAATTGTTTTGCCTGGTGTGGTTGCTACACCTACTCCTGGTAGTGCTGTTGCCACTTCGGGATCACAAGGAAGTTCAAAACCTTCTTCGTCTTCAAAGCCTGCAGCCCAAGATGATTCTAATACTGCCCACAAGGTAAGCAGTGGTTTTGTTTGGCCGGTAAACAAAGGAAGTGTTTTTCTTAGCCAAAATTTTCATTCTCCGAATAGGCAGTATCCTTGGGTGCATCCAGCATGGGATTTTGCTTCATATGGTGGTAAAAATGTACCTATTTTTGCTGCTGCTGCTGGGAGAGTTGTTCATGCCAGCTGGAGTAATGCCGGTTATGGTAATATGATTATGATTGATCACCAGAACGGTTATACAACATTATATGGGCACTTTTGCTGTTCTTATGGTTCTGCTAAGTTTAATGTTAAAAATGGAGATTGGGTTAATCAAGGGCAAATGATAGGGTTGATGGGGACTACAGGTGCTTCTACAGGAGTGCATTTACATTTTGAGATTTGTACAAACTACCGTTGTCAGGGATATAGTTTGGCAACAAGACTCAATCCTGCAAGATTTTTTCAGTTCTGAGGATGCTTAACTTTGGTCTGTATTTGCTATAAAGTTTAAACAAAAGTGTGTTGAAAAGGTTACTGTATGCGCTATTCTCGAACATTTAAGAATTCTCAGCAAAAATCTAAAGTTGTGCAAAAGAATTTTCTTTCCTGGTTTTTTAAGTTGATTTTTAGTAGTCGTTTTTCTTCGCATGTTTTGCTGGTTGTGCTGACTTTCTTGGTTATGCTTTTTTCCCAGCAAGTTCTAGATTCCAATTTGAGTGTTAACGCTTCTAGTGCACAGGATGCTTGGGGAACTTTGGAAAAAGATTCGGTTACAGATCAGGGTAATGTATTGGCATATCAGATTTCAAATGATGCAATCGTTAAACCAAAGGCTCCTTACACAAAGGAAAGTGCTGTTAGAAAACCAACTGATCGTAACTACAAAGTACAGGCTGGCGACACATTTGCTTCTATATCCGAAAAGTTTGGTTCAAATGAGAGTGATCTTCGAAAAGCAAATAATGCTGGTGCTGACGAGGTTTTGATTGAAAATGCAGTTCTTAATATTCCTGTTGCAAAAGGTGTTTGGTATGACGTTCAGCAGGGAGACACTGTTGATGCGATTGCCAAGAGATTCAAAGTGGATCCAGAGTTAGTTATAAAAAATAACGATATTGTGGATCCTCAAGGTTTGGCAATAGGTCGCAAATTAGTATTGCCCGGCGTTTTTGCTACTCCTGTTACTGTTGCGTCGTCATCATCTACTTCTTCAACTACGCAACGTTCCTCATCCTCTACCTCATCCTCGGTATCTAGAAACAAGGTGCAGGCGCAGGCTCCATCCGGAGGAAGTGCTAGTTTCGGTTGGCCTGTAAGTCCTGGTTCCGCTTACAGAAGTCAAGGTTTCCATGGAGGGCATCCCGGCTGGGATTTAGCTTCTTATGGTGGAAAGAATGTTCCTATTTTTGCTGCTGCAGGAGGGAAGGTTATTTTCTCTGGTTGGGCTGGGCATGGGGGGTGTGGTTCTTATGGCAATAAGGTGATGATTTCCCATCCCAATGGGTATACCACTCTTTATGGGCATTTTTATAAAGTGTATGTTGGATCTGGTGAGCAAGTGAGTCGAGGACAAGTGATTGGTTTGATGGGAACTACGGGTTGTTCCACGGGCGTACACTTACATTTTGAGATTTGTACTAAATATGGGTGTCCTGGCTATGATACTGGATCACGTCTTAATCCTGGAAGGTTTTTCAGTTTCTAATCCTTGTCTTTATTTTGAAATTCCATTATAATCTCAACTTGATTGTATTGTTTGGGGGTTGATCATGCGCTATTCAAGGACGTTTCAAGATTTGCAGTTGAAATCTAAAAGTGTAGGAAAGAAGATTGTAGAATTTTTTTCCAGTTGGATAGGAACAAGTAGGTTTTCATCCCACGTCTCGTTGGTTTTGCTTGCTTGTTTGGTTCTTGTTTTTTCCCAATTTGTTATTAATGCGCCTCTAAGTGCAGATGCAGCAGGCTCCAATGACGCTTGGGGAACTTTTGCTTCTGCTAGTACCTCGGAACTTGGGGAACAACTTGCTTATCAGGTTTCTGATGATGCTTTAGTTAAACCCAATGCTCCTTTTACTCAAGAAAGTGCAGTGAGAAAACCTACTCAACGAACATATAAGGTTCAAGCTGGGGATACATTCGCTTCTATTGCCCAACAGGTTGGTTCTACTGAGGGTGATCTACGAAAGGCCAATAACCTCGGAACCGATGTCGTTGCGATGGAGGGGATAGTGTTAACGGTTCCTGTTGCCAAAGGACTTTGGTATGACGTAAAACAAGGGGATACAGTTGATGTTATCGCACAAAAGTTTAATATTGATCCCGATTCTATAATTAAGAATAATGATGTGGTTGATCCCCAAGGATTGGCAGAGGGGCGCAAGCTTGTCCTTCCAGGAGTTTTTCCAACACCGACATCGGTTCCTCTAGCCGCTGCACCTACTTCCAAGCCTACTCAAGCACCAGCGAACTCATCAAGTAAAAGTGTTCCAAAGAAGAGTGCATCATCCGCTCCAGAGACACGTGTTACGGCGGACCCTCCTCCTGGAGGTAGTGCAAGCTTCGGTTGGCCTGTTAATCCTGGTTCGGTATATCAAAGCCAGGGATTTCATGGTGGGCATCCAGGGTGGGATCTCGCGTCTTATGGTAGTAAGAATGTTCCTGTTTTTGCAGCTGCAGCAGGGCGTGTTGTCCATGCAAGCTGGAGCACAGCTGGTTATGGTAATGAGGTTTTGATTGACCATCAAAACGGTTATACCACTTTGTATGGGCATTTTTATAAGATTTATGTGAGTAATGGTGATTGGGTTAAACGAGGTCAGGTTCTCGGTTTGATGGGAACAACTGGTCATTCAACTGGTGTGCACCTGCATTTTGAAATTTGTACCAATTCCCGATGTCAGGGCTATAGTACTGGTACTCGATTGAACCCAGGTAGATTTCTTTAATATTTTGATATGTTTGGTCATTTAAGGACTTTTACTTTTGAAGCTTTTTTTACTACCATAGGGCATGTGAGTTTTCGCTAACCATTTACAAAAGGATAGAGCAAAAATGACTAAACAAAAGTATCTTGTGACAGGTGGGGCAGGGTTTTTGGGTATTAATCTTGTACGTTTTTTGCTGGATAAGGGGCATGATGTTGTTTCTGTAGATATAGAACCGTTTGATTACCCTGAGAAGAATAAAATATCGATTGTGACTGCGGATATTCGTGACGCAGCAGCAATGGTTAAAGCGACTAAAGACATTGATATTGTCATTCATTGTGCAGCTGCACTTCCTCTCTATTCCAAAGAAGATATTTTTTCTACAGATATTGATGGGACAAGAAATATACTTGAGGGGTCTTATCAGAATAAGGTAAAGCGCGTTATTCATGTTTCCTCTACTGCTGTTTATGGTATTCCTGACCATCATCCTCTTCGGGAGGATGATAAACTTGATGGAGTTGGTCCTTATGGTATTGCCAAGATCAAGGCGGAAGAGGTTTGTTTGGAATACAGAAAAAAAGGAATGATTGTGCCTGTTATTCGTCCAAAATCTTTTATTGGTGCCGAGAGACTTGGAGTATTTGCCCTTTTCTATGATTGGGCAAAAGACGGTAAAGGTTTTCCGATGATTGGCAGTGGTAACAACCGTTATCAGTTATTGGATGTTGAAGACCTTTGCGATGCAATTTATTTGGCAGCTACCAAGGAAGAAAAGCTTGCTAACGATACGTTCAATATTGGAGCCAAAGAGTTCACTACTATGAAAGAAGATTATCAGGCAGTTTTGGATGAAGCTGGTTTTGGAAAGAAAATCAGCGGTTTTCCTGCTTGGCCAATGATTTGGACGCTTAGAATCTTGGAATTTTTCAAGCTTTCGCCTCTCTATAAATGGGTGTATGAAACTGCATCCAAGGATTCGTTTGTTTCTATCGAGAAGGCTGAAAAGATACTTGGTTATAAGCCTCAATTTTCCAATAAACAAGCTTTGGTGAGAAATTATAAGTGGTATGTGGCTAATTTGGATAAGTTTGAATCTCAATCGGGTGTATCACATAGGGTGCCATGGAAGCAGGGTATTTTGAAGTTAGCTAAGTTTTTCTTTTAGTTTGTACAATATAGTTCAATCTCAGTAGAGAAAATATAAATACATGTTATTTGTGCCTTATTCTTCGTATCGACTACTACGGATAAAGGATATACTCCTTCTTCCTATAAAAACGTTTATTTGGTGGTATACCGGTGGAATAGTCGATGTTTTTAGATTTACTTCCTATCATGTACGATCCCTTGAAGATATCTTTTCATTTCGCGAAATGCTTTTAGAAATTCCAAAATTTTCACCTCTTCACAAGGATACTGGTGGGGCTTTTTTAGATAAAGTTGTTGCTCGTTTAATTGGTGTTGTATTTCGAATCGGTTGGGTTTTTGCTACTGGTTTAGTTTTACTTTTTGCACTTCTTCTGTCGATGTTGTTGTTCGTAGTTTGGATTATTCTGCCTCTGCTTATTTTATTTGAGTTTTGCCTAACGGTGCTCTCGGTTTTGGGAATGGAAGGGATGGAGGCAGTTCACAATGGTCTTTTTAGGTTCATTGAAGATACTTATTATTCATTCTTCTAGACATTTTTTGTTCTATTGATTACTATTGATTATGTTCTTGTGCTGTTCAGAGCATTTGGCCCCATCGTCTAACGGTTAGGACATCAGGTTTTCATCCTGAAAATAGGAGTTCGATTCTCCTTGGGGTCACCAGCTAAGCGTTTTTTTTACCTCATCTTTTTCTCTAAAGGTGAGGTTTTTTTGTTTTTTCTAGTTGGGTTGACTTTTTGTTTTTTTTCTGTTACAGTGATGCTTCCTTTATGGGGTTGCTCTATGAGTGTTCTGGGGGTTTTAGGTGAGTTTTTTCTCTTTTTGACAGGTTTTTCAGTAAATGGAAATGGGGCTTGTCTAACGAAAAAAAATGAGTTGGTTAGAAACAATGGGGAAAAGCGAATTGCAGATTTTCTTTATAAGAATAAGGTTCGTTATTTGTTAGATCATCCGTTTTCGATGGGAAAATGTGTAATTCATCCTGATTTTTTTCTTCCTGATTATGATTTGGTTATTGAATTCTGGGATTTTGGGATGCATGTGCATGTAGCTCGAGAGGTATTTATTCAAAAGATGGAGATGTATCGGGCTCGGGGGGTGCGTTTTCTACTACTTAATCCGACTCATCTTTCACATCTGAAAACAAATATTAAAAGTGGATTTAAAACGATTGTAGGGACACCTTTTCCTAGCTGATTTTACCAATCTACTTTTATTGGGTATTTCCTAATGATGTTGTAAGGAGTTAGAAACGTTAGGTTCCGTGCTTTTGCCTGGCAAATGAGGAGACGGTCAAAATCATCTTTGTGGAGCTCTGGCATTGCCTGTAGTTCGTTTATATCCTCTTGTGTGAAAGGGAGCAGGCTAATGGCATGATTTTCGCATTCTTCTGGAATGAAGTTTTTTGGCGAGGTGGGGAGTTCAAGTCTGTTTAGTTGATATTTTAATGTAATTTCCCAAGACGAAATTACACTGAGATATACTTCGTTCTCTTCGTTGAGAAATAATTCTTTTGCATGAGGTGAAAGATTAGCAGAGTCAGTTACAATCCAAAGAAATGTGCAGGTATCAAGTAATAGTTTCATGATGCAAGTATTATTAGTGGGGATTTTCTGTTGGTAAAGCAGCAAAAAAAGAATCCGGAATGGTAACTTTTCCTTTGCAACCTCCCAAATGACGATTTGGTTTTATTTTTTCCACAGCTTTGAGCTCGGCGATGGGAATATTTCGTTTGCAAATAAGTACTGTTTCCCCTTTTTGCACAAGGGAAACATATTTTGAGAGATTTACTTTAACGGTGTACAGATTTGCTT
>JBAXVQ010000066.1:0-10032 GCA_037128935.1 bacterium | reverse complement strand
TAGCCTGTTGCACGTAGGGAACGCAGATCTGCGTTCCCTACGTGCAACAGGCTAAAGACAACAGAGTCCTAAAACACATTGTGTTTTTATCCCGCTCTTTGGATCTTTGGGAAAAATGCCGTCACTACGGCATTTTTCCCAAAGATCCTATACACGGAGGACAGCTCCGAGTGCAAGATACGGGTCGGTGCAGAAACCGGTTAATACGGCTCTCTGGAGCGTCGGAACAAGATTATGCCAGCGCAGTGAGCAATTACAAGCGCACTGCTTGATCTTTCCCCCTCCGCAGCCTATCATCAAAGAGTACATCAGGAGTACGTTCGCATGTCAGAAACCATGATCTCAGTCTCAGGACTAACCAAACAGTATCCAGGCTACAAAGCGGTATCAGACCTCAGTTTCGAAATTCAACGCGGTGAAATTATCGGATTTCTCGGCCCAAACGGTGCGGGAAAGACAACCACCATGCGCATGTTGACCGGCTATATTCCAGCTTCCGCAGGCAAGATTAGCATCGCCGGACTCGACATTCAGGAAAACTCACTAGAAGTTCGCAAGAAAATCGGATATCTCCCCGAAAACGTCCCACTCTACAGGGAAATGACCGTCAACGCCTACCTGACCTTTAACGCTCAACTCAAAGGCGTCAACAAAAATGACATTCCAGACCAAATTCAAGAAGTACTCGAATCCTGCAACCTCCTTGACGTTCGCTATAAAATCATTGACAAACTCTCCAAAGGATACCGTCAGCGTGTTGGCTTAGCTCAGGCACTGATTGGCGATCCCGAAATTCTCATACTCGACGAACCAACCGTCGGACTCGACCCAAAACAGATTTTAGAAATCAGATCACTTATCAAAGAACTAGGCAAAAAACGCACCGTTATTTTAAGCACCCACATCCTTCCCGAAGTAAGCCAGATCTGCAACCGTGTACTGATTATCACCAAAGGCACACTCGTTGCCTCCGGCACCCCGGCCGAGCTACAGGCAAAGATGAAGAAAAGTGAAGTACTCACCGTGCAAGTGAAATGTGACGATATTGAGAAATTTTCAGAATTCCTCAAAGGAAAAATCTCCGCAATCAAGAACGTAAAAGCCCAAGAAGAAAATGGCATAATCACCGCTGTTATCGAAAGCGATAAAGATATTAGAAAAGATGTCACCGCCAGTATCGTGAGCAATAAAAACTTCGACCTCCTCGAGATAAAGAAGCAAGAAGTAAACTTGGAAGACATCTTCCTCCACCTCACTACGAAAGATGCAGAATAACACCACCACCGGCATTATCGGATTTGGTTCCTACATACCTTCAAATCGTATTGCAGCTTCCACCATATCCCTCACCAACCCTCACTCCCCTCCACCAGGGGTAGTTTCAAAATCCGCCCCAGACCCTGACGAAGATGCGGTCACAATGGGCATTGAAGCTGCTCATGTTGCCTTGAGCAAAGGAAATATTTCCCCATCCGCAATTCAATCCGTTTTCGTCGGTTCAGAAAGCCATCCCTACGCCGTTAAACCAAGTGCAACCATCATTGCACATGCGTTAGGCATTGGCCCATGGTACATGGCAGCAGACACTCAATTCGCCTGCAAAGCCGGTACAGCTGCATTACAGTTTACTCTCGGGCTGGTGAAATCCGGTATGATTGCCACCGGCATGGCTATCGGAAGCGATACCGCACAAGCAGCTCCAGGAGATGTACTTGAGTACACAGCTGGAGCCGGAGCTGCTGCCATTATTTTAGGCTCAGACCCCCACAAAATTATTGCCACGATTGACCAAACGCTTTCATTTTCATCCGATACCCCTGACTTTTGGCGTCGTCCAGGCGAAGAGCATCCCCAGCATGCCGGTCGCTTTACAGCGGGTCCTTCCTACTTTCATCATGTTGTATCTTGCGGGAAACGCTTGCTAGAAATTAGTGAACTCCAACCCCAAGATTTTACCTATCTCGTCCTTCACCAACCAAATCTCAAATTCCCCCAAAAAGCCGCCGCAATGCTCGGTTTCACACCCGGACAACTAGAAGCATCATTGCTCGTCAGAGAAATAGGAAACTGCTACGCCGCATCATCCATGCTCGCACTTTGCTCTGCACTCGGAAAAGCCAAGCCAGGAGAAAAGGTCTTTATGGTTTCATTTGGATCTGGAGCGGGATCGGATGGGTTCATTCTCACGAAGATGTAGCTGTATTTACTGTAGGGGCATGGCACGACTTGTCCCACACCCCATACAAGAGCAATGGGCAAATGAAAGCCTCAGTATTTTTAACGAGGTTGGAATAACGACCTCCCGCTGGGACAAGGCATGCCTTGTCTCTACAGAGAATAAAAAAAGAAGCCACACCAATTTGGTGTGGCTTCTCTAAAAGAAAAAACAATTGTGTAGCAGGTTTGATTGCTATTACTTAATCTCATCCAAATTAAACTTCACCGAAGAAACCATATCCTTGCCAGAGTTAAGATCATGTACTGTCACGATCGCCTCATAATCGCCAATTCCAAAGCTGATGGGAATAGTAAGATCATTCGTAAACACCTGATCCTGATCCAACTTTTTCTCGAGGGTCTGCGTGAGGCGTTTGAAGTTCTTCCTCGTCAGTGACTCAACGACATTTCCTTTGGGATCTTTCAACTCAAGATCTTGAACAAGATTGATAGTATATTTTCCGTTTTCGTCTTTATACGCAAAACCACCAACCTGAAACGACAAAGCGACTCGATACGCGGTCTTGTCTATTGTGCTTTTTTCCACAGCCAAGTTGCGAATTGCCAAATTGCTGGAACCACCGATATTGCACCCTGTCAGCCCTAGAATGATCATCACACCACCAAGAACAAACAGAATAATTTTTCGCATAAAGACCTCGCTTGTTTTAGGTTGTATTTGTATTTTCTAACAATCAATAATTAGTATAGGTGATTCTAATGCTACTGTAAATCTGTGAGGCTGCGGAATGGAAGACGCGATACCAAGGAAAAAGAATGAATTAACGCTGAGTAAAAGTTTGTAGCTATTTACTATTTCACTTGCATTTACTACGCTTTACCTCGAAAACAAAGGACTACCCTTCATGGAATTTCGAACACTCCTCCAACTCTTGAAGAAGAATTTTCTCTTCATTATTCTACTCACGGTTGCCACGACAGCAGGTTCAGCCTTATATGTCCTTCGTAAGCCACCTTCGGTAGATGTTTCTGTCTCGCTGGTGACCAACTATGAAAGTAAGTCAGACAACTCAACTGCACCATACTATCGTTTTGATGGCTACTATCCCTTCTTGGCAGCAGAGCGTTACTCTCAGGTTGTTGTTGGTGTCTTAAAAAGCGCTAGCGCAGCACAAGACATATTCACAGCTGCCAATGTTCCCCTGAAAACCAAAAATGTTTCCGACCTCAGTAAAATTTTCAAACCACAAAAGAGAACGGAACGCGTTGTCGAAGTCTTGTTTTCTTCTGATTCAAAAGAAAACGGAGAAAAGTTGGCAAAAGGCTTGGAAATATTTATGAAAGCGCAGTCAGAAATAGCCAGTAAGGCATCAGGTGAAGGAAGCTTTGTTGTTACCACCTCTGCCCCTGTTATTTTTCCTAGTCCAACATCCCTAATCATTTGGATAGCAATCGGTCTGTTAAGTGGAGTAGTTATCAGTATTACACTCATATTAATACTTCATGCTATAAAAAAAACTTCATAACTAATCTAAGAATCTAGTGAAAAAAAGAGCCATCAATCTGATGGCTCTTTTTTTATAACAAGTTAACGTTCAACTAGTGACAATGGGAGGAAGTTTAGAAAAGCTTTCTCGCTTTTGCAAAAAGTAAGCCAGCCCCAGCAAGGCTAAGAAGTTCTAGGAAAGCAATAGTGCCATTGAAATTTCCATAATTAATGCCGGTAGGCGTTAACACTTGCTGTGTAGGGCGAGGAGTCGAGGTTGGATAAGGAGTATTTGTATGCTGCGGAGTATAAGTGTATTGAGGTGTATAAGTCGGTACAGGTGTGTAGTAAGTCCCTGTCGGCGTAGCGGTGTAAGTTGGTGTGTTTGTCGGCGTCAAGGAGGGTATGCAGGTTGAATTGCAGGGTATAGGGGTCGAAGTAAACGTAGGGGTGATAGTTGTAATGAGATAAAAAATTCCTTGAGCAAAACACGTTGTCCCATTCGTAGCTCCCAAGCGATCAGTTGCCTGAGCAGTTACATAATACAGCGTTCCAATAGCATCGCCAATCGGCACTTGCCATGCAAATGAATAATCAAAACTGGTGAAATTTCCAGCTGGAATTAAAAGCTGTGTTAGCAACAGCGTCCCCGATGCAGGATTTCCTCGATAAACTTTTACTGCAACTTGACTGATACCATCAGCATCATGAGCATTTCCATAAATTATAGTAACTACCCCTGAGTTTACCGTTACCTGTCCACCAGCTGGTGGGTTGTTAAGTGTTAACGCCTCACAGAAAAAACCCTGTTGTGGTGTGTTGGTCGGAGTAAATGTATTTGTAATGGTGTAACTAAAGATGGGAGTAAGAGAAGGAGTAAACGTTGGAGTATGAGTGAGAGTTTGTGTAATCGTATAACTAAAGATAGGGGTAAGAGAGGGAGTAAACGTTGGTGTAGCAGTTAATGTATACGTATTTCGAGGGATAAACACAGTAGCTTGATCTGTTGCGACAACAGTAGCTGCAGCTGCCATATGTTTTGGGTCAGCATGCTGATCTTGTGTGATATAAAAACCAATACAAAAAACAAGTGCAACACACACACCCAATAATTTGAATAATTTCCAGCTTCCTGCTCGCATAAGGGTCCTCTGTTGTTGCATAAGGGGGTACTTTAGCACACCTCGCCAATTTTGTCAAGCGTAGTAGTTAGCTGAAATCAATAAAAGTGTAAAAAACCTATTGTGGTAAAGAAAAAAAGGTTTTGCAATGAATGAAACACAAACGTTTTTGAAGTGCATAGAAGTAAGAATTGCATCTATTATGATGCACAAGTGTAGCTTGTTGTTACAATTTATTGAGAAGTACGTTGTAGCTCATCCCAAAAGTACGGTTTATCCCATTAAAAAGTCCAAAAAAGTGCATTTCTTGGTATACTAGACATACTGTCATTCAACGAGGCCCCAACATGAAAAACAAAATATCTCTCACCTTACTCTGCTTATGTACAATGGTATTTATCCCAATCCAGCTCTTCTCCTACGCTCCGCAAAAACGCTTACTCGTATTTCTCCCCTTTGAAAACTACTCTGCACCCCAGCTGGAAACACTAACCCAGTTTTTCACAACACAATCAATCACGTGCGATATCGTTTCATCAAAAACCGGAATAGCATCAGCAGAAAACAGCAGTACCAGTATTACCGTCCCAGGAACAACACTGGAAAGTAATACTAAGATTGTCGTGGGTCAAACAACAATACAAGACATCAAACCGGCAGACTTTTCCTCCAACTACGACGGAATAGTGATTATAGGCGGAAGAGGAGATGAGCCTTACTTTAATGATGGATTTATCACTGCCACTGAGAAAGTCTCCACTGATGCAGTAGGTGCGAGCGTTAGTACGCTTAGTCTGCTAGTAAACCAAGCATTACGGGAAGGAAAAATTATTGGAGGCGTTGAGTATGGCTCAGCACTTCTCTCCTACATCCGTTTAGACAAGACCGCAGATCAGACGGCTGACCACCTCGGCATCAGCATCCTCAAAGGAAAAAATGCCACCACTAGTCCAATTGATACCATCACTACCACCGCTTTTGAGCAAATGGGCGTTATTCTGCTGCAATCAATTACAGGGGGAACTCCTACCGCCAACGATCCTATTTCGGCAGTTGAACCCGTAGTTGTAGACGGACCAACGAATTTCCCCGACACAATTATCACAGGTCGAGACAATTCTCAGGAAACGCTCACCTACTTTGCCCGCACTGTGCTCAATGCATTGCTAACATACCCTGATCCGGTGCAACGCCAATACTCCAGGCGTGTTGCCGTTTTCGGAGGTGATGAGCCCACCCGAAACGGAAATGACGTGCCCTATGCAAAATACACCGACATTGCCAGTAATCTTGCCTTACAAACTACACTTCCCTTGCAGACTCAACCCATCGGAGACGAACAACAATTGTTATCCGCGCTTGGAACAACTGATAAATCTAGTCCGGACTATTTTGACGCTATCATTTACTTTCGGATGTATGCCACTGGAAATCAGAACCTTTTAAATGCGGCCTTGCAGAACTATGTCGAGCATGGCGGATTGCTGATCATTCTTCATCATGGTCTTTTTAATGACGGCGGAAAAAAGGGGAACCTTTCTACTCTGACCGGTTTAGTTGGTCTCGCTGGAGGAGAAATTCCCTCTACTCTTGGCTCTTCACAACTGGCATATCCCGGTCCTCATTACATTATTAACACCAACCTTGGAAATTTCATCAGCACATATAACGTAGTCGGTTCAACGCGCAGGGCATACACCGACACTGCCTCCACACCCAATACAATTGGAAACACCAACTCCAGCAGTAGCACCTATTTCTCCTTCACCAACAACCCAGACGAATTGATCACTGCGATCACCGTAAACCCTCAGGCTCAGGTCGTACCTCTTTTCGGAAATAATTTCTACGATGGCACAGCCTCAAACCGTATGCTTGGGTGGACACGTTCCGTAGGACTAGGGAAAGTTGTCTTTTACGAACCCGGTGAACGAAGTGACACCTCAATCAAAAACGAAAATCAGCAAGTGCTTCTCAATGCCATTCTGTGGGGAAGTCAGCCATCTCAAAGTCGTCTGACTCCATTGCCAAGCACTACTCCAAACGCCAGCGCAACTATTATCCCAGTCACAGGGACGCCTACTTTTCGAGCAAAATGGATTTCTCAAACCCAAGGCACAGGGCAAGGTGCCGACAAACCGCATGTACTAAAAGAAAACGAATCAGTCCAAATAGAGGCAGTATTTCAGAACGTTGGAAATATGCCATGGTACAACGATGCTGCCCGCCAAGACTATGTAGGTTTTTACGTATACAAAGATCCGCTCTACTCCACGCCACCAGAATTTAACAACCCTAAAAGTGCATTTTACGGCTCCAGCTACTTTTTTGATGATAGCTGGGGTACTAGTTTTGATGGAAAAATTTCCCATGCCCGTGCGGCATTACTTAAAGAGCAAGCTGTTCTGCCTGGCGGGCAAGGTCATTTTCTTTTTAATTTTCACAGCCAGCTTAGTGCACTGCCAAACAGCGAATACGATAACCCTCTGACACCGCAGAATGAATACTACTATCGTGAAGATCTCACGTTAGCGTACGGACCAAACTGGATGGCAAATCTAGACAACGGAGATCCTTTCGGGCGCGCACATGTGTGGTTTCCGATAAGAATCGTTAAATAATCAAAGGTGTAGTCAGAGGACTTTTTTATAATTTTCAAGGTATTGTTTCAGGAGTAACAAGCAGTGAAGCGGATAGAATAAATCTTTTAAAATTCCCCTTGCTTTCCACCCATGGGACGAATATACTACTTTCTTGTGAAATGAGAATGGAAACGAAGAAAAATCAGCAGGCGAAAACGCCCATTCTGACTTCAAAAAATCATTCTTGACAAAGAATTTTGAGCCGTATATAGTATTCATGTTATTACGATGTTACTCACTACGAATAAGCACTATTCAACAAGTAGCAGAACACAGATTCGCAAGCGGTAGTAAATTCTCATTTGCTACTTAAGCCGCTTGTGAAAGCGGCTTTTTTTGTTCGTCCACACATTCGTTTTATATAGAGAAGTTCATTACTTCTCCGGTGCACATTAACAATCTAGGTATTAAAGTTTCTCGATATCTGGCTGCAAAAGGCAGTTTGATCAAATTACTAAGGGCTCATGGCGGATGCCTAGGTACCAAAAGCCGATGAAGGACGTGATAGCCTGCGATAAGCCTCGACGAGCTGGCAAATAAGCTTTGACTCGGGGATTTCCGAATGAGGAAACTCCTCCACTTCGTGTGGAGATCCTATTTATAGGAAGGGCACGACGTGAACTGAAACATCTAAGTAGCGTCAGGAAAAGAAATAATTTCCCTAGTAGCGGCGAGCGAACGGGAAACAGCCCAAACTTTACAAGTGTCAAGATTACAGTCGTTGCTTGTAGGGTGTTGCAGGGTGCTTTGTCTGTCCACTGTACTGGGCAGGTCTGGTTAAAAAAGAAACTGCTAGTTGAATCCTGCGGAAACAGGAACCAAAGAGGGTGATAGTCCCGTAAACGAAAGTAGATTTCTCCGGATATAAGCATTCCTAAGTACCACGGAGCACGTGAAACTCAGTGGGAATCCGGGAAGGCCACTTCCCAAGGCTAAATACTTTTGGTGACCGATAGTGAACTAGTACCGCGAGGGAAAGGTGAAAAGTCCCCCGGCAAGGGGAGTGAAATAGAACCTGAAACCATGAAGCCTACAATCAGTAGAAGGACCAGGATAGGTATTAGGCTTACAGTTTGGCTGTAGCAATACAGCTGGGTTGTAAGACCTCCTATCAGTCTAACTGCGTGCCTATTGAAGAATGAGCCAACGAGTTACCAAGCGTGGCGTTAGGTTAAGCCGCTAAAGCGGAAAAGCCGTAGCGAAAGCGAGTCTGAATAGGGCGATTAGTCGCGTTTGGTAGACCCGAAACTGAGTGAGCTATCCTTGGCCAGGATGAATCATGTGTAAGAGCATGAGGAGGTCCGAACCCGTGAGCGTTGAAAAGCTTTGGGATGAGCTGTGGATAGAGGTGAAATACCAATCGAACTCAGAGATAGCTGGTTCTCCCCGAAATAGCTTGAGGGCTAGCCCTACGGGTTCCGTGGTGGGGGTAAGGCTCTGGATAGGTACGGGGGCGAAAGCTTACCAAGCCTAACCAAACCGTGAATACCATCACACTATACCGTGGGAGTTAGAACGTGGGAGCTAAGTTCCATAATCAAAAGGGAAACAGCCCAGACCGTCAGCTAAGGTCCCTAATCTTGTGCTAAGTGGAAAAGGATGTGAGAGTGTTCAGACAACCAGGAGGTTTGCTTAGAAGCAGCAATCCTTTAAAGAAAGCGTAACAGCTCACTGGTCAATCATACTCTCGCGCCGATAATGTAACGGGGCTAAGCCAAGAACCGAAGCTGCGGGTCTCCGACTTAGGTCGGGGGCGGTAGGGGAGCGTTCTGTACTGCGTTGAAGCTACAGCGTAAGCCGTGGTGGAGTGTACAGAAGTGAGAATGTTGGCATGAGTAGCGAAATCCAGGCGAGAAACCTGGACACCGTAAGCCTAAGGTTTCCTACACAATGGTAGTCAATGTAGGGTGAGTCGGGCCTAAGTCGAGGCCGTAGTAGGCGTAGACGACGGACAACAGGTTAATATTCCTGTACTACTGTACAGTCGACCAAGTGTTACATTTCTGCATCCATTTCCTCACCTACTCCCTTGTGGAGTAGACGGATTTGAAGAATGATTTGTACCGCTAACAGCATGATTACGGAATGAGATAGTTCGAGCGTTTTTTGGCTATAGGCGTTGAAGCTCTCAAGAGTCTTCGGATTAAGCCTCGAAGACTCAAGATGTGACCAAAAGCGGCGAGGGAAACCGAGCTGCGATTCGAATGAGTCCCGTTTCCCAGAAACTTCATGTTGTGAGAATGTGCAGTATCCGTACCGTAATCCGACACAGGTAGGCGGGTAGAGTATACCAAGGTGACCGAGAGAACCCTCGTTAAGGAACTCTACAAATTCACCCCGTAACTTCGGGAGAAGGGGTCCCTCTCAGATCCGCTTAGATTTATCTTTGCGAGGAAGAAGGGCGCAGGAATCGGTTCAAGGGACTGTTTAACAAAAACACAGGTCTCTGCAAACGCGAAAGCGGACGTATAGAGGCTGAAACCTGCCCAATGCCAGTAGGTTAAGGTGAGGGGTTAGCCGTAAGGCGAAGCTCTGAGCTGAAGCCCTGGTCAATGGCGGCCGTAACTATAACGGTCCTAAGGTAGCGAAATTCCTTGTCGGGTAA
>JBAXVQ010000065.1:0-10352 GCA_037128935.1 bacterium | reverse complement strand
CTCTTGAGGTACAGAAAAAGTATATAATATTATTTCATGAATTGCACTTTAGTATTACTGATCGTTCATCAGCACCTCCAGTTAACAATTGGTATCTGAATGCCGACAGAGCATACGCTGCAAAATCTTTTTTTTCAGTATATACTTTGCCACCAGTGGGTTGACGCCAGAAGTCGTTGTTAGGTATATGTGTGGGGTGTTCTACCAATTGGTAAACTGTAACTTCTTCTGCTCCAGTTCTTTCGTTTCTTCCCAGCTCATACTGCACAACTGCTTTTACTTGCCCATTCGCCCATAGAACCATTTCTTGGTTTGTTTCTACAATATGTCTGATCAATTCTCCAAACTCTTGCGCATATGGTGCATCCAATTCTCTTTGTTGTTGTTCTAGTGATTTGCTATCGCGAGCATAAGTACCTAAATATTCATCACCTGAGTTTCTAAGTCCCATATTTTATCCTTGTTGGGTTTAAGATATTCGATTAAATCATAAATTGAATTTTTTGTCAATACACTTTCAGTGTTATGATTTCTTTATCAAGCAATATTCTAAGTGAGACTGTAATTACTCAGAGAGTTTTATTTAACAAAAAGTAGTGCTGTAAAGGTTTTTTTTGAGCGTAAATATAATGCAGATTCAACTTTGAAACTCCAAAGTGAAAATACATTCTCCTGAAAGTTAGGAAATGATTGATGTTTATCCTATGCTATTTTAAATCTGTCAAAAACACTCTCTGCAATGCGAACCCCTTATACCCCTCCAGCGAATCTGCTCCTACAAAAGAGAAAACATGTGAAAAAAAACAAAAACAGGGCTCTCTAGAACGTCGGAGCATGATTATGACACAACAGTGAACAATGTATTCATCATACTCACCATGTTGACTAAGAGTGGAAAAGGTTTATCATCAAAACGTAAGATACCTTACTAGGGAGCTGGACACATCCGGCTGAGAGGGTGCCTTACGTTGGCACCGACCTGCAACCTGATCTGGATAATGCCAGCGTAGGGAAACTGCTACAGCTAGCCATAGCATTTCTTTACCCAAGCTGTCCTCATCAGGACAGCTTTTTTTTAATTTCATATGCAAGGAAAATAAACCATGCCAACCATCCTCATGGGCGTTCAAATCTCCCCAAAAGTCCCCAACGGCAACACCTTCGCCATCATCGACAAAGCCATCCAAGTCATCCAACAATCTGGCATAAAACACCAGGTCTGCCCGCTCGAAACCGTCATGGAAGGTGAATGGCAAGAATTGGTGAATATAGTAGAAAAAGCACAGCAAGCATGCTTCGATGCAGGTGCAACTGACGTGATGACCACCATGCGCATTCACTCAAGAAAAGATGGCGATGTCACCGCTGACGAAAAGATGGCGAACTATCGCCAGTACCAACCGTAGAAGATTCATTTCTTGCCTGAGCGAAGTCCTCGAAGTCGAAGGCCGCAAGCGATGGAGCCCCTCGACTCGCAAACTCGCTCGAAGAAGAAAAAAATAACCCCCGCACAGGCCTCGTAATGGCATGAAGGTCGTAACAACAATGCAAAAATTAAAGAAACCATCTTGGCTTTTTCCTTTAGCAGCCTTCACCGCCTTACTCCTCCTGTGGCAAACACTTGTGCAAATATGTTCCATCCCCATCTGGATTCTTCCATCGCCAACAGCAATCGCTTATGCCCTCTGGGATGCCAGAATGTTGCTCCTCGAGCACACAACTCAAACTGTGCTAGAGGCTTTCCTAGGACTGTGTTGCGCCATCATTGCCGGGGTGTTTGTTGCAACCCTCATCGAATGGTCAGAAATACTGCGACGCACAATGTACCCTTTCCTCATCATTTCTCAAACAATCCCCATGATCGCGCTTGCTCCACTCCTCATCATCTGGTTTGGATTCGGCATTGCCCCGAAGATTATCGTCATCGCGCTCACCGGATTTTTCCCCATCGCCATCAACCTCATCGACGGCTTTCGCCTTGTAAACCCCGAAATGCTCCACCTCATGCGCACGATGGGTGCCAGCAAAAAGCAAATATTTACTGTTGTAAAAGTTCCCGCAAGCCTCCCATTCTTCTTCTCAGGTGTCCGCATAGCAGCAACTTATAGCATCATCGGTGCCGTTATCGCTGAGTGGTTGGGTGCAACCAACGGTCTTGGTGTCATGCTTACCCGCTCAGCGAAGTCGTATATGACAGATAGAGTGTTCGCAATCATCGTGGTTATTTCACTCCTCAGTCTCGTAGTGATTACTCTTGTAGAAATCGCAGCTCGTACCTGCATTCCCTGGCATTACAAATTGAAAAAAGAATAAAGGAAATACAATGCAATTCAAAGCAGCAAAAAAAACAGCAGCATTGGCGCTCATCCTGCTTCTAGTTGGGTGCGCACCAAAACCACAACCTCTAGGCCCAACACCTTCCCCAACAGAAAAACCATTGCAGAAAGTAACCATTCTCCTCGACTGGTTCCCCAACACCAACCACACAGGAATTTATGTTGCCAAAGAAAAAGGATACTACAAACAACAAGGTCTGGATGTAGAAATCATCCAGCCAGGAGAAAACAGCAACGTAGACCAGATTGTCGCCAGTGGAAAGGCCGACTTTGGTATCAGTGCACAAGAATCCGTCACACAGGCGAGGGTAGGGGGCATCCCGCTTGTCTCAATCGCCGCCATCATCCAACACAACACCTCCGCCTTTGCCTCTCTCAAAACCGCAGGCATCAATACCGCCAAAGACTTCGAAGGAAAGCGCTACGGAGGCTGGGGATCACCCGTAGAAGAAGCCGTCATCAAAGGCATTATGGAAAAAAGTAACGCAGACTTTTCCAAAGTAAAAAACGTCACTATCGGCACCACCGACTTTTTCACCACCATCGGAAAAGAAAGCGACTTCCAATGGATTTTCTACGGCTGGGACGGCATCGAAGCTAAACGTAGAGGCCTAGAACTAAACACCATCATGCTTGCAGATCTCGACCCTATTTTTGATTACTACACACCAATTTTGATTACGAATGAACAACATATTAGTGAACAAAAACCACTCGTGAAAAATTTCATGAAAGCCACTGCCGACGGCTACAAGTTTGCCATCAGCCAACCAACCGAAGCCGCCGATATCCTCAGTAAAGCCGCACCAGAGCTAAACCCTGAGCTTATAAATGCTAGCCAACAGTGGGTCAGTAGTCAATATCAAGATGAGGCTCTTATCTGGGGACTTCAATACTCCGAAGTTTGGCGTCGCTACGCCCAGTGGATGGCAGACCAAAAACTTATCGACCACATGATCGAACCGGAAAATGCTTTCACCAACGAATTTGTGAAATAAATGCAACCCCCACTACTTTCAATTACCAACCTCAGCAAAAGCTTTAAAAGCCTGTCAGTGCTGCACAACATTTCCCTCTCACTTGCAAAAGGTGAAATTGTCAGCATCATCGGCCCCAGCGGTTGCGGAAAAAGCACCCTACTCGACATAATCTCCGGTATCCAAACACCCGACAAAGGTGAAATCACAAGTGATGAACAATCAATCATCGGAATAAAAGGCCTTACAGCATACATGCCTCAGGATGACGTCCTTTTCCCATGGCGAACAGTGATCGATAACGTCATCCTTCCCCTCGAACTCGCAGGTATCGAGAAAGTCATTGCTAGAAAAGAAGCAGAAAAACTATTTTCAGTGTTTGGTCTGGCCGGATTTGAGCATAGTTACCCAAACACACTATCAGGAGGAATGAAGCAACGAGCCTCCTTTCTCCGCACGCATCTTTGCAATAAAGAAATTTTGCTTCTCGATGAACCGTTTGGGAAACTCGATGCGCTCACCAGAATGCAAATGCGTTTCTGGCTCCTTAATCTTCTAAAAACATATGAGCGGTCTGTACTGTTTATCACACACGACATAGATGAAGCGATCATGGTTGCAGACAGGCTCTACATCTTCTCAGCTCGACCAGCAACCGTCGTTGCCGAGTTAACCATTTCGCTCCCGCTCCCGAGGACACAAGAACAACTCACGAGCCCAGAATTTTCCCAGCTAAAAAAGAAAGCACTGCGACACCTCTGTGACAACAGTACAAACGCGCGAGTCGATTTACAGCAGTCTCAAAATGCACCATAATAAAAACACACGGTAGTGCTAGCATTTCTTGCGCTACTTCGTTTATAACAATAACGGCAAATTAGGAAAAGAATCTGCTCTTATGGATCTGCTATCTATTTTTCAATATCTTTGGGCAAATACAGACGTGCAGGCTTGCTTCAAACTAGTCTTTTCAGCCGTACTCGCCGGTCTTATCGGTTGGGACAGAAGTCGAAAAGGAAAACCAGTTGGAGCGCGAACTTGTGTAATCCTTTCCACCAGCGCAACTCTCTTTACCATAATGTCTATCCAGGGTTTTCAAATCTATTCCCGAACCGGAACCGCTGACCCTGCCCGTCTTGCAGCGCAAATCCTCCCAGGTATTGGCTTTATCGGCGCTGGAGCAATTTTTCGTGATACTTCAAACAACTACATCAAAGGCATTACAACCGCTGCCGCTATGTGGGCGATAACTGCCATCGGTATGGCAGTTGCCATCAATCAGTATACGTTAGCGACGGTTGCCACCATACTCATCATGCTCACACTCAATGCTCCAAAAAGAAACTATCGCAGACGTACACAACTTCAAACGCAAGAAAAAACAAAAGATGATTCAGAAAGTATCAAGCGTATCACCAAGCGATAGTAAATAAATTTCGTAACATAGATAATTATTTGGTATTATACTTACGAAATTTTGAGAAAAGTATTGGTAAAAAGAAGTCGACAGAAACATATCGAACCACCTCCAGTTCAGACGTTAGAAGACAAGGAATACTATTGGATTAACCCCAAAGTTTATGGGAGACGATATCAAGGAATTCACCCTGATTTTAAACGAGTTTTATTTTACAATAAAACCATGTATGAAAGAGTTGTTGGAGAAAATATAACAGAAGCTCAAAATTTGGGGAAGCGTTGGAAAGAGTTATACCTCAATGCTCTTAGGGATCGAATTCCAACTGGAGGTGAATCGCTTCATCTTCCAGTAAGAGATAAATTCATTGAACTATTTAAGAAAATAGTTTTACCCAACGAGAAGCTACGTCAATCATGTGAAAGAGTTGTTTCAAACCATACAAGAGTTACTGTTACAAGAGTTGACGATGCAGTTATGCTTCGGTCTGCAAGAGGATTGTTCATGTACGATCCCCAAACGCAGGTATATGCATCCTTGATTGGCACAATAACCGCTTCCCTTGCTGGTGAGAAAATTCCTGAATGTATACTTACATCTGCTTTTAATTATTCACTGGTTAAACGCCTAGAAGAGGTAGTTAAGCGAGGGCCAACGGTATACATAAGAAAGAGAAATGAAAGTGAATTAAGAGAAGAGCTAGCAATGGCAATGCAGGTTACCATGCTCTTAGAACGTTTTTTAGTGCCCCCTCCAAACTCGAGTGTTGAAAGTCAATCTTAATAACTAGAAAATAAACAAATCATTGCTCTATTGAAGATTCAACACTCTTGAATAAAACTCATAGTAGAATTATAATAGTTTTGCAACGTTCTTTATAAAAGGAGAAAACATAATGGCTTTTACGTTACCAGAATTACCGTATGCCTATGACGCACTCGAACCATATATCGACGCGCGCACCATGGAAATCCACCTCACCAAACACCATCAGGCCTACATCAACAACCTCAATAACGCCCTCAAAGACCAGCCAGAATGGGAAAGCAAGCCCATCGAAGAAATCGTAACTACTCTGAACCAGGTGCCAGAAACAATTCGCACCGCCGTCCGCAACAATGCCGGAGGCCATCTCAACCACAGCATGTTCTGGAAACTCATGAAAAAAGGTGGGGAAGGGGAGCCAACAGGTCCAGTTGTCGATGCGATCAAGAAAAGCTTTGGAGACTTCAAAGCATTTCAAGAAGAATTTACAAAAGCAGCAGTAAGTCGTTTTGGCAGTGGTTGGGCTTGGCTGATTTTCGATAAAGTTGGTAACCTCGCAGTAACCTCTACTGCAAATCAGGATAACCCCCTAACAGAAGGCTTTACACCAATTTTAGGCCTAGATGTTTGGGAACATGCGTACTACCTAAACTACCAAAACCGTCGTCCAGACTACATTAATGCCTGGTGGAGCGTAGTAAACTGGGAACAAGTAAACGAAAATTTCGAACGTGGAATTGTAAAATAACGACCTACAATACTTTCACAACATACATTGGAGCCATCTTAATCACGAGATGGCTCCTTTTGTTTTTTTTCCCAAGATAAGAACAAGTACGCTACACTAAAAGAGAAAAAAAGAGGGAAAAGCGGTGATAAAAAACGTTCTTAAAGGAAAAAAAATTCTCATCACCGGCGCCAGCTCAGGCATCGGAAAAGCTTGCGCACTAGCTCTTGCCGAGTATGGAGTCCATCTACTACTTGTAGCTCGTAGAATCCGCCGGCTCCAACAGCTCCAACAGGAAATCATCCAAAAGCACCACATCGACGTAGCTATTTACGAAACTGACATCTCAAACCGTTCACAAGTAACAGCTCTCGCTGATGATCTTCGTGCAAAAAAAATAACGCCAGACATTCTGATCAACAATGCAGGCCTTGCTAGTGGGCTGAGTAAAATTCAGGATGGAAACTTTGACGACTGGGACAAAATGATTGATACCAACCTTAAAGGCTTACTTGCAATCACCCGTCTTCTTCTCCCACACATGATCGAAAGAAATACAGGACACATCATCAACATTGGTAGCATCGCAGGGCATCAGGTTTACCCAAACGGCAACGTATACAACGCAACCAAATTTGCAGTTCGTGCCCTCACGGAAGCGATGAATATTGATCTAGTCGATACCAACATCCGCGTTTCCAGCATCGACCCAGGTGCCGTAGAAACCGAATTTTCCCAAGTCCGATTCCACGGCGACAAAGAACGCGCCGCAAAAGTTTACGAAGGGTACATACCTCTTTCAGCTGAGGACATAGCTGACGCAGTCACATACGTGCTCACCAGGCCACCGCATGTAAATATCAGGGAAATGCTGGTGCTGCCGACGGCGCAGAGGAGTGCGACGGTGATTGGAAGAACACATACAAAATAACGACGGTGATATTTAACTGGAGACATACCATGACCTACGATAAACTCAACTTCGCCACTCCTGGCCTTCCACTCTCCACCCCCACTAAAGGCACCGAAGCCGGCATCCGCTACACTGCTGAACTTGGGCTTGATGCGATGGAACTGGAATTTGTTCATAGCATTTACCTCAGCGAAGAGAAAGCCCGTGGGATAGGGGAGATCGCAAAAGAAAGCAACATACTCCTCACCATCCACGGCCCATACACCCTCAACCTCAATGGTGTCGACCCCCTTCTTCGTCAATCCACCATCGATCGCATTGTAAAATGCGCCCGAGTTGGCCATGCAGCAGGCGTGAAATCGGTAACTTTCCACCCCGCCTTCTACGGGAAAGATGACCACAAAGAAGTCTACAACACTGTTCGAAATGGCCTACAAGCAATGCTCGACCAATGCCGAGAAGAAAAGCTTTCCCCTGCAATTTCTCCTGAAACCACCGGAAAACCATCCCAGTTTGGCTCTCTGGAAGAACTGGTGCAGTTGGCAAAAGAGCTTGAAGGCTTACGCTTCTGCCTCGACTTCGCCCACCTTCATGCCCGTTCCAACGGCAAATACAACACCCTTGATGAATTTCGCCAGATTTTCGATTACATCGGTCAGGAACTGGGAAATGAGTTCCTCAAGTCGATGCACATGCACTACTCAGGCTTAACCTATTCTGAAAAAGGAGAGAGAAAACATCTTCCATTCCTAGAGTCCGACGCCAACTATCAAGATCTTTTGAAAACGCTGAAAGAATACGATGTTCGAGGGATTTTGGTGGTGGAGAGTCCGTTGGTGGAGGAGGAGGCAAAATGGTTGAAACAACAATTCGATGAACTTAAATAATAGTAATGTGTTAGAAATTAAGAAAAGTAGTTACAAGCCAATTCAACCAGCAGCTAAGCCCATTCATTTTTTCACACATAGAAGAAATGTTGCACAAAAATAGTTTGTAAAATAATGTCCATGTGCTGCAATTCAAGTTATGCTGCCAATGCAATTAAATCAACAGAAATAGTCTTCCAATATTGATTGTCCTGAGGAATATGCGCTCTACTTTCTCGTAAGATTTTAAGAGTTTCAGCTCTTTTATGCTCAGGAATTTTACCATCTCTTATTGCAACAGCAGTAAGTAAAAAACTCCAAGCAGCAACATCTATAGCAGCTTGGGGATTTGTCAGTAAAGCACCCTCATTCTTTAGTCTTGTAAATTGTTCTAAGTAGCTAGAAAAAGCAATATTTGTCCTATTTGGTGTGTGGAATAAATTAAAAACAAGTGAATTTACTGTTGCAACTTCAAGATTGCCAGGGTTAGCAAGTAAACTACTGATTGCTAAGGTACCTAAGAAAGCTTCGTTCACCTCATGTATTTCTCTTGAATCGATAGCAGCCTCATTCAATCTTCTAGCAGTTGCTAATTTCGTCTCAGTTGTAAGAGAAGTACTAGCCAAAATTTCATCTCTTAACAATACAGCAACTGCTGAAGTGTTTTTGTCACCATACATTCTAGTTAAATCAACAAGATCTTCTACTAATCGCTCTGGTTTGAAAAATTCTCCGCCCCTACTCGAATCATCGCGTGTAGTTATAATTCTCTGACGATAAGCAGAAGCTATAGGTTCTAGAGCATTTGATTCCAGCAGACTTGCTTTACCAGCAACCATTTCTCGAACGGTAGGTGATAACAGCCTTCCAGTAGTCAAAACAGTTGCCAAGCCTTCAACTCCACCATGTGCTATCAAAAATTCTTGTGAAGGGTAGGGTTGATGCTGACAATTGTTCAAATGATCACTTACCAAAAGTCTACTCATCAACTCGACACCTAACCTCTGTATGTCATCATCTTTGGAAGCAACAACCGCATTGACAGTGATTTTCTCAAGTTTATGTGCAAGAGTGGGATTACTAATAATCAGATATTCGAGAGAAGTGAGTATGGGGCGAGTAACAATACCGTTTTCTAAGCATCTCTCAGTAAATTGGAGTAATTCAGAATCTCTTTCACTTAGTTTTGCTTCATCAGTAAGTTCATCAATCATACGATTAATAACTGGTAGGACGATATTGCGAACCCTTTCATTCGCGGCGTTGTTACCTCTTGCTAGAGGTAGAACAGCACAAATAACCTCAGGTCTGGAAATCAATTCAAGATTACCTTGTAACGCTGGAACTAGACCATTGTTGATTACTTCAGGGCGTCCTGATGCAACCATTGCATTTACTAACGACAATTGTAAAGCATCATAAACTCTCGAATCATTATCAACTGATAAAGTTAGTCTAAGCTGATCATGTAATTCACCCGGAACTAAGACATCTGCAGCTAATCTTGCTGCAATTGCTCTTGTTCCAACTGTTGCAGTAGGCTCAGAAAAAGTATCCAACACAAATTGTAGCCCTTTCGCTCTGTACTCTCCTAAAGTTGCAAGATCTCTTCTCAATGCCCGGGTAAGAATCCTCCCACCATAAATTCCATTTGCTTCACTTACTCTAGTGCAGATCTGCTGGGCTTGCTCAATTGGAAGCAAGCTTAAAGCTGGAAGAATCGGAACACCCGAATCTACAATTTGGTAGAGTTGATGTGCTTGTTGGTCTTGAGAAAGATTTTCATCAGAGAACGTTGCTTGAAGCATTTCAGCTACAAGAGGTGAGTGATTCCCATTTCGAGAAATGTGGGAAAGTAATGTCGATCGAGTTTCTAGATTTCTTGTTGCTGCAGAAATAATGGGCCGCAAGGTGTGAGTGTTTGCCTCTATTGGGTATCTAGAACACAAGTTTAATAAATTAACAACAGCATCAGGTGCCGCAGTAATTAAGTTATCTGTTCCTATTCTGTCAAAGCCAATACGAGCCTCATCTTCTAGAACAGTTGACGCAAGCAATTGCAGAGTACCAAAGTTACCAGCAATTGTTTGGACAAGTCTAGGATAATTTCCTCGATCTCGAACAGTACCCAACACATTAGATAAGAGAGAAGCTTCACTGGTGTGAAACATTTCTTGCATACCTGCAGCTGCAAAATCTGGGTGAGTAAAAGCAATGCTATTTTCCGGATCGAAGCCAGGCATGGAAATTTCAGCAAGCATAAGATTTTTTGCAAGAGTATTTGGCTCACTAGTAGTTGCTAGGTAGTGTTAACATAAAAATTTCGATATAATTAGGATCGTAATAAATAC
>JBAXVQ010000064.1:0-10830 GCA_037128935.1 bacterium | reverse complement strand
CAATGAAAGTCAACAGAAACGCAGAAAGCAGGGTGAAATCTGTGAAAAGACCACCAAGAAGGGAAAACATCACCGAGATTTTTTCCCAGAACGTAAAGATCGAGGAACCGATTACTGCCCAATTCCTCGACCAGATTGTTAGAGCTAGAAAAATAGCCGCAATGCCAACTGCAAAGACCACGTAGCGAAGCCTAGAAAAAACTTTCTTCAGCGCAGCCAGAGTTATCTGTGGATTAGGGAGGAAATATGCTTTCATGCGAACTCGGATATTATTTTAGCTTGAGAGCTGCATCAATCATCTGCTTGACTACGGCATAAGGCTGAGCACCATTGATAACCGTTTTCTTACCATTTGGAGCAATAAGAATGCTATATGGAGTTCCTCGTGCGCCTGCGTCCTGTCCATCCTGCTCATCTTCAGCAACCAAACTGGCAAGTCTACCACTGCTGACGCAAGTATCAAACTTAGTTTTATCAATGCCAAGACTCACAGCGATTTTAGACATTTCAACAGGATCAAGAACAGTTGCCGCTGCAGCCTGATCGCTCACCTTATCAAGGAATAACCAAAATTTATCATTTCCGCCTAACTCAGCAACGCATTCGCTGGCCTCTGCTGCTTTTCGCGCATGTGGATGGAGTTGGTCGAGTGGAAATTGGCGGAATATCCATGCAACCTGACCTTTAGCTCCATACTCATCCATAACCTGCTTCATAGTGGGGTGAAACCGTTTACAGAAAGGGCACTCGATGTCGGAGAACTGAACTATTTTTACCCCAGCTGTTTTACTGCCACGGATGTGATCTTTGTCATTAACAGCTTTCACTTTATCGGCAAGTGGATTTTCATTTGGATCAACGGCATCCTGACTGGTAGTTGGCTGTGCTTTTACCTGGTTATTTGCATTATTGTTCGCAAGTGCAGCAGGAGAGACATTGCGAGTAAAAAATATCGCTCCAGAAATACTTAATCCGGCTACAAGAAGTGCTATAGGAACTAGATAGGGATTTCTCACTTCACCCGAATCCAATTTCCTTAGAATAAGGTCTAACTTATCCTCAACTGCAGAAGGAGTTGTTTTACCCTGAGGTTTTACAGGAGGTTTAGGTGCTTCGATCTCTGCTCCCACTGCGCTTGTTTTTAATGGCAGTGTTTCAGTGACTTCTTTTTTGCTTTTCGCTTTGGAGCGAGTAGTAGTCGATTTACGTGGAGGCATATACAGACATCCTTTGTTTTTGTCAAACCAAGTGTACTGGAGTGTAGTTTTTTTTACTAGAGGGAAATGCTTGGAGACGCAAAATCTTGCGTCTCTACACATCAAAAATTCACAAACGGCTTTACCCAGCCCAACACCACAAACGCATTCAAAATATTCAGTAGCGCAAATGAAAGCACAATCAAACCAGCAGTCTTAAAGAAAACCCCCGCCTTCGCCGAAGTCGAAAAGTTTACCGAAGTAACACTGATCAGGGAAAGCACAGGCAAGGTTCCCAACGCAAAAGCCAGCATCGTGAAAGCCCCACCAAAGAAATTTCCCGATCGTAACGCCTCAATCTGCATCGATTGCGTAAACCCACAGGGCAGAAAGAAAGTCACCGCGCCAAGAAACAGCGGAGCGAATTTTCCTTTCACTTGTTCTGCATTGAGCAGTTTATGGGCAAATACCTTCGGCATTTTCGGTAATAACTTATTAGTAAACGAAAAAACATCAAGCAGATTCAGCCCCAACAGTACCATCACTACACCAACAGTAAGACTCATTGCCACGATAACCGCAGCAGAAAGCGTAAATGCCGACCCAATCAACCCAATCACCCCACCAAAAAAGAAAAAGCTTACAACCCTACTCCCATGAAAGAACACTTGCGATTTCAGTCTTTCGGTTTTTGCCTCTTTCGCAATATTCGCCGACATCGACAGCACCAACCCACCAACAACCGCCATACAAGAAGAAAGCGATGCCACAATCCCGATCATAACTATCGCTGGAAACGTAAGTTCCTCAGGACTGTATAGATTAATAATCCCTGTCTTCTGTAGTGCAATAAACAACCCAATAACAACAACAGCAACAGGCACGGCATAGGCAAATTCTCCCCAACGAATTTGTTGTCTTTTCTGTGATTTTTCTGTTGTCAGCTCATACCCTTCAGGCTTGACTAATACAGTAAGCTCCTTTGCAACATCAGCAGCCGGTTTAGAAAAATTACCCTCAACCAGAACAGTATTAGTATCCAAACGAGCCTTGACGCTGGTCACCCCCGGTGCTTTTTTCAATTTTCTTTCCACAAACAGCTCGCACGCCCCGCAGTGCATGCCGGAGATATGAAAGGTTAGTTTTTTACTCGAAGGTGAAGATTTCATGAAATATATCTCTCAAAGTCCCCCTGAGAAGGGGGATTTAGGGGGTTAGAAAGCCCCACCGTCCTATTTTGTTTTGTTCCCGCAGGACGGAGAGGTTGTTGAACCCCTCCTAACCTCCTCTTCTCAAGAGAGGGACATTGCAATATTACAATTTAACCGTCCGCAACCGAAGCGAATTACTCACCACAGAAACGCTACTCAACGCCATCGCTGCCCCTGCAAAGATCGGGTTGAGCAGGATGCCGAAGAACGGGTAGAACACCCCAGCCGCCAGCGGGATTCCAATGATATTGTAAATAAAAGCCCAAAACAGATTCTGCTTGATCGTTTGCATCGTCTTTTTTGCCAACCGAAACGCTTTCGGAAGCCGCGCAATGTCGCCATGCAGCAGCGTTATATCCGCCGATTCAATCGCCACATCCGTGCCAGTTCCCATTGCAATACCCACATCTGCTTGAGCTAAAGCGGGCGCATCATTCACTCCATCACCAGCCATAGCTACAATCCGACCCGCAGCCTGAAGTTTTTTTATCGTCTCTGCCTTATCCGTAGGCAACACCTCTGCCACCACCTGATCGATACCCACCAGTTGAGCAATGTAATTCGCTGTTGCCGAGTGATCACCAGTCAGCATCACTACTTTGATGCCCTGTTTATGAAGCATTCGCACCGTTTCCTTCGCTGAATCTTTCAGCGTATCAGCAATACCTACAATCGCTAAAACCTGTGTACTGTCAGCCAGCACAATGGGTGTTTTTCCCTGAGCTGCCAACGTGTTCATGTGCGCTTCTGGTGCCTGTAATTTGAGACTGCTCAAAAGTCTGCCATTGCCAGCGAAATACTCTTTCCCATCGATTGTTCCCTTCACACCTTGCCCTTCAATACTTTCAAAATTCGTAGCATCAGTAACAGTAGAAAGATTTTTCTCCGCAACCTTATGTAAAATCGCTTCTGCAAGCGGATGTTCTGAACGTTTTTCCAAAGCCCCGAGCAGCGTGAGAATGGCGCTTTCGTCTTGTCCAGTAAGAGAAATCACATCCGTAACCTCCGGCTGACCTTTCGTAATCGTTCCCGTTTTATCCACCACAACCGTATTTACCTTGTTCAGCTTTTCCAAACTCTCGGCATTTTTCACCAGAATCCCGCTGCTCGCACCTTTCCCCACGCCAACAATGATTGCCGTCGGCGTAGCCAAGCCAAGAGCGCACGGGCAGGCTATCACCAAGATGCCGATAAAACACAGTAAACCAAGCGAAAGCGCCTGTGTAAAAGGTAAAAACAGTGAACCCACCACCAACCATGTAATCAACGTCGCCACAGCCAAGACCAACACCACCGGCACAAACACAGCCGATATTTTATCCGCCAGTGCCTGAATCGGAGCACGGGAACCCTGCGCTTCATTTACCATTTTTATAATCTGGGAAAGCAGTGTCTCCGATCCCACTTTAGTTGCACGAAATTTAAAAGTACCCTGTTTGTTGATCGTAGAGCCAATAACCAAATCGCCGCTCCGTTTCGAAACAGGCATCGACTCGCCCGTCACCATCGATTCATCGATAGACGATTTCCCCTCAATAATTTCACCATCAACCGGAATCTTCGATCCAGGCTTCACAATCAGCACATCCCCCATGACCACCTCATTGATCGGAATTTCAAACTCCTGTCCACCACGTTCCACAAGCGCCGTTTTCGCCTGCAGGTTGAGTAAAGCTTCAATCGCTGCTCCCGTGCGGATCTTCGAACGCGCCTCCAAAAATTTCCCCAACGTGATAAACCCAATCACCACAATCGTCACATCAAAATACATTGCCCGCGGCAGCCCAAGCAGCCCAGCAATCTGCGGAAAGAGCAAAAGAAATGAACTGAACAGATACGCAGAGAACGTCCCAATTCCTACCAACGTATCCATATTTGCCGCACCATGACGGACAAAACGCACCACGCCGTCGAGGAATACATTTCCAATCCAGAACACAATGATCGAAGAAAGAATAAACACAAAACTGTTGAACAACTCCATCGGAATTGGCAACTTCGGAAAGCTAGGAAAAGCCTGTGCTGCAATATCCCACATCATCGCAATAAACACCAACGCCGTGATCGGTAGTGCAAATTCCACTTTATGCTGTAGTTCCTTAAGCTCTTGAAGTTTTCTTTGCTTTACCTGAGCATCAGCACTTTGCGCCTCTGCAATATGGTCATGTTTGTTAACCGTAGAAACCGATGGTGAGGAAACCTGCTCAGTCGGCATCAAAAAAGTGTAGCCAAACTGCCCAATTTTCTCATTCAACGCTTCCAACTTCACTTTGCTGGAGTCGAAAGCGATCTTTGCCTTTTCCGTGCCGTAGTTTACCTCGATGCTTTCCACCCCATCCACCCGTTTTAACGCTTTCTCCACGGTCATCGCACAACTTGCACAGTGCATGCCCTGAACTGGCAGCGTGACGATTTGTTGTTGAGTTTGTTTATTCTCAGTTGTTGTTGCCATACCACTCGCTCCTCCACTGTTCAAACTGGGCGATCTGCTTGGTTTTTCCCTCGATTACGGCATCAGCCAGATCCAGCAGTTCATTTCTTGTTGTCGAAGCCCGTAGTTTCTTCGCCATGGCAATCGCATCCACATGGTGGGTGATCAACGCATTGAGAAGGCGAAGATCAAACTTGGCATCATAACTGCCCAATGCAATGGTAGAAATTTCCTTGCCACTCACTTTTCGCGTGTTCTGAAACCATTGCTGTTTCCACGTGTAGAGCCCCGCAATTTCCTCTGTATCAACCGCCAACACAACATCGGCCAGTTTGAGTATTTCATCCCGTTTCGATTGCCTCTTTGCCTGACGAGCCAGATCAAGTGCCACCTCATGATGGGCAATCATGCCATCGAGAAACTGTTGGTCACTGAGCGGCTTTGCCGTTCCGCCCATTGCCGATGACGATTGATTCAACAGCGCATACTCCGGTGCCAGATAAAACCCAAACCCTGTGCCAGCAACGAAGGCTACGATAACCAGTGAAACTGTCAGAAATTTTGACATGGATGTGTGTCCTTTTTTCCCAGTGGTGGGGTTTGTGTGTCCCGATCTCCCGAGACAAGGCGTGCCTTGTCTCTACAGGGGAGGGGAGGCCATTATATGGCTTTTAGGTCTGTGTACGAATATTTTCCTAATTCTGTGAAAACCTTATTCAGTGTGCTTTTTACTGCATCTTCTGAATCATCAGTTTTGAACGTTGCAAAGTCCTTTTCGTTATCTACAACAACAGCTTGTAGCTGCTCATCCTCTAACGACATTTGGATCAAATTCTTGCACCCAGAGCAGTGCATCCCAGTGATTTTTATCGAATAATTCATGGTGTTCTCCTAGTAGGTTATTTTCTCTCCCCATTTGTAAGGGGGAGTTGGAGGGGGTTGCATTGTGCAAGCGATTTGGAAATTCCCCTATGTTGCTATTACTCAAATTTCACTGAGAAATTGTACATCCCCATGCTGCAGCTGCCGTTCAGCACAGTACCTGGTTGCTGAGGAGGAACCACGATGTCCGTATCACCTGAGCGAGGCAACATTTTCTGCACCCCAAGTGCAGGGATAACCAATGCCAGTGAGCAGTCATACGTATTTTTTGTGGTCATTCGCAGAATCGATGGAGTGTTTGCCTTTGCGGTGTTGGAGCTTGGTGTATAGCCACCTTTTACGCTGATAGGGATGATTTGTTTGCCAGCAGTATCTGCCGCTGTGGTCGGCAGGGTGCTTTGCTGACCTGGTTCTGGGGAAATAGCTGTTGAAACCTGGCTAGTTGAGCAGGCTGTGAGGAGCAATGTAACTGCCATCGTTGCGAGTACTGTGGTAATTTTTTTCTGATACATGTCGCTTCTCCAAGTGGTAGTCTGGTGATGTTTTTTTTGTAGCCTAGTAAAAGTATTATGAATTCAATGTGGCAAAGCCTCTACCGTGTCATCCTGAGCGAAGTCCCCGGAGTCGAAGGATCTTTTCGAACACTGTCGGGGTAGCAGAAGCCCAAGACTGCCTCAAAGAGATCCTTCGCGTAAGCCTCAGGATGACACAAATATGAAAATTCTAGAATTATTTTTTTCTCGTAGAAACGGCACAAACCTGAAGAATTTCCTTGATAAATTCTTTTTTCTTTTTTGGATCACTAGAAGCCATCCTATGCCCACAGGTGTGTAAGTGGCTCTCGACAATCATGTTATTTGCCTGGCGAAGCAGTCCAATAGCCGCATTGATCTGCTGGGCAACATCCATGCAGTAGGTGTCTTTGTCGAGCATCTCCTTCACCTTTTCTAACGTACCAGAGGCTTTCTTGATGTTCATGGTTACTGATTGTTTGTAGGATTCGAGCATTGATTAATTTTTCATTATTTCACACAAGATTGTACCATGACCTATGGTGTAGGTCGATCATGCTTTTTGCCTGAGCGAAGTCATCGGAGTCGAAGGCCAAGTCGTTGGAGCCCCTCGATTCCGTAGACTACACTCGGGGAAGAACGTGGGTGGAGTACCCACCTCCCGTGAGACGCGATGAATCGGGTCTCTACAGAATGTAGGGAGCAAATATTTTGTTCCTTCCCTAGTTCGGGCAGAGGAGTATTCTATGCTACCCTTACTACAGCAAACAGAAAACCCATGCAACCAACCATTTTTATCTACAAGCCAGTCGGGCTCACCCCACTCCAAGCAGTCGAACGCTTCCGAAAACAAAACCCTGAATATAAGGACGTAAAAATAGGCTACGCCGGTCGCCTCGATCCCATGGCTCGTGGGCTCCTCCTCCTTCTTATCGGCGACGAAGCCAAACAAAGAACTAAGTACGAACGTCTACCCAAAAGCTACACTTTTGACGTTGTCTTCGGCATCGAAACCGACACCTACGACATCTTGGGAAAGCTAAAGCAGCATCAGCTCAGCAATCTTGACGAAACGAGTGAGTGCAATATTATTGCAATTGCCTCTGAAATGGTTGGAAAGCACCAGCAACCCTACCCTCCTTTTTCAGCCGGTCGGGTGAAGGGAAAACCACTATTTTACTGGGCTAGAGAAGGGAAGCTTGATGAAATCACAATCCCCGAAAAGGCTATAGAGATCTACTCACTGGAAGTGGCAAGTCACTACGAACTAAGCATGAAAGCTTTCGAAACTATCGTGAAAAGAAGGATAAGGAAGGTGAGTGGGGAATTTCGCCAGAAGGAAATCCTGGCTGAATGGGAAAGATTTTTCCAAGTAAATCCTCAACAAAAGGTAGTAGTCTTTCGTTTTCGAACCGATGTCTCAAGCGGGACGTATGTACGTTCTCTAGCGCATGAGATGGGGAAGAAGGTGGGAGGTGGGGGGATTTGTTTGGATATCTTTAGGACAAGAGTTGGCGAAAGTGGTATAGTAAAAAACTTAACTGTGAAAAAGGAAGTTGGAAATGCCAAGCTTATGTGATGAAAAAGAATATGCTAAACCATTAGAAAGAGCAACATTAAAAACACAAATTGATAATCGACTTCGGGCTAGCATAATAGCATTACTCGATGGGCATGAGGCTAAGTTGGATGAGGTGTTGAAGTATTCATGCTTAGAGCCAGTTTCTAAAGTGAGAGCACATCTATTTAGAAGTATTATTGCGAAGGCTAATTTTCCGTTGTACTACCTTCCAAGGGATGAATATTGGGCTGCGAATGAGTTAAGAGGAGGGAATCAACAACGAGGTGTTGTAGTAAGCTTTTTAGGCGATATGAAGCGTGTTTTGAAAGGTGGATCAAAAGGAAAAACGCCTGACCTTCTAGTCGTTCGTGAAGATATTGTAGGTGAATCTTCTATCTTTGCTCGGCGGGACAGAGAAATAGCCACGTTGATATTAGAAAGGCTTAATCCAGGAAGTATTATCATTGTTGATCAAATGGTTGAATTGAGCATTGAAAGAAAATTGATACAAACACTAGGAGGAGTCTTAACAAGAGGATCAAAATCATGCTCGGCTCATTATCATTTTGATATGATTGGTGGAGCAAGAATTATCGAGAGAAACACTAGAGATCGAGTAATAATCAACTTAATTCGGGTTATCAGAACACCAAAAGTAGAAGTCAGAGTTATGCGGAATAAAAAAATGCCTCATGAGAGAGAGAAAGAATAAATTCAGCGAGTTTGTTAAGTTATTCTTGTAATTGAGTATTGAAAAATGCCAAACAATGGCATTAAATGTTCTAAACAGTATCAGATAGCTATTGACAAAAATCTCCCCATTTAGTAAAGTATCTCTAACGTTTGATTTGCTACGTCGGGGAGAAAGCGTCATGGGATTTGAAGATGGCTACAACGCAACCGATGACAGTGGCGACAATATTATTTCGTCGATACTCCAAGGTGTCTTTGGATCAATCTTTGATTTTATTTCGATGTTAATAAATGGTGGCGAGTAGCAGCTTCGTATTGAGACAAAGAAAAAGCGTGCAAGGAGTGTTGTTATAACACATTCTTTGCACGCTTTTTTAAATTCAAAGACAACAGATGATGAGCTAGGAATGAAGATCTACAAGATTTCCCTTGATCGATTTGCCCTTCATCTTTTCCAACACCTGCGCCGAGCTTGCTCGTGGGATATCTACTGTGGAAGTCGTATCACCGATACGGATTTTTCCAATACTGGAGCCACTGATTCCACTTTCCCCTGCAATCGCACCCACAACATCACGTGGCTCTATGCCATGTCTTCGTCCAAGGTTGAACGACAACGGCACCATATCCTCGTTTGAGCGAGAAGATGATCCTCTATCTCTACGTTCATAACGGTCACCACCACTGCTGCCGCCACGAGAATATGAGGGGCGCGAGTTATATGGTCTACTGTAGCGATCATTTCCACGATCATTGCTGCGTTCATGAAGACTTGGCTCCATGAGATCGCCTTCATGGAGACGAGTTGAATCTTCAATATACATCTGCACAAACAGTGCCAACACTTCTTCAAGATTGATATCCTGCTTCAACATACTCTGTACGGTTGGTAGATACCCTTTGAAATTCCCTTCCTCAAGACCATCTTTGATTTTCGTAGCAAGTAACGCAAGACGAGCTTTTTTAATTTCTGAAGCCGCAGGTAAAGGAAGATAGTCTATTTTTTGATTGATAAACCTTTCCACATCGCGGAAGTTGCGTCCCTGGTTGGGGGAAACAAACGTAAACGCTTTTCCTTCCCTGCCAGCGCGACCAGTTCTTCCGATTCTATGGACATAATCTTCGGTATCCATCGGCACATCAAAGTTAACAACCACTTCAATGTCATCCACATCGATACCTCGAGCCGCCACATCAGATGCGACAAGAAATAAACTTTTTCTCTCACGAAAACTTTTCATCACACTATCACGACGAGACTGTTGCATGTCACCATGCAGGTTGTCCGCAGGATAGCCGCGTTCAAGTAATTTCTTCGTTGCTGCATCAACTTCTTTTTTCGTATTGACGAAGATCAACCCTTTTTTAAATTGATAAAGATCAATCAACCGGGAAAGAAGCTCAACTTTATCACGTTCATATACTTTGAACGCTGACTGTTGGATTTTTGCAACTGTACGTTGTTCTGGAGCGACTTCAACAACCCATGGGTGTTTTAGGTAGCTCTTAGAAAGCTGCTTAATATCATTCGACATAGTTGCTGAGAAAAGTAGCGTCTGATGCTTGGAAGCCGCCTGTTTCAAAATGGATTCAATATCCTCACGAAAGCCCATGTTCAACATTTCATCAGCTTCGTCCATGATAACGATTTTCACATCTTCCAATGTCATCGTTTTTTGTCTCAGGTGGTCGAGTAACCTTCCTGGAGTAGCAATAACAATGTGCACGCCACGTTGCAAAGAGTAAATCTGGCGTTGAATCGGCTGTCCGCCGTACACAGAAAGCAGAGAAAGTCTCGGCTTGTATGTGCTGAAACTTTTCAGTTCTTTAGTCACCTGAAGTGCCAATTCCCTAGTCGGAACTAAAATAAGTCCCTGAATTGAGCGTTCTGTAGGGTCAATTTTATCAAGTAAAGGTAAGCCAAAAGCTGCGGTTTTTCCTGTACCTGTTTGTGCGAGTCCTACAACATCATGTCCCTCGGCAATCACGGGAATTGCCTTTGTCTGAATCGGCGAAGCCAACTCAAACCCAACTTCTTTTACTGCGCGCTGTAGTTCCGACGATAGAGGGAGGTCAGAGAACGGAACTTTGTCTACAGCCGAAGCTTGAATAATCTGTGTTTTCACGTACTTAAAAAATCCTTTCACTTGATTTCCTTATCATTATCTCACAAAAAGGCATTTTTTACCATCGATGTAAGATTTCAGAACCATAGCAGGCAACTAAATAAATCTTGATGGTCATCTTTTTGAGAAAGGGTAACAGTAAAATAGCAAGAAATATAATAAGAAATAAGTTTTTAAAATAAATTAAATTGATAAGTTTAAAAATAGTGAACGATGAA
>JBAXVQ010000063.1:0-10928 GCA_037128935.1 bacterium | reverse complement strand
GTCGGGCATGGAATACCCTCCTATTGTTGTAAATTTTTTTACAAATCAACAGGTATTGTAAGATGTGTAATAAGTGATTGCAAGCAGCTTTTCTGTCTATTGTTGAGTGCTAACTCATGTTAAACGTTGCTTCATACTAACTTGCATTTAATGGTATGAAATTTACTGCTGCGCTCTTGGGAATCTGTTCCGACGAAACTGTCCTCCCAAAGTAAAGCTGTACGTGTACAAGTGCCGATGCATCGGCACTTGTACACGTACAGCTAAAACGGCGGGACAATGCAATGTCGACAGAGAATACCCCATTGTTATGGGAGCATCAAACGCATTTTAGTATCAGATGCCTTGCAGATGAAAAATATATTTCATTGAAAAAGTCTTTTGCTTCACCTCTTCTAGCTCCATCCAGATCCCGATGATGTGTTTTTCATCGGTAATGGTTGTGGTTATTTTTCCGTCATAAAGCGCACCACTATCTGTCTGCCCACCCCATGGAATGGAAAACTTTTCTTTCGCCCACCTGTCTTTGTTGTTTGCAATAAAAGCAACTAACTCACTATTCGTTTCTTGGCTGTAGATGGTGTCTTTGATGGTTGCATTTTTGATTTCGATGGTGCCTACAAGGGAATCATCTGAGCGAAGACTGATGGTGATACGTGGTTGCATCTTTTCTTTCCCCTGCGTTGCTGTTTTAAGGCTATACGATAGCCAAATGAAAGAAAACATAATTAGAGAAACACCGGCAAAAATAATTATTCTCTTTTGCCCTTTGATTTTGGTCATAAATACTTCTTATTGTAAGGGATCTTGTTGTTGATGTAGTTTTATCCGCATTGATTTGTAGAATTACGGCTAACTCAATAAAAAACCAAAGAAGCAACATACACTATGGAGTCGCCAATTCCGACGAAGACTGTCCCCCCAGTTTATAGTCTGCATGAGAAAAAGTGCCTAAATGAGGCACTTTTTCTCATGCAGACTTATTAGCGGGACAATGCAATGTCGGCAAAGAAAACCTTCAACAGCGGGAAACTTACTCAGTTAGCACTACTTCTGTGATTTCCATACTAATAGATTCAAGATAAAAACAGAACAAATAACAAGAAAGCCACCCGAATATTGGGTGGCTTTCTTTCTATGTCATGATTTTTAGGTGTTATTTCGCTTTGAGAGCATCTTTCTGGGTGAAGAGAAAGTATGCAAATCCTGACCAGACCAATAACCAGAAGATTTCAATGGGGTTTATTGGAGTTCCAGTAGCTAGAGAGAAGCCATCTGAAAGTATCGCTACAACAACCACTGTGGCAACTGCAAGGTATGCCCAGGATTTCTTTGTGAAGAGAGAAAATGAGGCAATGAGGTAGATAATTCCGAATGCGAGCATAAGGGTCGCACCAATTACAGAATATACGTAGGGAAAGTCACCGATGCTTCTTCCAAGCTGACTAGCTAGGATTTCGCCGTATTTTGCTAAGCCGGTACCAAAAAAGACCGTAAGCGCGGCTAGCGTTATTACCACACCGAAGAGCGCATACAATGCCCCAACTACTGGAAGTAGGATTTTCAGAGATTTACTCATGCTGATGCACTCCTTAGTGATCCGAGAGGATCTTATTGAGGAAAAGGGTAGTATAGCAGCGATAAAAATAAATGCAAGGGGTATTTTGCAAGGCCTTCTTTGTGTGGAAAGAAGAACGATGCGTCATAAAATTCTGCAATCTCTAACCTGATACTTGTAGTGAACGCAGATCTACGTTCACTACAAGCATCGGCTTCGTGAAGTGGTAACAGAGAGCAGTTACAAATATTTCTTCAGAAGGGGCTTGACAGAAACGGGTGTTTTGTGTATAGTGTGCTATTTGCTAACAATATTTGCTATTTTGAAAGGAAATGATATGCGTAGAATACCTTTTAAATTAGGTCTACGTACTTTGGCTGAAAGACAACAGTCCTTTGGTGTCGGTCGGAAGGAAAGACTACGCCTACAGAATGAGCGAAATTCACCAAAGTTAGAGGCACAGAATGTGCAACTAACTGGTGCCGCATCAAGTTTCTCGGCAGAACTTGCACAGGAAGGATTCCAGTTTTTGGGTTGGCAGGAGACAATTAAGCCAAGACCAGCTACAGATATACGCTATTATACTTACCCACTACTTCCTGGTTTTAAGCTTACAAATTCTCTCGATGCTAGTGGAGTTCAGAGAACGATAATCCAAGTAGAGGTTCCTTCAGTAAATTTAGTCTTTGATATAACACCTTCAGCAATACGTGTTATGGATATCGATCCTGTTAATTATGCTCCCGAGTTGATTACAAGCAATCTTCGCAACGATCTTGAGAGTGGAATTCCATTAGGATGTACACTTAGAAGACAAAGAGAAGTAGTAGAGACATGCAATACGGTAGCCACGCTATTTGCGAAGGCTGAGGCTAGGAGAGTTCAAGTAAATACATTGTTACAGTCTTTAGTAACTCGCCTTGGTGGTGAACGTAGTTTGCCAGTTTTACCATTAGACGGTACCACCTCCCAAGAAAGAATCACTGTTCAGCTCACTAAACTGATACAAGCAGTAGCAGCCAAATCATCGCTTTTCGATCTTGGAGATGGCACTAAGGGTGCTTTTGATTTTCTACGTCTGCTGTTCGCCTTATCAAACCCCATTCATGCACATGATGTTGCTGTTGAAGCTGATCGTGCAGAAGCCCGATTACGTGCTCTTGAGGAAAAAGAACAACAAAGAGCAGCTGAAGCCTTACGCGCTCTTGAGGAAAAAAAAACAGCAGCTAGAGCTACCATTGCTTCTGAAAAAGATTTACTTTTCCTCGCGAAAAATAAAAATCGAAATATTCTTGATTTCTATACTCACCTTGGGCATTACATTCAAGTAGCAACCGATGAAATACAAACTTTTAGTAACGGTGATGCCACTTCGTTGCTTCACAACGACCCTTTATCACCAAAAAAACAGTTGAGTTTTGTAATTGACCGACTTAAATTTTTACTTGAACTCCACAAAACAGCTCATTCGGAGAGTACACAGATTCCAGCTCTTTTCATTCGTGCAATGCACAACAATCCACAAGGACGGTCAATGAGCACTGTAAGAGCTTGGGAAAATTTCCCTGAAACTAGTGCTAGTGAAGAGGGTGCAACACTTGCCAACCGACTTACCACTTTCACACGTGAATTACTGGCTACAGTAGAAAAACTTGATCCTGCAACACAAAATAGACACACATGGTTGGTTAATAATTTGATCCCTTCGCTTTTTACTATTGAATAAACTAATACTTTATTTGCCCAATAGTACAAAGCGGCAGGAATGGTTCCTTTCAGGATAACTATTCTCAAGACTTTTGAACGAGCATTGTTTAAAAAGTTGGCATCGTATACTAACATCTTCCCCCACATAATCTCCAGAAACTGTTAGCACACTCGCTTCAAATTGTGAAACAGAGTATAGCTATTTCAAATTATTTCTAGCTGTACTTGTTTACCTGAGATTGTTAACCGCTACTTATTTTCCGGATTATCAGGTGAGTTGGAATCCATCCAGCCTATTTCCCAGATATGCCCATCGAGATCTTCAAAGCTGCGTTGGTACATAAAGCCATAATCCTCAGGTGGTCGAGAACTTTTTCCTCCGGCTTCGGTGGCTTTGTCAACCAATTTATCGACGTGTTCTTTACTGTCAGCTGAAAGGGCTATCAACACCTCGGTAGTTTTGCTGGTGTCGGCTATTTCTTTGGAGATGAATGATTTAAAAAATGGCTCGACAAGCAGCATGATGTAGATATTTTCGCTGATAATCATGCATGTGGCCTTCTCATTTGTAAACTTTGGGTTAAATGTGTAGCCAAGTTTGGTAAAAAACTCGACTGTTTTGTTAAGGTCTTTAACAGGGAGATTGACGAAAATCTTCTTGGACATAATTAATCCCTCTCGTGTATTGTTTTGAGTCTTTTGCGGATGTGGTTTGTTGGCGCCGAAGCCGAGTGTGCTTTTGATTGCTGTGCCCCTGCCAAAATGCGGTTCTTTTTTCAAATGTAGTATCTTCTCGAAGAGTGGAGTATTTTCTGCTTTATCCCGTTCACTTCTATATATGCGGAGCAACTCGGCTTCTATAGTAGAAGATGCATTCGTGGCGTTATCCTTTCATAAGTTTTGAACAATACAACGCTAACAGCACAGCTCCAAGCGATAGCACAACATTGAGCACAATATTGGCTATTGCAAGCTTTCCTTGGGAGTTTTGAAGAAGCGTGATAGTTTCAAGAGAAAAGGTTGAAAACGTGGTAAATCCACCACAGAATCCTGTGGTGAGGAGTAGTTTCACCTCTGGGGAAATGGAGTTCCTGTCAGCGAGGTAGAAAATAACCAGCCCAATGATGAAGCTACCAACCACGTTCACCGTTAGTGTGCCAAAAGGAAAGAGGATGGGAATATTCTTTGCCATGAGTTTGGAAATGGCATAGCGAGCTATGCCACCGAAGGCGGCTCCTGATCCGACGAGAAAGAAATCAAGCATGGATAAATCATTGAGTTATTCTGTGCGTTATTGTACCACGCACCCCTCGTGCTGTTGGACACCGGTGAAAAGGCATTCTAAAGCATACAGAATGGGATGCTCTATCTCATCTCTAGCGATCTCCTTTTTATGATAGAAGCAAACATGCACATAAAGATATTCATCGTCAGCAAGAGGAGCGTTGCGAAGTTGAGCTAGGAGTTTGGATACATGCGTTTTGTGCTTATTTTTCAGGAGTTCCATCCTAATAGGCCAGGTAGCTACGCCGTTGTTGGCTTCGGGATCAAGAGCGGTTGAGCCAATATGACCAAAACCGCTTTTTCTCAATCTTTTCACTTTTCCATTTTTCATTTTCCCTCTTTTCACATCATGCTCAATAACTGCAACCATGTTGTCTCGTCCAGCTTTACCAAAGCTGAATGTTCCAGTAGTTTGGGTAACAAAAAATGAGCTTTTTTGTGCTTCTTCCACTGTGATTTCGTTATGAATACCCAGCCTTTGCCACTCGGTTCGCAGCATTTTTTTATTAATGCTTTCAGGATCATATGGCGAAAGAACCTCCGTTGAAGGTTCTCCGGGAATCCAGTTTTTCCACTTATCTAGTCGAAGAGCGATACCGGAGATTTTTTTCTTTTTCGAGGTTACTCTTCCCTTACTGTCGACATAAACAAAGTCTTTTCCTGCTTCTCCTGCTTTTATTTCGCCAGTCTGCACCATAGAGACCAGCTCATTCCCCTCTATTCTGCTACCTTTTGGGATGAAGAGTTCTCTTCCTAACCCGAGGCCTTTTTTCAGTAAGATTTCTGTTTTACTGAGGTTTTTTGCGAGCAGGTATGCCTGTCCTTCTTCATCAATAATCACTCCGCCGCGAAGTCCAAGTTGTGCCAAACGGCTACGAAGAGAGATAATTACTTGGTCGAATGGTTCTTTCTCTTCACGACTTTCGAAAATAGCATCGTGAATACGCTCTGCAATTGTTCGATTTTTTCTGTTTTTTAATCTCTCTTGCCGTTCGGCCTGCATGAGTTGCTCGAGCGTTGCCCATGCTTTTCTACCGAGGGCTTCACTTATCGCTTTCTGTATTTGGGGTGAAACTTTCTTTTCCGTGGGATATTTACGCTCTCTGATCCTTCTTTGAAAGACTTCGAGAACTTCCTGCACGCCCGTATGCTGCGGATCTGACCATTTCTCAAACGAGAAGCCATCTATCGGGATTAGTGCTGTCGCACCGGCGGGAATGGAGTTTGTTTTGCGATGAGCATATTCTCTACTCAAAATCGTTATTTCGCCTCTGACTTTACAATCACTAAGCGAAACGGTTGCAAGTGATCTATTGAATCTTTTGCGCATTGAATACTCTTTCAAATAAAAAGTTTAGTAGGGGAACTGACTATGCAGTGTTAGAAAAGTGCACTAAGAGCAAGCAGTTTTCTTATTCCTTGTGGATTGGCATTAACGAATATTTCAACTCGATCGTTATAACTATTGGTTTCTTAGCTAAAACGAGTATTTGACACTTCCTTGCAGCTGATCAACCTTACTTTTTTCTGCAAGATTGTAAATTACCACAAAACTGATGAAATTGGAAAGTAAAATTTTCACTCACACATCGAATAAAACAGACTCTTTAATTGATATTTTTAAAAAAATGTCATAATAATCAAATAAATTCTATAAGAAATTACACTATGAGCGATGAGGATGAATTTTTAACCCCTTCACAACGGAGAGCTAAGCTACGACTAAAGGCTGGTGAAGTGGCATTAAGGTTATGTAAAATTTTTGGAGGAAATTTTACTTATGATGTTCTAATAAATCGATTATCCACCGATACGTCTGAGCAAGCGATAAGAGATAGAACTGCACTTGAGGCTGCAATAGAAGCTCAGGATGGAAGTAAACGAGCACAAAAAGAAAGAGAACGGCTTCGTAGAGCAAAATGATCGGCAAGAACTCTGTAGTTAGTTCTCTCAAAGCAATGACATCCCTACCCTTTCCTCATCACATCCCTACGAAACACCTCTTCTTTTATCAAGTCGTATAGTTTTTGAAAGTTGCACTGCAACATGTTTGTGGATATATTCACAGGAGAGTTACATAATTTGATATTCTGCTGCATCATCGCGCGTTTGGAGTCACTTTGACGGTTCAGGATTTCATCGGCATTGTTGACGTCGATAGTGATGAACTTCTGGTTGACTATTTCAGTAATTCTCACTTTTGTGATATTTTCCCAGCGAACTAAACCAGCACTGGCTCCACTGGCATTGTCCGTGATTCCTTCATCATTAATGATTAAGCCTGGATTGCTGTCAAAGAGTTTAACAACAATAAAAACAGCACCAAGTCCAAAAAAGCCAATACTAAGAGTAGCCGCAAACTTCACATACAGGGGAAAGTACCGATGCTGCACATCAGCAATCTGCCAAAGCCAGAATCCAACGGCTACAAAGCCTATTGATCCTGCAAGTAACACGAGCATTTTTGTTTTACTAAGTTTGATAACGATTTCCTGCATGGGAAATTCCTTTCTGTGCTTTCTTTATTGAGATTTTCCATACTAGCATATGGAGAGTCTTTTTGTCTTACATTAGGAAGACCGCTCAAAAACAAGGGCTTATTTCTCAGGGTAAATCCAATACTCTAAGCAATGAAAGAAATTGCCCCCCATCCCTGTTTTGTCATATTCTTTCACCAATTTCCCACCCAAGGAGAGGGGGATTTTCTGGCTTGAGATGTTTTTTTCTGCAACGGGGTAAATGAGGTGGTCGTAGGTCAGATGTTCATCTGCCCAGTGTTTAACCGCAGCCATGGCTTCACGTCCGTAACCATGGCCGTGTGCGGATTGTTTTGTCCAGATGCCCATTTCTGGGGTCTTGCCATCGATGTTGTGCAGCCCAAGGCAGCCGAGGAATTCTTCGGTTTCTTTTTTGAGAATGACGAGAGGTAGTGTCTTTCCTTGTTGTAGTTCTTGAAGAGATCGGGTGATGAAGGCCTCGGTTTCGGAACTATGCTTGGCTGGGGTGGGATTCATGTACACAGTAATTTCCACGGTAAATTCGCGAAATATGTCGTCACGGTACTTCAGAGCGTTGGGGACAAGGAGGAGGCGTGGGGTTTCAATGCAGGTGGTTTGGAGGGTTGATGGTTTATTTAGGCTCATTGCTGTTTTCCGTGAGTTCAGCACAAATCCATTTCGAAATATTCGATAGTTACTCTTTCCCACCGATTGCATATGCTTCTTCCAGCCATTTTTTCCTCTGCTCATCTGATGCGCCCTTAACTGAGCCGAAGTAGTTTTTGGTTACGGGTGTGATGCCGCAGAATTGGAGGTTTGTTTTCATCATTTTGAAGCCTGGATCGCCGACGAGCCAGTTGTAGTACCACGTTGGGGAGTCCATGGTGACGATGATGCGGGAGGATTTGTTTGGGAGGAGCCTGTCCCACTGCGGTGGGCCGCCTTTGGAGTCTTTGTATTTGAATGCGAAACCGGAGCCGAAGACTATTTCGAAAAAGACTTTGAGGAGTGCTGGAGGCATTGCCCACCAGTTTGGGTAGACGAAGACGAGGTGATCAGACCATGCGATGAGTTCGCGGGCTTGGAGGAGGTCGGGAGTGAGGATGGGGTTGTCTTTGTATTCGAATTTTAGAAATGGCTCGAGATTGAGGTCTTTGAGGTTGAGGGTTTTGACTTCGTTGCCGGATTTCTTGGCGCCTTCGGTGTATTTGTCAGCGAGGGCGGTGCAGAAGCTATCGGCTTTTGGGTGGGCGTTGATAACGAGGATTTTTTTCATACTGATTCCTTGAAAATGTATATTTGGCACTTAAAATTGCACAGTTCTCTACTTATAACTATCTCAATAAAAAAACATCAAAACAACATAACACCATGGGGATGTCTGTTCCGACGAAGACTGTCCTCCCTGTTAAAAGACTATGTGAGAAAAAGTGCCGTAATTACGGCACTTTTTCTCACATAGTCTTTTTGGCGGGACAATGCAATGTCGGCAAAGAATACCCTCACCAATTGGAAAAGTATTGAGTTAGCTATTACTTTGGTATCACTTGCAACAGCATCGTTTGCTGGTTTTGAGAAACTATTTCGATGTTGAAAGTTGTTGTTTGCAGTTAGATATTGATTTTCTTTGCCCATTCACCGATGAGGGGAAGATCGTTTGTTTCGCCGTTGTTTACCTGAATAAGGCCCATGATCGAGAAAACGAGGAGAGCAATATGTACGAGAAATCCTAAACCGAAGAAAAGATAGAGGAAGCTGCCTACGAACCATCCGATTGTAAGAACAAGGCCTTGTTTTGCATGGAACAGCGCAAAAGGGCTTTCTTTTTTTGCGAGAAGAGGGACGAGGCAGAGGATACCGAGGTAACTAAGGTAGGTGATGGCTCTGTTTTCCGTGATATCATCGTTGACCACTGGCTTTGTAGCTGGAGTGCTTTTGGTTTCATGGGTTTTCTTTTCGGTCATGGGTTGCTCCTGATTGTTGTTGTGGTTGTAGATTTTATTCTAGCATGGTTTTGGCGTTGTTGGTTTCTTTTTCTTTGGCTTGGGTATTGGTAGAGCATTGAATGTCTCTTGAATCAGATTGCTGAGCCATGGAGTGTCTCTGAGTTTTTCTGCAGGAATTTTGAAATGGTTTTTCGCACCTGGGTATGGGGGAGCATGGTGCGAGGAATCAAGGTGGTGTTCGGTGTTGGGGGTGATTTTTATAAAAAGGTGGTTGTCGCAGATGAGGGCTACAACTTTGTCGTTGTAGTAGAGGGCGTACTCGCCGAACATTTTCTTGGCGAAGAGGTCGCCGGGGAGGTGGATGGATTGGAGGATGTGGTCGGCAACTTGCTGTGTGGTGGCCATTGAGTTTCTCCAAGAAGAATAAGTAACCTTATTACCGAGAGTTTGGCGTAAAAAACCTGATGCTGTTATTACGAGACTCGTCCTGAGCTTGTCATGTGGTTTGATAAATGTCCCTGCAACAACATTTTAACCCCTAATTCACGCTAACTACTGTTGTTGTGTTTCTATTACCGGTTGGTTGTTCTTTTGCGGTGAAAACAACATCCCTCTGGAAGCATCAAATACTATAGATGAAATTAGAAGTAGTCCTGCGACAAGTGATATAAGTATCCACCCTCTTTTCCCTATTTTGTGCTGGGGGCTGGTGAGCTGTTTTGTGAAGATCTCGGTTTTCATTGCTTTTGATACGGAAATAAGCGAGTAGATGAAATAGACAACAAATATATATATAAGAAGCCCTATTCTTCCACCTGTTATCAGTGTTATGAATATTGAAAATAAGGTAATTCCCAAAATTATCTGCAAGTATCGCTTGTTGTTTTTGTCTGTTGGATTTTGCATTCTAAGCCCTAGAACAATAAAACTGATGGGATTGCAATACCAAGTGTTAAACCGGTCATGCTTAATGCTTGCACCCACGTCATTTGATCAAGTCTACTGAAGATAGTACCTGCTATGCTCAGCATGTTAATAACTAGATTAAACCAACCGATTATTCGAATAAATAAACCACAATTTTGGATTCTAGTTTTTATTGTTTCGACATCAACTTGTTTCTGGACTGTCAATGATTGATGCAGTTTTGTACACCGTTCGCAGAGTGTTTCATCGTTGTTGGTTGGTTTTCCACAGTATTCGCAGGTCATAGGGGGAATTCCTTTAGGGAATATATCTAAGAATAATAATGCGTTCGTGAGTGAACTTTTACAAGACAACAAGTTTCTTTGAGAAAAACTATTCCAGATATTCAAACTCCTGCTGCTCATAGACCTCTCCATTGATCATGATGTCGATGCAATGCTTTCCTGGGTAGTGTTTCCTGGTGGAAATTTTTCTGAATGACTGTTTGGAGGTGATCCGGATTGTTTCACCGGATTTGGCGTTTTTTATTGCCAGTTTGAAGACTTTGATCGCTTGGCGGCCGCTGGCTTTCATGTAGTGAATGCGGTAGTCGATCATCAATTTCTGCTGTGTTGTTGATTTAAATTCTACTGTGAACTGCAGCTCTTTGTGTGGTGCTACTTGGGTGGTGTGGACGGTGAGTTGCACCTGATCAACGGCTGGTGAATGGTAGTTCAGGAGCGCGAGGGCATCCTTGTTTCCTCGTTTGAAGAGTGTGCGAAGGGAATGGGTGATCAGCCACATTCGTTCTTTGGTTGCGTTTTGTTTCCATTGATCGAGTAGGGCAACAACGGTTTGTGGGTTGTCTTTTGAGATATCGTTGAGGTTGTTGGCTACAGAACGGCGAACGTAGAGCTCGGGGTCGTCTTTGAGGAGTTCAAGGAGGGCGATGACGGGGGTGGGGTCTTTTTTGAACTGGCGAAGGGGAAATGAGAGAGGGAGTCGAGGGCGGGTGCCTTCGGATACCAG
>JBAXVQ010000062.1:0-10971 GCA_037128935.1 bacterium | reverse complement strand
CTCTCCAACACCACCCCCCAGCAATCAACCGATCTCTACACCTACGACGCCTACGGCAACCTCACCTCCACCCCCCAAACCAGCACCAAACCACCAGCAACCGGCTTCGACCAATGGAACACCGCCCTCTACTCCGGAAAAGAACTCGACGCCGAAACCGGCCTCTCCTACTACGGCTCCCGCTACTACGCCCCCACCTCCGCCACCTGGAACCGCCAAGACGACTACCGCGGCACCCCCTCCACCCCCCTCAGCCGCCACCGCTACGCCTTCGTAGAAAACAACCCAACCAACAACACCGACGCCTACGGCTTCCTCACCATCCAATACGTGGATAAAAATGCATCAGCAAAAAAAGAAACCGTAGTGACGGCAAAAGTTAGCAGCGTAAGCAAAAGCACACTTACCCAGAAACAAGTCGATCAAATGCTACACAACAGCCAGCTTCAAGCTTATGACTATCAGTTGGCACGAGGGTTTCAAGTCTCAGGACGGTATGTCGCCAATGACGCACTCAACACAGCCATCAAGAAAAGCCAAGAAGAAGCCAAAGGCAACATCGGCTACATGTTTAATCCCAATGCCGTTGCCCAAAACGTACTCCTCAACAGCAAATACAAACAAGATCCCCTCCAATTCAGCTCTTGGGCATCGAACATCCTCCAACGAGAAATTAAAAAAGAACAAGAACGCCAACAATACCTAGCAAGCACACTCCCTGGTTACAACTACATGGCGATGAACAACCTACTGACCACAGGGCGGATGCACTATGACGACGAAACAAACGCCAAAATGATTGCTGACCTGATGGAAGCCAACAAAGACAGACCCATCACCCAAGAATACCTCAACTACCGCCGCGAACTCGCCCTCAAATCCAAAGGCTGCGACATTGAGAACCCGACAGTCTCCGCCGACACCTCGTTCGTGAGCATGAACGGCATCATCTGGAAAGTAGAAACCAACGGCAACCAAAGAACCATGTCCGCCGACGGCCAAAAAACCTTCACCGCCAACGTAGGAACAAACAAAGACGGAAGCACATACCTCTACACTAATCGAACAGTAACAAGAAATGTAACTATCCAAGTCGACAACTGGGTCGCCCAAAACGATCAATACACGTACAACACGAGCACAACCAACGAAGGCTACTACGCCTATCAAAGCAGAGTAGACAACAACACTGGAGAAGTACGGGAAACAGGAATATGCCTCAAATACGCCTACGACGGCACCTGCGATCTCATCAGCAACACGTTAATCAACAAGCCCTACTATATCAACAAATCCACCAGCTACATCGTAAAAAGCATCCTCCCCACCCAAAACCTAAACGACGTCATGGCGGACACAGTAATCCAACAAAACGTTCTCCTTACGCAGCAGAATCAGATGAGTTATATTGCAAATGTACCGACACAGCAGTTAATGCAAGATAAAAAGGTCTTTAACCAAATCAAAAATACCATATGGGATGGTGCCCTTAACTTTGCGATAAACGAAGCCGCAAAAATTGTTTATGATGCTGGAAGTGATTTATTCAATAATATAAATTCAAACCAACTAACCTTAAGCTCTCACACTCGTACTGAAGCAGAAATCGCCCTCTGCAAAGCAGGATACACAGCAACTGGAACGGGTATTTGTTCTACAGGTGCTTACATAGGTGGAGCCGCAGAAGTTGCAACTGGAGGATTAGGAACTTTAATTATAGTTCCTGAAGTAGGCGTAGCTTGCGCATCAGGACTTGCTATAATGTATGCAGGACAAGCGATATGCCAATACACAGGTACTACTGATGTACAGATTACAAAGAAAAGTGGAGGAAGTGGAAGTAATGGGGACTATAGAAAGCTTTCAGATAGCGAAGCTAGTAAATTAGATAAATATTTGAAGGAAAATGGCTATCCGGATGGATTACACGACAAAGACATTAAACCTGGAGGATCAAAACAAGATGTTTTTGTAGATAAAAATGGAGATTTGTCAGTAAAGCCAAAAAATGGATCAGGTCCAGGAGAACCATTAGATATAAACATTAATGATTTATAAAAAAGGGATACTATGATAAACACCAAATCGCTAATACAAATTGCTGTTGATGAAGTGATTCAACAAAATTTCAGAACAACTCAACAATACCTAAAAGTACATTCTTTAGTTAAAACAAATGAAATACCTCAAATTTCTAGAATAGATACAGATAAAAACGATGGAACAGTAATTGTATATTTTTCACTAGTAAACTATGACTATTATCTATCAGTTTGGATTAATACAACTCCAAAACTTGAAATTCGATCAGTAAGCATAGAAGCAGGAAATCAAGTATACTTATCTGTAACTTCAGAAGGAGCAACACTTCAAGAAATATTAAATACTACCACAATAAAACCAACAAAAAAATGGAATAATGGCGACACAATAGTTGGCAAAAGAAAATATAGAACTAGTGGAATAATATTTGAACCTTTTCCTGAAAAAGCAGATGAACTTGAAGACAAAGTGGAAAAGCTCATAAAAGAACTCTATCCACATAAAAATGAATTAACCAAATTGTCAGAAATTTCTGAGTTATGTATAAAAATAAAATACTTAGGTTATAAAAACGAAATGTGGGGATGGCATATTAATAACGAAACATTAACAAAAATCAGTGAGCTAAGCTCAAGTATAGATTTTGATATTTATGCTAAAGGACCAGATTTGCAAGAGTAGTCTCCCAGTTGGGTATAGATAACTTACCCCTCGTTCGGCCAAGTCTTCCCTGACTTGCCCGTCCAAAACCAGTAGTCTCCAGACTACACCAAAACCAAAAACACCCATGCCCAAGAACTACAAATCCAAAAACGCAGGAATCTCCCATTCGGCTAGGTCTTCTCAACTACAGCAAAATTCCAGATACCAATGTCTAAAAATTACAACTCCGAAAAAATATGATAAATACTAAATTAATTTCAGATTTAACACTAGAAAAAATTGAGCACTTAGAAAATAGATTATATGGACCAATTGCTGATGAACAAAAACAATTTCCTCTACCTCGATGGTATGACTCAATAAGAAAAATTCCTATAAAAGATTTATCAATTGAAGATATTTGTAAACTCTGTAGACAAAAATTCTTTTTTGACTACATTCTTCCAATCGCCATTGAATTGTTAACAAAAGATCCAAATGCAGGGGAACTTTACAAAGGTGAACTTCTAAATGCCATAAAACAAATTTCTAATGAAGATTGGAACATGATTAAAGATTATAAATCAATAACAAGTAAACTTAGAGAATTAATTCAAACTGCTTTAGAAAATGATATCTTAAGTAATGAAATTATCGGAGATGCAAAAGATATTGCTCTTGAAACAATTACTCGCTTAGAAAAAATCCCCCGTTCGGCCAAGTCTTCCCTGACTTGACCGTCCAAAACCAGTAGTCTCCAGACTACACCAAAACCAAAAACACCCATGCCCAAGAACTACAAATCCAAAAACGCAGGAATCCCATACTTCCTCACCTTTACTGTCGTAGCTTGGTTAAATGTCTTTACACGACCTGCATACACCAAAATTCTCTGGGATAGCCTCCAGTTCTGCCGAAGAGAAAAAGGACTTGAGTTGTACGGCTTTGTATTTATGACAAACCACATCCACCTCCTTGCCGCAGCAACTCAGGAAAAACCCTTACTGTGGGAAATTATTCGTGATTTCAAAAAATTTACAGCCCAAAAAATTATTCAGCAGATAAAGACTGATGACAACAGAGATTGGTTGCTCACGATCATGCAACAGCATGGAAGCAGCAACCCCTCAAACACCCAATACCAGTTTTGGATACAAGATGACGGAGCGATTGAGATCAGAAGTGATGCTTTTTTAAAGCAAAAGTTGGAATATATACACAACAATCCAGTGCGAGCAGGGATTGTGGAACGTGCTCCAGACTACTACTGGAGCTCTGCACGGATGTTTGAACAAGACGTATTTCTAGAAATTGATCGGTTGGATCAGAGTAATAAACACCATAAGTAGTGTTGATGAATCATTAACTGTTGCTTAACTATATGATAAAATTATAATCATGAAACTAACAGCATTCCGAATCCAAAACTTTCGGTCAATTGTAGATACTGATTTTCAAGATCTTAGTCAGGACAACATCTCTGCTATTATCGGTCAAAATGAATCAGGAAAAACCTCAATTTTAGAAGCTTTAATTCAAATAAAGTAACTGTTGATGATATTCGAAACGATAAAGCTCAACCCATGGTAACTTGCATATTTTCTATTGAAAGTGCCAGCGAAATTGAGCTACTTCTTGAGGACACGTATGAAATTCCTAAAGATTTGGAAAAGAAAATCCAATCTTTAAACAACTGTATTGCTCTCATAAAAAAATGGGATCCTGAAAGACCTTTAGACAAACCTGTTTTGGATATTGAAAATAAAGAACTGAAAAAATACTTTGAAAACTTGATAATTACAAATAGCTCGCTAAATATTGAAACTGTAGAAAAAGTACCACCTTCACCAGAAGATGCTAATGTTGCTTTTCAAACAAAAGAACAGATAAAGAAAAAACAATTAACTTCTAAAGATTTTGCTCTTGAACTTTTTCATTATGCTCCAGTTATTACTCTTTTTGAAGACAGAAGCTTATTGCCTCCTACTATTGATATTGCTGATATTCAAGAAAAAAACGAAGAAAAAGATGGATATGTTGGTGCGTTAAATTTCCTCACTCTTACGGAGTTAACATCAGAGGAATTAGCAAATCATCAAAGCAATGAAAGGCTAATTCGAGACAAAATTAATGCTGCAAATTTAAAGATTTCAAATGAATTTCAACAGTTTTGGTCTCAATTTCTTGGATCAAATGACAAAATTTTAATTCAGGCAGATATAAAAAACTATGATAAAAGCAACGCTGAAAAAGTCGGACAACCATATTTGTCATTTTGGATAAAAGACAATAATGGAAGCTTAAGACCCATTCAAAGAAGTATGGGAGTAAGATGGTTTATTTCATTCTTTTTGACACTTAAAGCAACAGCAAAAAAGGATAATCACAGGATCTTACTTATTGATGAAGCAGGTGCGAATCTTCATGCCAAAGCTCAAGCAGATATTCTTAAAATTTTAGAGAGTGAAAAAGCAAATTTACAAATCATTTACGCAACTCACTCTCCGTACTTATTGAATATTGAAAAAGTTCACAGAGTTCTTGCAGTGGAAAGAAAGGAAGTCGATAGTTATAAAACTGTTACTAAAGTTTATAAATTTCATGAACTAGGGAGCGCAACAGCAGAAACTCTCTTTCCATTATATACAAATATGGGGGTGGACATCTCACACCAACAAGTTATTAAGAAAGAAAACAATGTTTTGTTAGAAGAAATTTCAGCTTTTTTCTATTTAAAAGCTTTTTATAAACTTTTTAACAAACAAGAAGAGGTTAATTTTTTACCTGCAACAGGTTGCACACAGATCCCTCTGCTTGCAAATCTCCTTTTAGGATGGGGAATTAATTTTTCAGTTGTAGTTGACGATGACTCACGTGGTCGAGAGGTTATAAAAAAACTAAAAGATAACCACATCCGACCTGAACATAAGTTGATTAAAGTAGAGAACTGTTCTGGAATTGAAGATATTTTTTCGAATGAAGAGTTTACAAAACTAGTGTTAAATAAAGCAGAAACACAAATACCCGCAGGAAAAAAAGTATCAGAGTATGTAAAAAAAAGTAAAAAAATATCAAAACCACTTATTGCACGGGACTTCTTGTTAAAAGTTGAAAATGGAGAAATCACAAAGGCAGAATTATCTCCTGAAACCGAGATAAAAATTGACGAGCTACTAACTAAAATTGTGCAGAGCCTCCGTTAGTCCAAGTCTTCTCAATAACACAAGAAAATATCGCCCCCTGTCAGATAAAATTTCAAAGCATTCCGTTTGAGATCAGTCACTACCCCCAATCGAACCTATTATTAGTCTCAATACTACTCACCTAAAGGGGAGTTTTGTATTTATTACAACTAAACTCTTTAAAAAAATACAAACATACAGGATAATTAAAAGCACTAATAAGCCTAAATTATATTTGAGAAACTTCATGACTCATAAAAAACTTCTACTCATCCTTTCAATCAACCTCCTTATCCTACTCCTCCCCATCAACCCAACCCAAGCCACCCCGAACGATTTCTTCGCCCCAACAGGCTATCAAGCTACATGGATCTCCCAAACCCAAGCAGGAACCGATGATAGCTATTTCAACGTAAAACCATGCGATGTCGTACTTTTCGAAGCCAAATTTCTCAACTCTGGAACAAAAACGTGGAAACAAGACGGCAATGAACAAGTCGCGTTCAACATATACAAAGATCCCAAAATAAAATCCTATCCACTTTGGTTCAACTACAAACTAGGCACAGCAGAAAGCTACTTCCAACATAACTCTTGGTTAACACCTTTCCGCATCAGCAACATCAAAGAACAAACAGTAAATCCAGGAGAAACAGGTAGTATTTCAACATATTTTCAAATTCCCTGCGATGCTGTTGGAACATACAGAGAAGATATCTCACTAGCAGTAGGCAACAAATGGATGAAATCCCCAAAAGAAACCGCTGATCCCCTCGGAGTTGCTCATCTTTGGATAGGATTTCATATTCAAGGAGACGATGTAGTAAAAGAATGCACAGGAAAATACACAAACACCAAATTTAGCTTCCGTGCAAACTGCCCAACAGGTTGGAAAGTCACAGAAGCCGCAAAAACCTTTGAGTATGCAAACAACTACATAGCTTTAACCTCACCATTACAAAATAAAAACGATAAAGACTCAACAGGTATTATTGGAATTTATATTGATGAATCAGTAGACGTAACCGTAGATTACATGGAAGAACAATACCGAAAAATGTTTTTAGAAGAATATATGAAATCTAAAATCGATTCAGTACGATTTGAAAAATCAACATTCAAACTTGAAAAAGCTGTAATAATATCCTACACAACAGCAGAAGGAAATAGGGAAATCGCAACAACTCCTGCTTACTATATTGATAATGTGTACCAAATAATGTTTATAAAAAATCACAACTTATATAGAATTCATTACGTGTCTAAGCAGCAATACTATGAATCCCTCTTTAATGAAGCCCTCAAAATAATCAACTCGATAGATTTCACATAAATCGAACAATTTCAAACACTTAAATTCCCCCGTTAGGTCTTGTCTTCTCGAATTAACCATCAAAAAACAGTAGTCTTCGCAACAACACACTAAGGAACCCTCATGTCAATCATCATCCTGATCATAGCACTATATTTTGCCTACAGCCTCGTAAAACGTTTCCGCGAAATCAAAAAGAACAACCCAAAAGAAGAAAAAATAGCATTTGCACTAGTAGTCATTTTCTTCCTTACCTTCATCTGTTTCTTTTTCATAGTCCAAGACATAATTGTCGCTATTATTGGCATTTCTGCATTACTCTCCTCAATCACCATAAGCCATATCCACAATAAAAACAACCAACAAACAGAACCAAACGAGCAAAACACTTAATCCCAAACCTCCCCAACTCCCACCCATTATCGAAACAAAAAAAGCATTCTCTTCCCCCCTCTTTCATAAAGAGGGGAAGGGGGAGTTTTGCATTTCACCCACAGACAACACTATTGCAAAAAAACACATCCATACAGGATAATTAATTCAACTTAAAATCCATAGATAGTAGTAACCACAACTATGAACCCAGAAACAACCCAAACCTACAAAATCGCCCCCGTAAAAAAAAGAATCATCGCCGCCCTCATCGACAAAAACCTCTATCTTGCTGTACTAGTTATCGCCCCAATACTCTCCGGCACAAAATACGACAACACTGCCATCATACTGTCATTCTTCTTTTACCTCGTCTACCACATAATCGCAGAAACAACAGCCGAATGTTCAGTAGGAAAGAAAATAATGAAACTAAAAGTAATAAGCGCAGACGGAACAAAAACAACCCCAGAACAATCCCTAATCAGAAATCCGCTAAGAATACTAGACGAAGCCAAACTTTGGGGAATCATTGGTTTAATAATGATATGGGCAAGTGAAAAGAAACAACGTTTCGGTGATTATGACGCAAAAACCATCGTTGTTACAAACATGCCGATACAACTCTCACCAGAATCCTCGTAGGGAACGGTTTCAAACCGTTCCGCAGGGAGAATGGTCACAAGACCCAAACTGAACACGACGGTATCTCACAGGAATGGTTACAAACCATTCCCTACAAATTGCAAATTCCCCGTAGGGAACGGTTTCAAACCGTTCCGCAGGGAGAATGGTAACAAAACCCCAAACCGAACACGACGCTATCTCACCGGAATGGTTTCAAACCATTCCCTACCAGCATTCAACAAATGAAACACTACCCCCAACGAAAAAATACACGTCTCAAACACTACGACTACTCCCAAAATGGTTGGTACTTTGTTACTATCTGTGCAAGATCACGAGAACATATATTGGGAGAAATAAAAAATGAGGAAATGATCCTAAACGAGAACGGCAAGATCATTCAAACCTGTTGGCAACAGTTACCCCAACACTATGAAAACTGCATACTGGACACCTTTATTACCATGCCCAATCACGTTCATGGGATTATACAAATTGACAACAATCTCTCTACCACATCTGAAAAAAGAAAACACGGACTATCGGAAATTATCCGTGGATTCAAAACTTTCTCATCTAGAAAAATAAACGATCGAGAAAAATTTACCCACTTTCAATGGCAAAAATCATTTCACGACCATATCATAAAAGACGAAACCAGACTAATCACCATACGCGAATACATAAATAACAACCCATTAAAATGGCACATCGAAAAAGCCCCTTACCATTCCCTCCAATAACAACAAAACGGTTTTTTTCCCCCGTAGGGAACGGTTTCAAACCGTTCCGCAGGGAGAATGGTAACAAAACCCCAAACCGAACACGACGGTATCTCACCAGAATGGTTACAAACCATTCCCTACAAATTGCAAATTCACCGTAGGGAACGGTTTCAAACCGTTCCGCAGGGAGATCGGGCACAAAAAACCAAATCAAATGATACGATATCTCCCTAAATCCCCCTTGCAACAAACACAAACATACAGAATAATCAACTCAAGCAAAAAACTATGGAGCAAAGCCCTCATGAACCCCAAACACATCATCACCCTTATCCTCCTATCGCTCCTCCCCACATCCACCCTCGCCAACACCGCAGACAAAACAACCCCCGACAACCGAAAAACCCCAAAAAACTTCTTCGCCCAAGGCTACCAAGCGCAATGGGTAAGCCAGACCCAACCCAAAGACTACGAAACATACCGCGATGACGGTGACGAATACTTTGACGTAGCCCCAAACGACACCATCACCATCTCCGTCCGCCTCAAAAACACCGGCGCAAACACGTGGTACAGCAACCAAAATCCCCAAGCCACCACCGACAACGAAATCTCCTTTGCAACGTTCAAAGACCCCTACACAACATCCGCCCCATTCGGACTAGGCTATGACGACATCTACTCAACAGACTTCGGCAAAAGCTATTTCAAAAACCAATACTGGCTCTCCGACTACCGTATCGGATCACTAGTAGAACAAAGCGTCGCCCCAGGTGAAACCGGCACACTGCAAATGAACTTCACAATCCCCGCTGACTGTCCGTCCGGACGCTACCGCGAAGACATCTCCAGTGCCTCAGGCCCCTACTGGATACACAACCCCACCAACGGCGACCCAAACAAAGTCATGCACATCTGGGTTGGATTCGACGTCTATCGAACAACAACAAGCTCTTTCATGGATAACAAAGGATACGTCAAACCAAAAAACTTTATCTACGACGACAAAAAACGAGATATCTATATAGACGGTCAACAAAAATACCAAAACCTTGGAAACGAATCTTATGCTTTATCCCTCAGCATACCTGCAGGAAAACACTGGTTCGTCACCGACCCATTAAGATCAAAACAAGTAGATTTCACTGTAGAACAAGATACATTCCAGTATCTAATTCTATACGGAACCGATACTGACCCCCAACTAAAACTTTTCAGTACCGACATTATACCTCCAAACGATGAAACAAAAGCCAATTTAGATATCTTTCTATTTATGCCAGAAGACGGCATCATTACTACCCTAAGTAACAATAATAACAATGAAAAATACACACTAATAAATAACCAACTCAACAAACTACGAAACATAGCACCATCTGACAAATTCACCTTAATCTACTCATACAACGGAGAAAACTTTGGTGAAAATAAACTAACTAAATTTTCAACCTCAAAAAACACCTTCACCACCCTAAGCATCTTTGGAAACGATAAAAAGTTTTTGACAAGCTGGGTGATTAACAGAAACTTTGACGAATCAGAATCAGCATCCCTCGGCCCTATCGTTCCTATCTTTGACAAAGCAACAGACCTCTACACCAACGGACAACTCAGAAAAATAAGCTACGCCTCCGGAGATCAATACTACTTCTTCCAACCCTGGTACTTCGAAGCCAAACTCTTCGACACCGGCTGCAACCCCACCAGCTGCCCCGCCCTAAAAATCTACCGCCCAAACTCCTTCCCAAAAAAGACCTCCCCAAAAGCAATAACCTCATTACCTCAAGCAATCAACTACAAAAAACCTGCCCCTGCAGGAAACGATTTATAACAGTTCAGATGGAAACTTCGTTCGGTCAAGTCTTTTCGACTTAGCATCCAAAAAACAGTAGTCTTTTCGACTACACCTCTACCGTGTCATCCTGAGCGAAGTCCTCAAAGTCAAAGGATCTCTTCGAACATCTTTGAAGCAACAGACACCTCATACTTTCGAAATCCCGTAGATTTATATAAAATAAAAAAACAAATCAGGAGTCTCCCTCATGAATCACAAAATACTCACAGC
>JBAXVQ010000061.1:0-11082 GCA_037128935.1 bacterium | reverse complement strand
AACTTAACTCTACCGTAAAAACTCTATGTCGCATTTTTAGTGAGAATACAACGGATGTACGTTCTGACAATCTTTCTTCTTTAGGTGTTTTGTATAGACGATGGTGATTATGCCATTGTAAACGCGTTTCTTGTTATTCAAGTGAGTAAACAGCTACTATTGAGATGGGAAAACTCTCTGCATTTATGTCTAAACAAAAGCAAAAAAAATACTCTCCAGCTTCACTACACACTTTGTTACTTGTGCTGCTTTTTGTTGTTGGTTTTTCTTTGCGTGTTGGTTTTCTCAATTATGGATTACCGCATGTGTATCATCCTGATGAAGAGCGAAAAGCGCAGGATGTGGTGCGTATTATGGAGGGAAAGACTTCGCTAATCAGCTACAACCACCCTCCCCTTCCCAAGTTTTTGGCTGCTGGTGCAACTTTTTTTCTTGAAAAAACTGGGGTTGTAGTTTTCAACAATCGAGAGATTACAGCGGTACTGGGATTGCGTGTTGTTAGCTTGCTTTTTGATATGGGGTCAATTTGGGCTTTGTATCTCTTGGCGAGAGTATTTTTAGGAAAGTATAGTGCGGCGATGGCGGCATTTTTGTATGCGATTTTTCCTCTTGCTGTCTTTGCTTCTAAAGATGGAATGCCTGATACGGGTCTTTCTTTTTTCTTTCTGTTTACGCTTTGGCTACAGCTACAACTGCTGACAAAACGAGAATGGTATTGGTATGTGCTCAATGGACTGGCGCTTTCCCTTGCCTTTGCGACGAAATATAATGCTGTATTTTTATTGCTTTCACTTCTTGTTTCCTGCTTTTTTTCTTGGTGGAAAGGGAAAAGCGCATGGAAGTCCTTGCTTCAAGGAAAGCGGATTTTGCTTATGGGCGTTGGCGTGATCACTGGCTTTGTGATTGGTTTTCCCTTTGTATTTTTTAGAGATGCACCCAGAATTGTGCAGTCTCTTTTGTTTGAAAAAGCGCACCAGTTTGAAAATGGACACCTGGGAATCACTATTTCTGGAACTGATTTCTGGTATGCGTATTACTTTATAAAAACACTTTTTCCATTAGGCGGAATACTGTTTGTACTTGCTGTTGTGGGTGGCATTGGGCTTTTTGTGAAAGGCTTTAGCAAACAAAATTATGTTGTTCTAGCAGCCGTTGCCCCCTTTTATTTTGCGATTGAGTTTGCGTACAAAGTTCCAGTTCTGGCTAGCCACTATGTCCTGCCACTGTTGGGTTGGTACTGCATTTGTGCGATGCTGTTTGTCCAATGGAGTGCGGTTCAGCTCGCACGACGAATTCGATTAACTCGTAAAATTCTTATCATGACGGGATTTGCTGCGGTTTCGCTTTTTCCTTTGATTATGACTTGGCAACTACTTTGGACATTGGTGCCTGATACTCGCGAACGCATGTATGCTTGGATTCAGGAAAATGTACCAGAGAATGCACAAGTACTCGCTGAACCGACACTGTTTTATTATGCGAATCTGACGGATGGAAAACATTTTTCGCTTTCCACGGTTAACTGGAACGAATTGTCGATTGGTACAGATGCCTATTTTAAACAGAAATCAACTGCCTACATCCTCACTAGCAATCTCCAATACGATGCCTACCTGGAGAATCCAACTGATGTGCCTGTGGCAACTGATTTTTATCAATCCTTGTTTGTAAAAGGAACATTGTTGCATGAAGAAACACCTTCTTTCGAGACTATGAGCATACATAACCCAACGCTGCGAGTCTATAAGGTTGCAGGACTTCCTGAGAGTAATTAGGTAGCCATGACCACACCATTTTTTTCTATAATTCTTCCTGTGTATAACGGTGAAAAGTACCTTCATCAATCGCTTGGGGCGTTGAAAAAACAAACTTGTTCTGACTTTGAATTACTTATTATTGATGATGCTTCAGATGACGCTTCTTCGGCAATTTGCAAACAATACAAACCTGATCAGCTGCTCAAAAACTCTAAACGCCGTGACCACCTCTACTGTCGCAACAAAGCTGCAAAGGTAGCTAAAGGAAAAGTTTTTGTTTTTACCGATGCTGACGTTGTTTTCGCTCCAGACACTTTGGAAAAACTTTTCAACCATTTCCAAAATGAAAATGCTGAATGTGTGCTTGGGCTCTATTCACTAGATCATCCAAATACCAACTGTTCATCGCTCTATAAAAATACTTGGATTCGCTATACATATTTGTCTTCGTCAACTCAGGTTGATTGGTTTTTTTCTGCAATTGGGGCAATGCGAAAAGATATTTGGTTGCTCGGAGGAGGTTTTGGAGAAGATTTTGTGAGGACAACAGGGGGTGGGGACATTGCGTTGGGAAAAAAACTTTTTAACAAAAGTATTACGATAGAGTTGGATAAAAGCTTGGAAGTTGTGCACCTAAAACGGTATTCGCTGCTTGATCTATTAAGGAATGACTTCAATCGTTCCTCTGGTTACTCGCAACTGGGATTACGCTCTGGAGAGCCTTGGTACTTATTTTTTCAACACGGTTTTGCGAATATCGGTTGGCCTTTTGTTGTAAGTACCCTACTATCTTGGCTTCTCGTGATGTTGGCGGTACGATTGTTGTTTCTTTTTCAGTTTTCCCTTCCCTTCTGTGGGTTATTTTTATTGTACTGGGTCATTAATGTACCGTTCCTATTCTATTGTTCAAAACACTACTCTTTGCTTACTGTTATCCAATTTGCTGGGATACTATTCCTTGATCATTTATTCTCCGGATTGGGTGTTGCAAAAGGTGTTACGAGTCAATTATTTAATACAATAGTGCGAAAACAAAAGAAATAATTCTGTTTGTAAGGAGGCTTCTGTTGCGAATTCTTATTTTGGGTGGAAAAGGTTTTCTCGGCCGCCATATGCAGGAGCAGGCTGAGGCGAGAGGATATTCTGTAAGTTCTTTGGATATTGCTGACGAAAAACCGTTTGATGTGAATGGAATAACTCCCAAGGATATTGACGGATTTGATCATGTGTACCACTTTGCAGCATTGGTTGGCACCGATCGAGGTTTTGAGGAAAGTGTTGCTGTGTTGGAAACTAATACGATTGGGACGTTGAAAGTACTTGAGGCGGCACGGGTAGCTCAAGTTCTGATGACGTTTGTGGGGCTCAATAATACCTGGTTGAATCCTTATTCGATTAGCAAAAACGCGGCGATGCAGCTCTGCTCTATGTATGCGGAAAATTTTGGATTATCGATTCATCGGGCAATAACGTATAACGTTTTTGGACCATACCAACCATGGCAGGGAATCAAAAGACTTATTCCGCAAACAATGGTCAATCTGATCAAATCATCACCGATCACCTTGTATGGGGATGGGTTGCAAACTGTTGATCTTGTTTATGTGGTTGATGTGGTTAATGCGCTCTTAGATAATCGTGCATCGGGAATTTTTCATTATGGGTCTGGAGTGGCGAGGGCTGTTAAAGACGTTGTTGCTCTTTGCGCTGAGGCTCTTTCTGTACCATGCCCCAATATCTTATTTCAGCAAAAACGTCTTGGTGAGCCAGAAAAATCTATATCACTTAGTCCATCTGCCATGGAGCTGCAAACACCTATTTTTGAATCTCTCCAAGCGACTGCTTCTTGGTATAAAAAATCAATACCATAACACTTTGTACATTTTGCGCACCATTCGCATTACACAGCCAAACAATAGTTGACATTTCTTTTGTTTTTTGTTATTCTAGGGAGATATTTTCATAGAATTAGTAAAAACAAAAAGGAAAAACCATGAATTGTGCGGCACGGATTTTTCTGTATTTTTATAAAAAAAATATTCGGTTCACATTGTTTTCTGTGGGATTAGTTGCGAGTACGTTGTTTTTTTCCACTCCTTCATTTGCCTCTTCATACTATTTTGCACCTTCTGATCAGTGTTCAGGTGAGTCTACCTATAACTGGATTGATGCAAAAACTGGAGGCACAAAAATAACAACTTTTTCTAACCAAGATGATGGCGTTGCAACAGTAAATTTGGGATTTACCTTTAACTACGATGGAGTCCTATACACGACTGCAAGAGTTTATACGAATGGTTTTATGGCCTTTGATACTTCAGGCACAGTTAATAGCTATGGAAGCACTATTCCTAGCGGAGGATTGAGTGAAGCATTTCTTGCACCTTTTTGGAAAGACTTAAACATTAATACAGGACAAGGTGTGTATTACAAAGTAATTGGAACAGCACCTAACCGTAAATTTGTGTTGCAGTGGGATAAAATTTCTTTTTATTCTTCTGGTGGTGAACATACTTTTGAAATAGTTTTAGATGAGGCCACGGGAGATATCTATTTTCAATATGGCGCGATGACTTATGCCTCATCTGCTGAAAAACATATTGGTATTGAATATGCCGGAGGAGCTGCGGGTATACAATATGATGGCTATTTACCCACTGATCCTGCTACAGAGACACCTCTTGCGTTGAGATTTACTACAAGTACACTGACATGTGCAACTTTCACTCCAGTACCGACACTTACTCCGACTGTTACATTTACTCCAACTGTTACACCGACAATTGATATAAATTTTTTAAACTATACTGCCTACAAATCAAATGAATGTGCAGCGGTTCCTTATAATTGGGTAGACATCACTGGAGACGGAGATATCTGGACATTTGGTGGTGAGTATTCAACTCTACTCTATCCTCCTATCTCAATTTTTCCTTTCGTTTATCATGGAATTAGTTACTCCGAATTGCTGGTTAGTTCAAATGGAGCTATCAGTTTTGACGGGAATGATCCCTTCCCAAATTCGGGATTTCCTGAACAGATCCCCACTCTTATGGGATCATCCGGTGGTTCTGATAACTATATAGCACCCTTCTTAGCAAATATGTATGGCTCAGGCACTCTCTATTATAAGCTAGATGGTGTTGCTCCAAACCGACGTTTTATTATTGAGTGGTTCCAAGTAGAGCCTTATAACCAAAGCGATCAGAAAAAAAATACGTTTGAGTTGATTCTGGAAGAAAGTACCAATGACATTATCTTTCAGTATGGACCAATGGATTTTAGTACTGGACTTGGTGCTAGTATTGGGTTGGAGTATGCGGCTGGGACTGATGGTGTTAACTATTCTTACGATACAGATAATGCTGTTTTTGATGGGCTTGCTGTGAAGTTTACTGCAAGTACTCTGAGTTGCGTTGCTCCTACTGCAACTGAAACGCCGACAATAACAGAAACGAGTACCCCGACAGATACTTCTACTGCTACTGATACACCAACATCATCAAGTACACCAACAGACACCAGCACAGCTACTGAGACACCTACTATTACTCTAACAGCTACACCAACGGTTGTATTTGCTGGTTATACTATGCAAGACCTAAATAGCTGCCCCGGGGGGGTAAATTACAATTGGATAGATACTTCAGTTGATGGAATGCCTGTAACTTTAAATGATGATGACTCTATTGAGGTTGTGTTACCTTTTACATTTACTTTTGCCGGTGTGGAACGATCTTCTGTCTTTATAAGTTCTAATGGGTTTTTGTCTTTTTCAGCTGATGGGGCAAATAGCTTAAACAACATTGCTATACCAAATCCAACTCCGCCAAATGAGTTTATAGCCGCCCTATGGTATGATCTGCTCCCTCCTGCTGGTGGTACAATCCGATACATGGTAACAAACGACTCTCCAAGGAAGTTTGTTGTAGAGTGGAACAATATCCCCGATATTGATGAGCAATCAACGCAAACATTTGAGATTGCCCTCGAGGAGTCGACAAACTCCATACAGATTCAATATCAAACTGTTGATCCTGTAATAGCCAATGCCTCAGTTGCTGGTGTTGAATACAATAGTGGGACGGAGGGAATGCAATATCCAAGAGTGGTAAATAACGGCTTAGCATTAGCGTTTCAACTCATACCTTTCACCTGCGACTCTACCTATACACCAACTGAAACGGCTACAGAGACTGAAACACCAACTGCCACCGCGACAATTCCTCCTCCACCTAATAATCCTCCTTTAGCTTGGTGGCGGCTTGATGAGAATGGCTCTAGTTTCGCAGATAGCACAGGGAACGGACATACTGCAAACACTATTGGAAATGCATACGTTATACCTGGATATATTGATGATGCACAAGAGATTGTGGATGGAAACTTCATTTGCGCGGAAATACCCTCTTTACCTTCGGGAAGTCAGCCGCGAACTATTGAATCATGGTTTTTTCCCTATGGATCTTATAATGTAAACTTGGGCTCAATCTTTGGTTATCCCTTCAATGATTATAACGGAGGGACTAACAATTGGTTCGAGGTTAAATATTCCGATGATGGAGACCAGCACTTTGGAGTGCACCTTTGGGGAACTCATTTAACATCAACTAATGCTTTCCCAGATAATAACTGGTATCATCTTGCTTTATCTTATGACGGCAATACGCTGATCCTCTATGTAAATGGTGTTGCTGAAATTACTGAGTCTATTGTGCTGTCAACAGAGGTTAACCCTTCAGGATGTAACTTCAACGTCTTTGGTCAAATTAGCCAAAGCAACGATTCTGCAAGAACTGGAATAATTGATGATGTACGTCTTTACAACTATGCCCGTAGTGCAAGCCAAGTTGCTGATGACATGAGCTTTACTAATCCTTGGGATTTACATCCAACTGCTACCCCCACTCAAACGTTAACACCAACTCCTCTTGCATACTCCTACGCTCGTTCAGATACCTGTCCTGCTGATAGTACTTACTCTTGGATTGATGCAACTGCAGGTACTGAGTTGACTTCATTTTCAAATACAAACGAAAGCGATGTAGCAGTGCCTCTTCCTTTTACGTTCAACTATGGCGGAGTGGACTATACAACGATTTACGCAGGTACAAACGGGACAGCTGATTTTGATAACTTCCACTTGGGTTACGACATATTTCCGATTCCATCTGATATGGATTCGAATTCCTTTTTAGCTCCTTTCTGGCATGATTTCGATCTTGCCGCTGGAGGTCAGGTTTTTACTATTACGACAGGAAGTGAACTTGCCCACGATAGGAAATTTGTCATTGAATGGCATCAGATAAAGCTTTACCCTGATGATCAAGGGATTACTTTTGAGCTGATTCTCGATGAAGCTACGGGTGATATTATTTTTCAATATAACGACGTTACTTTTAGTAATGGTTTAAATGCAGAGATTGGTATTGAATATGCTGACGGATTAGCAGGAAATGAGGTTGCGAACAGCGTTCCAAATGCTGTTTCCAACGGTCTGGCACTTCGTTTTACTCAAAGTGTGTTAAGCTGCGACAACTCTACGTTTACACCGACTGAAACTGCTACTGCTACTGAAACTCTGACTCCTACAGCTACAGTAAATAACCCGCCTTTGGCTTGGTGGCGTCTTGATGAAGATGGTTCTAGTTTTGCGGATAGTACAGGGAACGGACATACTGCTAACACAATAGGAAGTCTATATTCTGTGCCTGGTCACATTGATACTGCGCAACAGGTTATAAATGGGAATTATATTTGCTCAGAAATACCTTCTTTACCTTCCGGAAGTCAGCCAAGAACTATCGAGGCTTGGTTTGTTTCTTATAATGATTGGAATATAAATACTGGCTCAATTTTTGGTTACCCTTTCAATGATTACAATGGTGGGACAAATAACTGGTTTGAGGTTACTTATTCTGATAATGGCGATCAGCGATTTGGTGTGCATCTCTGGGGTACTCGATTCTACTCGGTTGATACATTCCCAGTAGGACAGTGGCATCATCTTGCCTTATCCTATGATGGAAGCTCTTTGATACTTTACGTAGATGGGATTGTGGAAATTACAGAGTCGATTGTGCTGTCAACAGAGGTTAATCCAACTGGATGTAACTTCAATGTGTTTGGTCAAATTAACCAAAGCGTTGATGAGGCGAGATCAGGGGAGCTTGATGAGGTTCGCCTTTACAACTATGCACGAAGTCAAAGTCAAGTTGCAGATGACATGAACTTTACTAATCCTTGGGATTTGCATCCAACCGCAACTCCCACTCAAACGTTAACACCAACTCCTCTTGGTTACTCCTACGCTCGTTCAGATACCTGTCCTACTGATAGTACTTACTCTTGGATTGATGCAACTGCAGGTACTGAGTTAACTCCATTTCCTGACATGGATGAAAGTGATGTAGCAGTCCCTCTTCCTTTTACCTTCAACTATGCAGGAGTTGATTACTCAACTATCTATGCGGGAACCAATGGAACAGCTGATTTTGATAACTTTCATAATGGATATTATGTTTTGCCGATTCCCCAGAACGGTGATTCAGATGAGTTCCTTGCTCCTTTCTGGCATGATTTCAACCTTTATTCAGGTGGACAAGTGTTCACAATAACAACCGGAAGTGAATTTACCCATGATAGAAAACTTGTCATTGAATGGTATCAGATGAAGCTTTCCCCTAGTGATCAGGGTGTTACTTTTGAGTTAATTCTTGATGAGGCAACTGGTGATATTATTTTTCAGTACAATGATGTTGCTTTTAACAGCGGTCGAGATGCTGAGATTGGAATTGAATATTCTAATGGGTATAAAGGAGTCCAAGTAGCTCTTGGTCAAGATCATGCGGTTCAGGATGGCTTAGCACTTCGTTTTACTCAAAATTCCCTAAGTTGTGACAACTCAACATTTACACCTTCTGTAACAGCTACTGTTACTGAAACTCTGACTGAAACGGCTACGGAAACTATTACCGAAACACCAACAGAAACTGAAACACAGACATCTACTTTTACTGAAACCCCAACTCCAACCTACCCAACTGTTTCTTACTCCATGGAAGACTTAAATAGCTGCCCTGGGGGTGTAAATTACAACTGGATAGATACCTCAGTTGATGGAACTCCTGTGACTCTTGGAGATGATGATTTTATTGAGGTTGCATTGCCGTTTACGTTTACTTTTGCAGGAGTGGAACGCTCTTCAGTTTTTATTAGTTCAAATGGTTTTCTGTCTTTTTCAGCTGATGGGGCCAATTATTCTGTCGGAAATAACATACCAAATATTGACCTACCGAATGATTTCATAGCAGCATTTTCGAAAGATCTTGATCCAGGTTCTGGTGGTGAAATTCGTTATTTTACTACAAGTGATTCGTCGAGAAAATTTATAGTTGAGTGGAATGATATAAATGACTACAACGGATCATTTCCCCAAACATTCGAAATTATTCTTGAAGAATCAACTAATACCATACATTTTCAGTACAAAACTGTTGATCCTACACATGCCAATGAAGCTATTGTTGGTATTGAGTACAATGGGGGGACTGGTGGGCTGCAATATATGAATACAGTTTCTGATGGTTTGGCTTTGGCATTCCAACTTATACCTTTTACTTGTGACTCTACTTATACACCTACAGAGACTGCTACTATAACAGAAACTCCAACAGAAACTGTAACAGAAACTGCAACGGCAACTTTCCCAGCTGTTTCTTACACTATGGAAGACCTAAACAGCTGCCCTGGGGGTGTAAATTTCAACTGGATAGATACCTCAGTTGATGGGACTCCGGTAACTCTTGCTGATAATGATCACATTGAGGTTGTACTACCTTTCACCTTTACATTTGCCGGTGTGGAACGCTCTTCAGTATTTATTAGCTCCAATGGTTTTCTGACTTTTTCAGCGGCAGGTGCAGATTCTACGGATCTTGTTCTTCCCATACCGAATTCAACTCCACCTTATGAGTTTATTGCTGCTCTAGGCTACGATCTAGTACCTCCTGATGGTGGATCTATCCGTTACATGGTTACTAATGACTCACCAAGAAAATTTGTTGTGGAGTGGAACGGTATCCCTGATATTTTTGAGCAATCGCCGCAAACATTTGAAATTGCCCTTGAAGAAACAACAGACTCTATACAATTTCAATACCAGACTGTCGTTCCTTCTGTAGCTAGTGGTGCAGCTGTAGGTATTGAATATAATGGTGGGACAGAAGGTCTGGAATCTTTAACTATGGTGTCTGATGGCTTGGCTTTGGCTTTTCAAACATCTCCGTTCTCCTGTGATTCGACATCAACTCCTACTGAGACACCAACCGAAACGCTTACTGTAACGGAAACTCAGCTAGTGACAGAAACAGCAACTGCGACTGAAACTCAAACACCAGCACCGTTTGTTATTATTAATCTCCATAGCGAGCTTGATGCCGAGGATCAGAATAACTTGAATGTAGAAATAGGATCTGGAAACTCTTTGACCCAGAACTCAACTGTGAAGATTAAAAAAGGAACTGTTGTTGTTAGTGAGGTAATCGTGCCAAACTCTGAAAATATGCATGAGTTGGACTGGGTAGATGTTGTTGCAGATATTGATCTTCCGACAAAGAAGGCGGTTGTTGCAAATCTTGGCACTGCTCCAGGTGCTGCTCCTACACATTCATTGTTTATCCCAAAAGCATTAAGTGATGATCTTGTGGTAATCTGTCCGGATGCGTTGACGTTGAGTGCGGTTTCTTTCAATTGTACTAATAGAGTTATTAAATCTCTTTCCGATGGAGATGTATCGCTAGTAACAGTTAGTTTGCAAGAGTTTTGGAAAGTAGATGGTCTTTCTGGGACTGGTGGTTTGAGTGGAACACTTGGTGATCTGGATACACCAACTGCAACGGAAACAAGCACTGAAACAGCAACACCAACGGAAACAGGTACTGAGACAGCAACGCCAACAGAAACTTCAGTGGACACTTTCACTCCAACGGAAACTTCGGTCAACACTTTCCCCCCAACGGAAACTTCGGTCAACACTTCTACTCCGACGGAAACTTCGGTGAACACTTTCACCCCAACGGAAACTTCGGTCAACACTTTCACCCCAACGGAATCTTCGGTCAACACTTCTACTCCGACGGAAACTTCGGTGAACACTTTCACCCCAACGGAAACTTCGGTCAACACTTTCACCCCAACGGAAACTTCGGTCAATACTTTCACTCCAACGGAAACTTCGGTCAATACTTTCACTCCAACGGAAACACCTGTCAACACCTCGACTCCGACGGAAACACCTGTCAACACTTCGACTCCGACGGAAACA
>JBAXVQ010000060.1:0-11098 GCA_037128935.1 bacterium | reverse complement strand
TTTCGATTTGGTTTCGTACCCTGAGCTTGTCGAAGGGTTTTATCAAGAAAAAAAAGTATCTCGCCATGCAGGCGAAAACCACCGTAGATCATAGGTTCGCTGCAAACCACCCAAGAAAAACGCTCCCCCAAAAAGCATCCGCTAGGAATTCACACCCCACAACTCTTTCTCAACAAAAAAAAAGATCTCTTATTGCTTCCCCTTCCCATCTCCGCTACAGTTAAGTCAACTACATCGATAGGATTTCAAAAAAACATCCATACAAAGAGGCAGAAAAATGAAACTCTCCATCAAAGTATATTACGGCCTGCAAGCTCTCCTCGAACTTGCAGAAAACCCCAAGCAAGGCCCCCTCAACATGAAAATAATCGCCAAAAGACAAACCATCCCCCTCAACTTCCTCGAACAAATCCTCAACACCCTCAAAAAAAACGGCGTCGTAAAAAGTAACCGCGGAAAAGAAGGCGGCTACGCCCTCGCAAAACAACCCTCCGACATCACCTGCTACGAAGTAGTCCTCGCCCTCAGCGGCAGACCCAAAATCCTCGACAAAGAAGTAGAAAAACCCAACGCCATCGACAACTTCCTCCTCGCCACCGAAATAAACCTCATCAAATATTTCCAATCAAAAACCCTCGAAGAACTAAAATCCGAAGACAAAAAACTCCGCGATGTCGTAGACTTCACCATCTAACCTTCCAAAGTCCCTCTGCTCCCCAAAGCTCCTAATCGTGCCAGTTGTCCGCCCACGGACATCGGCTGGCGGGTGGGTAACGGAAACGTCGTCCGTGGGCGAACACCACCACGGGTATACAGGTTTTTCCAGAACCTAACAAAATGACTCTCCGAAGCGTCAGAACATGATTCTGACAAGGTGGTAAACAACTTTAAAAAAACCGCCCCTTGCCCCCACAAAAAAAATCCTGTATGCTTACATGATTCCCAAGTCGACCCTCATGACTACAATCAAAAAAACAAACAAGGAAAACAACTATGACACAAACACTCAATGAACTCTTCAACCTCAAAGGCAAAGTCGCCATCGTAACCGGCGGTGGCAAAGGCATCGGCAAAGGCATCACACTCCGCCTCGCTGAAGCCGGCGCAACGGTAATAATCGCCGAACATGATGTCGTAGCCGCAGAGGAAACACTCAAAGAAATCAACAACAACGGCAAAGTGATTAAAACCGACGTTAGCAAATTCTCTGACATCAACAATGCCGTCAAGCAAACCCTAGATCAGTACGGAAAAATAGACATTCTCATCAACAACGCAGGTATTTTTCCAATGTCCCCTTTTCTTGATGTATCAGAAGAACTATGGGACAAAGTCATCGACACCAACCTAAAAGGCTCAGTCCTGTTTGCCCAAGCAGTCGCCAAAGAAATGAAAAAACAAGGCAACGGTGGCAAAATCGTCAACATCAGTTCTATCGACAGCCTCCACCCCTCCGGCAATCTCGTACACTACGACGCATCAAAAGGTGGTCTTTCCATGGCAACAAAATCCATTGCCCTCGAACTCGCCCCCTACAAAATCAACGTCAACGCCATCGCCCCAGGTGCCATCAAGACACCCGGTGCCAGCATGGTGGGCAAAACACCAGAAGAACAGGAAGCAATCATGAAACCGTTCACGGACAAAATTCCGTGGAAACGCATGGGGTTACCAGATGATATAGCCACTCTGACGCTCTTTCTCTCCACAAGTGCTGCGGACTACATCACAGGGCAGTTGTTTGTGGTGGATGGTGGATATTTGTTAGCATAATTGAGAAGGTTGCAAATCTAATCAGATAACAAAAAAGCCCCTTTCGGGGCTTTTTGTGTTGACTAAAACAAGTCCTAACTAAGTACAGCACCTTGAGCTATGTCTACCATTTTCCTTTCATGTCTGTACTGCTCATCAGCTGTTCTTACTTGTACCGTAGTAAAATCACCAACTGGCTGTGGCAATTCTGTCATAAGAGGGGCGTCTTGAGCAGTTGTTCCTACTCCACCTCTCAAAATCAGAGGAAGATTCACCTTAAGCTGATCTGGTGTAAACCTAAAAGCGGTAGTTCCATCAACTAGTGCTTGAAACTTAACCGTAACCGCGGCTCCAGCTTCTCTATCATCTCCTCCAGGAGCAAGCGTCAGTGCCTCAACCGCCCCCTGACCTGTATTTGCGATAGGCAGAGTAGCTTCAACCACTAACTGTGGGTTTCCATTACCATCCATCTGAATATTTGTAATAAGAGCAGAACGATTACCAGCAGCATCCGTTACAAGCACCACTGATCTCTGAGAAGCAAGCGGATCAGATACAGTATTACCAACTAATTCAATTTTATTTCCACTTTGGTCTTCTGGAAGAGATAACCGAAGAGAAGTAGTAACCCCATCAGAAGAACGTAAATTTATACCCAACTGAGGAGGTACATTTGAATCTGTCGAATTAAATCCTACAACGGTTCGAACTCCACCAGCTACAGTCTGCACATCAATCCCCCGGGCATTGTCAAAGCCTGTAGGAGGGGCTACTTCAACCAAAGCTGGCAACTCACCAACAGTACCGGCTGTGTTGAATGTTCTTAGCCTACCACCATATTCACCTTGGGTAACTACTGTGGCTACTCCTGAATTATCACCTGCAGCTGCAACTCGAACAGCAGTAAACCTAATTCCAGGAACATCATCAGGAACACCAATTTCTTGAGCCAGTCGACTATGTTGAGTAATAGGATCAGAAGAAACTGTTGCTTGGCTCAATTCGTAAAGCGAAACTCTGTTTACAAGAACTATGCCTGCTATAGCATCTATTGCAGAAGAGACTACTAGAGGGCTTTGTTTACCATCATCAACTCGTGGTGCAATTGCAACTAAACCTCTCTCAGAATTACGAGTGATCGATACTTCTTGAGGGGTACCTGGATTCAACTTCTCCACGCGTGTAGATACATCAGCAACATTGACTGCTGCAAAAGTACGTGCTGAATCAAGCACATCATTACCAACAGTTGCCATATCCACTACGCCTGCATTGATTATTGTTTGTCTGGAAGTCCATAAGTACCAATAACCTGCTGCGGCAATTTCTCCGGCTCTTGTTGAAGTGACCTGAGTTCTATAGTCACCAGCATCACTAATCTGAGCTGCTACAAAATTTTCCACATAAGGTTTACCGGTTTTATCAAATTCACCACCAACAAAAGTTGGTTGTCCATCTACACGATGAGGCTCAACTACCTGAAAACCACGAGGCACTCCATTGTTTTCTCTTGCAACTACTGTTCCCAAACCAACAGTGTCACTTGAACGTGTTGACGCCGCCCAAGTTCCCTTTTCGTACGGTTTCCCAAGATCAAGCGCTGGAGCTGCAAGCGCTCTCTCTTTAAGAGCAGGCACCCTATACGCTGAAGTAGTATTCTGAAACCAACCAATCATCGTGGGTTCAAAGTTCCCAAGATGCGTTGTGCTTTTAGTCCCGCTCTTTGGTTCTTTGTGTAAAATGCCGTTACTACGGCATTTTACACAAAGAACCTATAAACGGAGGACAGCTCCGAAAGCCTGAGACAGATTGTTGCAAGAATCTATCACCATGGCTCTCTGGAGTGTCGGAACATGACTGAGATAAGATTGAACGTTCACCCGTAGGGAACAGGCATGCCTGTTCCCTACGGGTGCCCCCTTGCAAAACCCACCTCATCCAACTAACCTCAACAATGAAAACAAAATACCCACCAACCCCATGCCCGAAAAATCTATAACCCAACAAATCATAGACCGTGCCACACTCGACAAAACCCAACCAATATCCTTCAACGGTATACAACTAGAAAACGCCTGCTACTTCCCTCCCCAACCCGGATTTCACATACCCGAAAACTTTTGGAAAACTTCTAAAGATCCCAATCTCAAGGAAGAAATCCAAACCCTCTGGACTCACGGCCCCGTCGGCGTCGCCTACGCCAACCATGGCTGGGGACATGCAGTAGAAGCCTACGCTCAAGCCCAATCCCTCGCACGAATGGGTATCCCAACCATCCTCTTCGATATCCTAGAAATCTACCCAAAGAACCTCAGAAATTTTTTCCGCACTGGACTCTACCTTTCCAACGAATGGCTACAAAAAAAAGGCATCATCAAAATGTTCCCGCAGGAACCCAAGATTTTTCCAGCCGTTCTCAGAACACTCAACAAAATCTACCGCCTCTTCGAACGCCCTTTCAGCCGCCCAATCACTACCTTCATAAAAGAATTCAAACTTAGCCATCTAACATCCTCCCACCCACTCCCACTCGGTTTATTGCGAAAAAAAGCAAATAGCATCACCAACAACAAACCATTCTTCTTCTCCCAATGGATCCCCGATCACTTCGGTCCTCTCGCCCTTGCCTATGCAATCGTAAATCATCCAGCAATCTACAACGGAGTGTTCGATGAAGAAGCAAAGGTAATTCTCCACAAACTCTACCACGTCCCCGAAAACAACATCACCGTCTGGGGAAACCAACTAGGACCCGAATCCATCTACCTCACAGAAAACAACCCACACGCCGAAGCCTTAAAAAACACAAAAGACTCCCTCACTATCCTCCTCACTGCCAGCGGATCAGGAGCCGAAGGCCCCATCATGGAGAAATTTCTCCACGATTTCGCCCCCGAACTCCAGAAAAAAAACTCCCGCTACCGTCTTATTCTTTTTGTAGGAAATCACAAAGCCCTCAAACTCGATATAGAGCGTTGCTTGCAAAACCTAGTATTAACAAACTCACCACATGTTGAGTTGTTTTCTTGCACTTCCCTACTAGAAGTCGCTGCTTACCGCGGATTACTCCCCGCCTTCTGCCCCTGCCTTGGCGCAAAATGCGGAGAGCCCGCAATCCAAGTCGGACTAGGTTACGCATACCTCAGCTTTGGCCCAACCACACCCAACGAATACTACAACGAAAAATACGCCATCAAAACCCTCCAAGCCGGCCTCAAATTACCAAACTGGAAAACCACCAACCTCCTCACCTGGTTTACAGAAAAACAAGAAAACAAAGACCTCACCAACTGCAGCACCAACGGCTACACAAAAGCCATCCGCTACGGCATCTTCGAACACGCACTCTGGATCAGAAACCAAATAACAAAACATCGAAAATAATCCCTATCAAGTAACAACGTGATTTCGATCCAAAAACCCTGAGGCTGTCATTACGAGACTCGTCCTGCGCTTGTCGAAGGAGAGTCCCCAAGCGTGGTAATCACACCGGTTTCATGTGCCCCAAGGGATTGCCACGTAGCAAAAGCCTCCTCGCAATGCCATAGGGATAGAGAAAAACCATCGAAACAGCATTATGAAAACACGTATTCATTTTGGTAACAAAACACCAAAACGTATTGTGTTTCTATCCCGCTCTTTGGTTCTTGCGTAGGGTACAGGCATGCCTGTACCCTACGCAAGAACCTCTAACCAGAGGACAGCTCCGTTTACCCACGATTTATTTATTTTTACAAAAACCCCATCAATATGGCTCTCTGGAGCGTCGGGACATGACTCTAATAATGAAGTAAGCACCTTTACGCTCATACTTTTGATCTCCCCCTCATCAATGTACAATAAACACAACAGCTCTCAACAAAACGAAAAACAACCGAGGAAATCCCTCACCATGTTCAACCACACAAAACAAACCATCCACAACATCCAACGCCTAAGCCAAATCGTTAACATTCTCGCCAAATACGGCTTCGGGTACATCATAGACCTCCTCCACCTCGATAAAATTGGCATTGGAAAAAAAGTCTTCGGCTTCTCCTCCATCAGAGGTATGCACGTTTTTTCTCTACCAGAAGAAGTCAGACTCCGAAAAGTCTTCGAAGAACTAGGCCCTACATTTATTAAACTCGGACAGATCCTCAGCACCCGACCTGATGTACTCCCCACACGATTCCACCTAGAACTAGAAAAACTCCAGGAAAACGTTGCCCCTTTCCCCTATGAAAAAGTGGAAAAAGTTATCAAACACGAACTAGGAAAAACTCCAGAAAAACTTTTCAAACAATTCTCAAAAGAGCCTTTCGCGGCAGCATCACTCGCCCAAGCACACGTAGCCCAACTTCCCACCGGCGAAAAAGTCGTTATAAAAATCCTCCGCCCAGGCTGTGAAAAAATAATCAACGCCGACATAGAAATACTCTACTTCTTCGCAAAACTCGCCAACCAATACCAACCAGAACTGAGAAGATACGACCTAACCGGAATCATCGATGAATTTAAAAGCACTATTCTTCGGGAAATCGATTTTGAAAGCGAAGCCGCCAACATCCGCAGATTCCAACGCCAATTTGATAACGATCCAACCATATACATACCAAGAATGTATCCTGACTTTTCCACAAAACACGTGCTCACCATGGAAAAAGTTGAAGGAATAAAAATTACGAACCCCGCAAATATAAAAAAAGCCCAACTAGACGGCACAATACTTGCCAATACGATTACCAGAGCCTTTTCTCGACAAATCTTCATCCATGGTTTTTACCACGCTGATCCCCATCCTGGCAATCTGCTAGCACGAAAAAACAATGTCATCGCCTTCTTTGATTTCGGCATGGTAGGAAAACTGCACGAAAAAACCAAAGAAGAAATCGCCACAGTACTTGTAGGCATAGTAAATAACGATACTCATAGAATTGTCGAAGGCTTAAGGGGACTTGGAGTTATAAAAAGCGAAGAGGAAAACAAACGTCTGGAGCTCGACATCGAAGACTTCGTAGACAACTACGCCAACCAGCCAATTAAAAACATACAACTTGGCCCGTGCATAAATAACCTCATCGCCATCATCACAAATCACAAACTCACCCTGCCATCAGAACTTTCCGTTTTACTCCGAACACTTACCACGCTGGAAGGGACAGCCGCGAACCTCGACCCAGAGTTTAACATGGTCACCATGCTCCAACCGTTCGTAAAAAAAATCCTCAAAGATAAATACAACCCCCAACGCCTAATGGGCACAGTCCAACGCTCCATAGAAGCCGTTCTCAGCCTCACCTCAACATTTCCCGAAGACATCACCGCCATTTTCAGAAAAATCCGCCAAGGCAAGCTCCACATGGAAATGGATCACAAAGGCTTTGAACCCCTAATGCACGAGATAGACGCCTCCACAAACAGAGTTTCATTCAGCATCATTATTGCAGCCATCATCATCGGCTCCTCCATCATCATGCACACCGACAAAGGACTCCTCCTCTTCGGCTTCCCACTCCTTGGAATAATCGGCTTTCTCATAGCAGCACTCCTAGGACTCTGGCTCGCAGTACAAATCCTCCGTTCAGGTAAACTATGACTAAATTTATAATAAATCACTTTATTCCCTCATTTAAGCAGCCACACGATAATTTGACTAAACCAATTGGTTTAAAATATACTGTGTAAAATAGTAGAAAGACCTTCTACCTCAAAGGAGAAAATGACCATGGCTCACGCCTCATCTGCCACACAACTTGTTGGCAACACCCCACTCGTAAAAATCAGTCGCATAGCTCTAGGTATTGATGCAACCATCCTCGGAAAATGCGAATTTGCAAACCCAGCAGGATCAGTAAAAGATCGCATCGGCGTAGCAATGATCGAAGCCGCAGAAAAAGAAGGAAAAATAACCTCCACCACTACAATCATTGAGCCAACAAGTGGAAACACAGGTATTGCACTAGCTTGGGTAGCAGCTTCCAAGGGCTACAAACTCATCCTCACAATGCCTGAATCCATGACCGTAGAACGCAGAAAATTGCTAAAAGCTTTTGGAGCCCAGCTCGTCCTCACTCCAGCAGAAAAAGGAATGAAAGGCGCAATAGAAAAAGCACAAGAACTTGCAGCCGCGACACCTAACTCATTTATTCCACAACAGTTTAAAAACTTTGCAAACCCTGATGTACACTACAGAACCACCGGTCCAGAAATCTGGAAAGATACCGATGGAAAAGTCGATATTTTTATTGCTGGAGTAGGAACAGGTGGAACTGTTACAGGTACTGGAAAATTTCTCAAAGAGAAAAACCCAAATATTCAGATTATCACAGTAGAACCCAAAGACTCCCCTGTTCTCTCAGGTGGAAAACCCGGACCACACCGCATTCAAGGTATGGGTGCAGGTTTTGTCCCTGAAGTACTTAACACTTCCATCTATAGCGAAGTAATACAGGTGAGCAATGAAGATGCATTTGCAACTGCCAGAAGCCTTGCTCAGAAAGAAGGTCTCCTCGTTGGTATTTCTGCCGGAGCAAACGTTTTTGCAGCTCTACAAGTAGCTTCCCGCCCAGAAAACAAAGGAAAAACACTTGTCACCGTTCTCTGCGATACAGGCGAACGATACCTCAGCACTGATCTCTTCGGCGATCTCAACAGCTAAATACATGTGCAACACCAATACAAAAAAAGGCAGCCTTATGGCTGCCTTTTTTTTATTCTTAAACTTAAAAACTCAGATTACACTTCCATCACTTCAGCAATCTTCTTATCCCTCAGATCATCTACAGTTTTATGAAAAGCATCAAACTCATCCTGAACATTTTTCTCTTCACGGCGTTCCTCATCCTCAGAAAGCTCCAATGCCTTCAAATGATCCTTAACCTTATTTCGCAATGTTCTTAAATGAGCTTTTGCATCCTCAGCTTTTTTGCCAACAAGTTTAGACATTTCCTTACGACGCTCCTCAGTAAGTGGTGGCAATGTTATGCGAATAATCAAACCATCATTAGAAGGATTTAAACCAAGATCAGAGTTAGTGATAGCCTTTTCAATATCAGCCAAAACAGACTTGTCCCAAGGCTCAATAACCAACACTCTTGCTTCAGGAACTTTAATAGCTGCAACCTGAATAAGCGGCGTAAGTGTTCCATAATACTCAATACGCAAACCTTCAACTAGAGATGGCGAGGCGCGACCCGTTCGTACTTTGGCAATCTCACGTTTGTAACTATCCAAAGCCTCTTGAGCTTTCTCGGTCAACTCTGCAAAAACCTCTTCTATAGTTGTAGCCATAACAAACCTCCAGTATAGAATTTAGAATGTATTCACAATCTTACGATCAAACAATAAAATTAACTAATCACAGTACCAATTTTCTCACCCATCACTGCCTTCTGAATATTTCCATCTTTCTTAAGATCAAAAACCATAATTGGCAAATTATTATCCATACAAAGAGAAATAGCTGTAGAATCCATTACCTGCAACCCCATGTTCAGTGCATCCATATAAGAAAGCGTCTGAAATTTCTTTGCCTCAGTATTTTTCATCGGGTCACAATCATACACCCCGTCAACCTTCGTTGCCTTAAGCAACATATCCGCACCAATCTCATTTGCACGAAGAGCTGCTGCAGTATCTGTTGAAAAAAACGGATTACCTGTACCAGCAGCAAAAACCACCACCCGCCCTTTTTCAAGATGGCGCACCGATCTTCTTTGTATGAATGCCTCTGCAACCTGAGGCATAGTGATCGCCGATTGAACACGAACGGAGAGCCCAAGCTTTTCCATAGCATCTTGAAGAGCCAACGCATTGATGACTGTCGCCAACATTCCCATATAGTCTGCTGTCGCACGATCCATCCCAACTGCCGCGGAAGAAACCCCTCGAAAAATGTTGCCCCCGCCAACCACAATCGCAACCTGAACACCAAATTTCTCAATCCCACACACCTGCTCAGCAATCGAATTAACAATTTCCGGATCGATACCGTAGGATTTTTCGCCTGTCAACGCTTCACCTGAAAGCTTCAGAAGAATTCTTTTGTACGCTACTGTGGGAATATTCATAAAAGAAGTGTAATGCCATTACCATTATAGAAAGTGGTAAAACTTTTGCAATGGTGCCTTTTTCACTATGATGGAACAGTCACAAAACATCTTCCATTATTGACTCATAATTCTACTAACAGACTTTCCGGAGCCTTATAGCCACATGCAGATACAAGTATCGATCCAACAGCACAAAGAAATAATCGAACAAGAACTACAGCTTTTCTTCGAAAAAACACTTGATCAGAACAAAACAAGAGATACAGCAATACATACCTTGCTTCAGGAATGTAGAAACTTCATGCTTGGCGGCGGAAAACGACTTCGCTCCTACATAACCAGCCTTTCCTACAATGGACTAGGTGGAAAAAAAAGCCAAAAACAAGCCCTTCTTAGCCTAGAGCTGCTTCATGGTTACCTTCTCGTACACGACGATATCATGGATAAAGACGAAAAACGCTACAACAAACCAACCATATGGAAAAAATACGAAACAGATTACCAAGAAACCATCTCTGATGAAAATGAACGATTAGATACCAGCGTATCTCTCGCTATACTAGCAGGAAACACTCTAAACACATTAGCATTACAATCCATCCTTTGTGCAACCTGCTCAGCCGTAAAAAAGAACCGCCTAGTTGAGCTCTACACGCATTATCAACAGGAAACTGCTTTCGGACAAATTCTTGACGTCTGCTCCTCGATTCAATACTACAAAACCGAACAGATCCTCGAATACTATCGACTAAAAACCGCCGTGTACTCCATTCTACTACCACTCCATTTTGGTGCAGTATTAGCCGATAAAGAAACACCAGCACTGGTAGAACAACTTACAGCATTCGCTGAACCGCTAGGAATCGCCTTTCAACTTCGCGATGACCTCATCGGAGCATTCGGAAACAGCTCAGAAACGGGAAAATCCACCTCAACCGACATTCTCAGAAAAAAAAGAACCTACCTGCTAGCCAAAGCCTTGGAACTGATGAATTCCGATAAAAGAAAAAATTTCCTCCAACTCTGGCAACAACCTAATCTAGAACCAAAAGATATCGAAACCATCAAAGGAGAAATATCCTCTTCAGGAGCCGTAGATTTCATACAGAACAAAATCAACACCCTCAACAACGAGGCACAACAAGCCCTAACCACCCTCCCCTTCCAAGCCAAAGAAAAAAACCTCTTCTCCCAACTCATCAACCACCTAGCAACCCGCACCAAATAAAGACATTCGTCAGCCACAAAAGCATCCGCTAGGCACCCCAGACATCCGTCAGGCATTTAAAAAGCATTCGCAGGCATTCCAAGAC
>JBAXVQ010000006.1:0-52389 GCA_037128935.1 bacterium | reverse complement strand
TTATTCTTCATAGTACTGGTTATGCTAAATATGTGGATCTCGGCTATGGGGGATTTGCTCATCTCATCAATAAAAATCTACTATATTCATCCCAGCATCTCCAATTTAATCATCATGATTTAGAAAGTATCAGCGATAGTTACAAACAAGCAATCAAAAACAAATCAACATTTTTTTATCAAGACTCAAACTGGCTATCTACTAGCCTATCACATGTAACCTTTGAAGATTATAAAAACGATGTGATAAACAACATTCAAAATAGCCAAAAAATAAAAAATAAAATTAATTCTATTTACGAAAATATGCTTCCTAAAAAAATTCAATTTGCAGCAAAATTTCAACAATGGAGATTTAACATTACAGTTCCGCAAAAAGAGGTCCTTCTTAAAGAGATTTTTAAAAATGGTCTTTTTGCAAGCTCACACTATGCATCTCTCGATGGAATCTTCTCTACCAATAAAGCCCCTAATGCAGAAAAAATTCATTCAAGTATAATAAATTTATTCAACGATCGTTACTTTAACGAATCTAAAGCTGTTCAACTTTGTAAAATAATCAACAAACACCTTCAACTATGCGAATAGGAATACTACAACCCGGCTACCTTCCTTGGCTTGGCTTTTTTGAACAATTAGCTAAAGTAGATATTTTTGTTCTTTATGACGACGTACAATACACGACTAAAGATTGGAGATCTAGAAATAAGATTAAAACGGCCAATAGTTCAATTTGGCTAACAGTACCAACACATGGATCTCAGCAACTTCTAATAAATGAAGTCAAACTTGTTCAAGATAATGTATGGAAAAAAAAGCATTTAAAGAGCATTGAACTTTCATATAAAAAAGCACCCTATTTTGATTGGCTAATGCCTGATTTAGAAAGAATTATTAACAAAGAACTTAAATACTTAATTGATTTAGATTCTGAACTTATAACTATGTTAGCTAACAAAATTGGAATCAAAACAAACATAATAAACTCCTCTAGTCTAAATATTCAACAACCAGATAAAAATATTAAAATTATTGAAACTATAAAAGCTCTTGATGGAACTTACTTTTACGATGGTAAATCATCACAAGAATTCATAGATGTTCCACTGTTCAATCAACATGGTATCACCGTGGAATTTCAAGACTACAAACACCCAACATACCCTCAACTTTGGGGAACATTTGTACCTTATTTATCTGTTATAGATCTACTATTCAATGTTGGGGAAGAAAGTTTCAAGTACATAATTAATAAAAACTAAGTAAACTTCTTTCACAAACCACGATTGATATAATGAAATAAGACAAAGGATAAATTATGAATAAAACCATTCTCATCACTGGAGCTGGAGGATACATTGGATCTAGATTTGTAGAAACCTTACTAAAAACCAATGTTAACGTGATAGCTCTCGATCGTTTTTTCTTTGGCGAAACTCTCCAAGACCTAGCAACCCACAAACAACTCACAATTGTCAAAGAAGATATCAGAACAGTCCCCCCACTACTCCTAAAAAACGTTGACACCATCATAGACCTAGCCTCAATCTCCAACGACCCCGCAGCCGCACTCAATGCCAATATTACAAAATCAATCAACCACCAAGGTCCCGTTAGCTTAGCAACAGAAGCAAAAAAAGCCGGTGTAGAAAAATACATATTTGCTTGCTCATGCAGCACCTATGGCGCCGGAGAAGGCATTGTCAACGAAGAATCCCCCCTTGCCCCACTCTCCGAATATGCCCGTTCAAAAATAAACGCTGAACAAGACCTTTTCGCCCTAGCAGACGACAATTTCTGCGTTACCTCACTTCGCAACGCCACCGTTTACGGCAAATCCGTACGAAGAATGCGCTTCGATCTTATTATCAACATCATGACCCTCCACGCCTGGAAAAAAGGAAGAATCATCATCATGGGCGGTGGCAAACAATGGCGCCCACTCATTCACATCGACGATGTCATACAGGCAGCGATTCTCGTTGACCAACAAACATCCCTTAAAAAAATCAATAAACAAGCCTTCAACGTCGGCTCCAACGACCAAAATTTTCAAGTATTCCAAGTCGCCAACGCCCTTAAAACGCATTTTCCATCCGTCGTAATCGAAGAAATCCCCGATGACCCAGACCAACGAAGCTACCACGTGAACTTTGATAAAATACACCAAACACTTGGCTACAAAACTACAAAAACCATTCACGACGGCATCGAGGAAATTAAAGAAGCCTTGGAAAATGGCTCGATAACTGACAGTCCAAACACCATAACCGTAAAATATTACCAATACCTTCTTGAAGCCGACACCATCCTCTCCAAAATCAAACTCAATGGCAACTTATTTTAATCCCCACAAACTACTTACACCATAACAATCATGCAAAAAATCGAATTTTACAAACACAACCTCACCCAAGAAGACAAAGACGAATGCCTGAAAATTCTCGATTCACTTTTCCTCACAACAGGACAAACAGTAAAACAATTTGAAGAAAAGTTCTCCCAATACCTAGGATGCACACACACCGTAACCGTATCATCCTGCACGGACGCACTCTTTCTTGCCTTGAAATACTACAACATCCAGACAGGTGACGAAGTAATCACCACCCCACTATCATTCATTGCTACAGCAAACGCAATCGAATACTGCAACGCAACACCGGTATTCGTAGATGTAGAGGAACATACCGGAAACATCAATGCAGATCTCATCGAAGCCGCTATAACAGAAAAAACTAAAGCCATCATCGTTGTCCACCTCTACGGCCAAATGTGCGACATGAAAAAAATCAAAGAAATCGCAGACAAACATAACCTCCCAATCATAGAAGACTGCGCCCACTGCATCGAAGGAACAAGAGACAACATCAGAGTCGGACAACTTGGCGATATTGCCTGCTTTAGTTTCTATGCAACAAAAAATATCACTTCTGGTGAAGGTGGCGCACTCTCCTGCAACGACGAAAAAATCTACAACTGGCTACTCAAAGCGCGACAACACGGCATGAGCAAAAACGCCGCCGAGCGCTATACCAAAAGGTATGAACACTACGACATGGAATTCCTCGGTTACAAATGTAACATGACCAATATTCAAGCAGCACTGCTCATACATCAACTTGACCATATTGAATCATTTCTTGAAGCAAAAGAACGCATCGCACAACTCTACAACCAAGGCTTTCAAAACAATGAACATATCAAAATTCCCCAAGTGCTCTCTGCAAGTAAACACGCGCGTCACCTCTACACAATATGGGTAGATCCACTAAAACGAGACACCTACCTTCAAGATATTCAGGAAGCAGGAATAGGAATTGCAGTAAACTTTCGTCCAATACATTTAATGAAATACTATCGAGAAAAATACAACTTTAACGATGGGGCATTCGAAGTAGCAGAAAAAATTGGAAATAGCACAATCACCCTTCCCCTCTACCCAAAGCTAACCGATGAAGAAATTCAATACTGTATAAAAACCATCAATCAAATTACACAACGATAATTCGGAGTAGAAATATCATGACCAGCACCAGAAAAAAAAGCAAATTCTCTTGGAAAAAATCACTGTTTATTATTTCAGCCTTACTGTTCCTATTTTCCTTTTTCATCACTCTCTTCCTCTACCCCGACCTCACAAGTAAAGGAATCATCTCTACAGGACCACTACAAGAATTACGAACCTCTTTATTCACCTTTATCAATCAACTTTTGCATCAACAACCCGACCAACAAAAATGGACGTTAACACAAATTTCAATAGCATTGGCACTTGTCACTGCTGGCATTGGCATACTATTTAAAAAAGAAATCAAACCGCTACTAGCATCAACACCTGAAGAAACTGAATCTATAACAACACAAAAACAATTCATCAAACCAGCAATAATCTTTATCTTAGCTATAATCCTCACCATTGCATACCCAGAGTTGGAAATACAAATGAGAACATTGATGACAGGAACTATTCTACTCATCGCCAGCCTAGAATACCTTCGACTGACAGGCATAAAAACCAAACCATAATACTTATCCAGCTATCCTAGTTTTACGCAAGAATAGAGACAGATGAGTTGAAAAACTGTTCAAAAATACCATCGACAATAATAGCCGTTGCAATTGACGACCAAGCACCACACCTCAAGGGAACATTATGACCTCAAAGAAAATCAGTTCATTCAAACGATTTATTAAAAAACATTCTGTTACTTTGGCATGTGTCGCACTATTTACTTTTTTCTCCTTCATAACCATTATTCAGCAAATCAGAGGCGAGAAAACGCTCTCATTTTTGCAACCCTCACTAATAATACTCGCTTCTTTCTATCCAGCGTTTTCAGACAACTACTTACTTTGGATAGGCTTCGGACTCTTCGCATTTCTCGTCAGCGGTCATGCTCTGCACTATCTGTTAAAAAAAAGACCTCTCAAAATTCCCGAGACTCTTGTACTAATTTCATGTTGTACAGCAATTGCCTTGTTTAGATTTTACGACCTGACTCAAATTCACCAAGTCTTAGACTTTGAAGTCATTTCACATTACTTAGCCACAACCAACTTTGTACTATTTACAAAAGTCGCTTTTGGTATAGCAAACTACTCAAAAATATCCCAAGGATATTTACTCTATTTTCTTTATTATCTCTTTGTTTCATTAGGCGGAATTAATACGTTCACTTTAAAAATTCCAATCGTACTTTCTGCCTTTGTTGTCTACATTCTGATCTACAAAATTAGTAAAGAATTTACGAAAAGCGCCCCACTAGCTGGACTGAGTATGCTGCTATTTGCCTTTGGGCCATTCGAACATGATTGGGCTAGGAGCACCTATAATTTCGAACTTTCACTAGTAATACCTCTTGCCATTCTCTACCTCTTTATTCTTTTTGAAAATTCTAAAGAAAAAAAATATCTGTATGGTATTCTCCTTCTAGCACCTTTATCGATACTTTCCTACACAGCCACTGCATTGGTAGCCTTAGTCACAGTTCCTATCGCTGTGTTCTTCATACAAAAAGGAAAACCGTTAAAAACCATTCCGATAGGTACTACTCTTGGAGCATTATCATTACTAGCTTGGTGGTTTCTTCCTACAATCTTGAGTAGCACGGCATTATTAACGCCAACCTATATCGACCCCATTGAACTGCACTTCCGATCAGGAACTTCACCAGTTGTAATATATATCGACAACAATAATGATATGGAAACTGCAAAACCAGCATTGATAAAACAATTTTCAAAAAACTTTGCAGATTTAATTACATTACCTACCCAGACATCGACGTATACAGAATACGGAAAAAGCTATATCTATAATTACTTTCTTCTGATTATTTTCATCGGCGGTTTAGGAGGCCTGATTTTTTTCTTTCGATACCGATACGCAACAGGAATAGTGATCTTGGCGCTATTGCTAAATTCATTCATTGTATGCATAATCTCCAGCGGTTTTGGTTTTAGAAAATTTTATCTTGGTTACAGTATGCTTTTTATAGCATTCATCTTTTGTATATATGGTCTACTCAACATAAGCAAAAAACAAAAAATACTATGCGTCAGCATTACTTCTTCACTTGCATTTTTTGTTTGCTTTACCGTCGTTAATTCAGCATTGGTCTTTGCAGCACAATATTCCAACCAAGATTACGCCACAAATTTTAATGAAATGGCATCAAAAATAATAAACAAAGAATATTTGACAACGTACAACGTGACAATAGATCCCAAAACAGATCTTGCAGATCCAGGAATAGTGGGATATTTTCTCTATAACACGCTCAAAAAATCCCCAGGGGAACTATTGGAACCAAATTCTGTAACAAACCGCTCCTACCTCTACTTCATCACTGATTTAAAATCGCACACTTTTAACAAAGAGCTTCCAGTAGTTATCATCAAAAACGAACCTGATCCCTCAAAAGAACTAGTAGATGAATTTGAAATCTGCAACAACGAATGCAAAAAATTCTACACCTATAATGGCAACTAATTCGAACACATGTGCTAGTTGTCCGCCTACGGACAACAGCAGGAGGGTGGAGAGCAAGAGAATTATCTGCAAGAGAAAAATTTTCATCACAATTGTGTAGCGTCTTAACTAAAATAAACCATCACTTCTTAATCTTTTTTCACTTCCAAAATCACAACCCCAAGAAAAAAAGGCTGCAACAAATACACCCTACAATTTGCATGCACTTTCTTCCCAACTTCCAACAATTGTTTCTTAGTAAAAAACCGTTGATCAGTCCAAGGCCAAAAACTTCTCAGGAAACGCGGACGGGTAAGAAACCACCAAATTCTATGATAAGAATATGCATAGGGAACACTAGCAATCACTACCCCGCCTTTCTTACAAACCCGAAACTGCTCAGCAACGATCTTCTCCGGCGCATCAAAATGCTCAAGCAAACCCTGACTCCACTGCACATCAATACTACCCTCCTCAAACGGCATTGCAAAACAGTCACCTTTTATAAAACGGGCATTTGTTGTTTTCTTTGACTGCGCAAGCTTCTCAGCCTTTTCTAAAGCAGCACTGGAAATATCTAGGCCCAACGCTTCTTTACACAGTGGTGCAAGAACAACTAACAAACTCGCAGTACCACAACCAACTTCAAGAAATACTTTATCTTTACCCAAAAACGGTCTAAGCAGTCTTAAAAAAAAGCCGTTGTAAACCTTTCTCCCCTTCCCCACAAGCCCCTGTATTTTTCGGTTCCATACTGTATCCCATTCTTGTTCGTAATTGCTCATAAATACCCCTTATAGAAACCAAGTATAAATAGAATTGTTATTTACCCAACCACCAAACTTTCCAAATAGCTTCCCATATTATTCCCAACGACATTTTAGATTTCCCTTTAGTCCTGTCGTAGAAAATAATCGGAATTTCGCACACTTGCAAATTAGCTTTTTTTGAAAGAAAAGCCATTTCCATTTGAAAGGAATAGCCATCCGAAGAAACCTTATCCAAAGGTATTTTTTTCAACGCTTCCGCACGAAATGCCTTAAAGCCAGAAGTAGCATCATGAACCGTAACCCCTGTCACCAATCTGGCATAGGTATTACCCGACTTACTCAAAAACTTTCTGCTCCAACTCCAAGACTTATCCACCCCACCTCCCGTAACGTATCGAGACCCCACTGCAATATCGTAACTATCGAGAGCTGCAACCAATGAAGGAATGTATTGAGGAAGATGGGAAAAATCAGCATCCATCTGAATAATAACATCATAATTGTTGTCCAATGCCCATGTAAACCCAGCCACATAAGCCGTTCCCAATCCAAGTTTTCCTGAACGGGAAATAAAATTAACTCGTTTTTCATTCTTGGCGAAATCTATAACCAACTCCCCAGTTCCATCAGGCGAATTATCGTCAATCACCAATATATCAGGGTGACAATCCACTACCAAAAGCTCGGAAATCATCCGAAGTATATTTTCACGTTCGTTATATGTAGGCAGCGTAACAAGTATTCTAGTAATGATTATCTCCCATATATTGACACACCTACACAGTATAGCCTTTCTAAAGAAATTTATAAAAAAGTTTTTGCATAGCTTTACCTCAACAAAACAAATCTCGATGGTAAATTAGTTTTACCGACTACCGTTCTCTACTCTGATATAGTAAAATTTGGAAAATGATTACCGTACCCAAGGAGCATTCACTATATGTCCACTTTTCAGAACAGCAAAAAACTACATCTCACATCCGAATCAGTAACAGAAGGGCATCCAGACAAAATCTGTGATCAGCTATCTGACGCTATCCTCGATGCAATTATTAGCAAAGATCCCTACGCGAGAGTTGCCTGCGAAACCTATGCCACAACTGGATTGGTCCTAATTGGTGGCGAAATAACTACAGAATGCTATGTAGATTTTAATAAAATTGTTCGCGAAACCATCAAAGAAATAGGCTACGACAAAAATGATTACGGATTTGATTATAAAAGCTGTTCCATTCTCACGACAATAAAAGAACAATCAGCGGACATCAAGCAAGGTGTTGATAAAGCATATGAAGATCCTGCGCAAATAGGTGCAGGCGACCAAGGAATGATGATTGGGTTTGCATGTAACGAAACTCCCGAACTCATGCCACTCCCCATAACACTTGCCCACAAGCTTTGTCTTCAATTAACAAAAACTAGAAAAACAAAAACTTTACCTTACCTTCGCCCAGACGGTAAATCCCAAGTGACTGTTGAATACTCTAATGGAAAACCAGTACGTGTTGATGCTGTAGTCATTTCCTGCCAACATGATCCAGAAATAACCACAGAACAGATACGTGAGGATATAAAGAAACAAGTAATCGAAGCAATAATACCTACGAACCTTCTCGATTCAGAAACAAAATACTTCATCAATCCAACTGGAAGATTTGTTATCGGAGGTCCCGTTGGAGATGTAGGTCTAACAGGAAGAAAAATCATTGTAGACTCATATGGAGGATTGGCACGTGTTGGAGGAGGAGCATTCTCTGGAAAAGATGCCACCAAGGTTGATCGCTCTGGTGCCTATGCTGCTCGATGGGTTGCAAAAAACATCGTTGCAAAAGGTATGGCTGATCGCGCTGAAGTACAGATTTCCTACGCCATCGGTGTCGCACATCCAATATCTATCGCCGTTGAAACATTTGGAACAGCAAAAAGTTCAGATGTGGAAATTCTTGACTACATCAAAAACAACTTCGACCTACGACCTGGATTGATTATCGAAAAACTTAACCTTCGACGCCCTCTCTACAAACAAGTCGCGGCTTACGGTCATTTTGGCAGACCAGATCTCGATCTTCCTTGGGAAAAAATAATCAACTAATAATTTCTAGTAACAGAAACTTCGGAACAAAATCGTACTACTTTTCGTATAACAAACGAAAGCGACAAGGAATTTACTTTCCAACAGCTTTCAACTATTGTAACTAGTGTTGAAAGCACATACATTACTATGAAATTATTATCCGTCATCATCCCAATCTATAACGAAGAAGGCAACATTGATGCACTTTATAAACGCCTCACAGCTTCAATACACAAAGCAGCAGAAACTTATGAACTCATTTTTGTAAATGATGGAAGCAAAGACAACTCTCTCCCTCTTCTAAAAGCCTTAGTCGAAAAAGACAAAACCCATGTTAAGGTAATCGGATTTTCCAGAAATTTTGGACATCAAAACGCAGTCAGTGCTGGACTTGATTGTTGTTCTGGAGATGCAGCAGTGATCATCGATGCCGACCTCCAAGATCCTCCAGAAATAATTCCTGAGCTGATAACAAAATGGAAAGAAGGCTACGACGTAGTTTACGCAATCAGAGAACAACGAAAAGGTGAATCTCTTTTTAAAAAATTTACTGCATGGTTTTTTTATCGCTTTCTTCGCAAAATAACTAAAATCAACATACCTGTAGACACTGGGGATTTTCGCCTCATCGATCGGAAAGTTATCGACACACTAACTTCCATGCCAGAAAGAAACCGCTTTCTTCGTGGACTGGTGAGTTGGGTTGGATTTAAGCAAACGGGTGTGTCTTACCAGAGGGATGCTCGCCATACTGGCACAACAAACTATCCTTTAAAGAAAATGGTTCGTTTTGCACTGAATGGCATAACTTCTTTTTCATACTTACCATTACAACTGGCTACTTACTTAGGATTTTTTGTTTCAGTGACAGCATTTTTAGTCATTCTTTTCTTTCTTTTCTTGCGCCTGTTTACGGAAATCTCCGTTCCTGGGTTTACATCACTGATGATCACCGTACTCTTCCTTGGAGGTATCCAACTGATAACGCTTGGAATCATGGGCGAGTATATCGGTCGGATCTATGATGAAGTCAAACAAAGACCACTTTATATCGTTTCGGAGCGTTTTGGATTTGATAAAAAAACTCAAAAATAATTCATTTTTACTCAACACACTTATCACCACCGCAGGCATTATTTTTGCATCTGTATTGAACTATTTGTTTCAATATTTCATGGCGAAATATTACTCTAAAGAAGCCTATGGTGGTTTGCAAACGCTCTTCAGTTTTATCTATCTATTCAGCGTTCCACTCAACGTTATCCAAAATTGTGTAGCATTCTTTGTCACGCGCTATATTCAGGAAAAAAAATCCAATCTTATCCCTATGCTCTTTTCAAGAGTAACCACTATTTTTATCAAAATAGCCGGAATATTCATCATTCTATTCACCCTCTCCATCCCGCTTCTGGACAAATTCCTCAATCTTAATTCTCCTGTAGCCTTATTCTTACTGGGAGTATACTTATGCACCTATCTCCTTATTCCAATCAACAGGGGCATTCTACAAGGCTATTTTCGATTTATTCCCTTTGCCTTTTCGTTCATAATTGAAGCTGTGCTTCGATTAAGTTTTGGTTTATTGCTCATCAATCTAGGTCTTGAAGGAGCAATGATTGCAACCATAATTTCTGGAGCAGGGATCTATGCTCTAACCTATTTTCCCACACGCAAGTTGGTAAGAAGCGAGCTATCTAAAGAAAAAGTCACACTATCTCTAAAACCATTTGCTAAATTTATCACACCAGTTGTACTTGCCTACGCATTTTTCACTGGAATGTATACTTTCGATATGATCATCGTAAAACATTTTTTTACCGGCGAAGAAGCAGGAAATTATGCTATTTTGGCTCTTCTGGGAAAAATTGTATTCTGGACTATATCTCCAGTTGTGAATGTACTGTTCCCATCTTCCGCTAAGGAAAAACAAAACTTCAAAAAATCAATACATTTCTTATGGCTTGCCATGGGGATAACGGCTTCTTTTGGTTTACCCTCTGTTGCTTTATTCTTTGGCGTTCCACAGCTACTTATGCACTATCTTTTCCCGAGCTACACATTCGGCGCGCATCTACTTGGTTGGGCAGGTAGTGTAATGTGGTTAGCAGGCTTTTCCTATGTATTAATCAACTATCACCTCTCAATAGAAAACACCAAGATTTATCGGCTACCCTTGGCGTTTTTTACGTTAGAAGTGTTAGCATTATCATTTGTGCACTACTCACTTGAACAAGTCGTCTACACACTAATTGCCTTACAGGCAGGTTTATTGTTAAGCTTACTGTGGTTCACTTATAGTTATATGAAAAAACAAAAGCATGGAGAGCTTCAGTCCCATGACCTCATTACAAGAACAGTATGAACAAGAAGGCATTTTCGGTGCAGTGAAACACTTCTTTTCGCCAATTAAAAACCTCTTCCCTCAACTAAAAACTTTTTTTTCCTCTCCCGAAAAAATTAAAACGTCACTAATAATTACGACAATTGTCATTGTTGGAGCAATTTTTAGATTGCAGGATGTGAATTGGGACAGCAATCAACACCTACACCCAGACGAACGCGCAATTACAATGGCAGTTTCTCGCCTAGGAATGCCTAGATCAGTTGGTGAATTTTTTGATGCAGAGCAGTCTCCTCTCAACCCTCATTTCTTTGCATATGGCTCTTTTCCTTTTTACTTTGTTCGTGGAACTGCTTTCATCATAAGTGTAGTAACCCACAACGATTGGATCATTGGTTATGATGGGATAACCCTCTATGGTCGCGTAATTTCGGCGCTGTTTGATCTTGGAACATTGCTTGTTCTGTTTGGCATTGGGTTGAAATTATTCAATAAGCGAACAGGCTTGATTGCCGCAGGATTACTGGCAATCACTGTCTTTCATATACAACTCTCTCATTTCTATGCAGTTGACGGCATTCTGACCTTTTTTATTGCATTATCTTTCTTTTTTCTAATAGATGTTGCAGAAAAACCATCTTGGAAATCATTCATATTGACCGGAATAAGTTTTGGCATTGCCCTTGCCTGCAAGGTGAGCGCAATTGCGTTTATGGCTCCTTTTCTTATAGCCTCTCTCTTTGGTGTGTATCGCTATTTTGGGCAAACAAAAGATGAAGAGCCCGAAAACAAACAAAAACGATTTGCATTCTTTGCAGCTCCATTAACCGCTTTGCTTATCGCACTACTTTGCATGTTTATCGCAATGCCATACGCCTTCATCGACAATGCAAAAAATAGTCGAAATTCTACACGAATTCAGATTGGACCTATAACCTTTTCGACTGAATTTTCACGCAATGTTAGCGAACAAAATAATATGGTAACCGGTGAAGGAGATTTACCCTACACCCGGCAATACGCTTTCACACCTAAATTCATCTACCAACTTAAAAATATTGTCTTCTTTGGCATGGGGATTCCTCTTGGAGTGCTAGGAATTCTCGGAATCCTGTTCCTGATGTATGAATGTATTAAAAACCGATTCCAAAAACACCTTCTTCTGCTATCATGGACAATTCCTTACTTTCTGGTAAACGCAAGATTTCAAGTAAAGTTTATGCGCTACATGCTTCCCATTTACCCATTTCTCATTCTCGCTGGAGCCTATCTCTTGGCATTAGCTATTGAAAAATCTTCAAATAAAATCCGCTCACGCTTCACACTTCCCTACTTGAGTGGAGTGATACTAACTGGACTCATTTTTATTTCAACACTTGGCTATGCCATAGCATTTTCAAATATTTATGGACAACAACATAGCAGAATATTGGCTTCAGAATGGATGTTTGAAAATATTCCGAAAGGAAAAACCATCGCAGTTGAACACTGGGATGACAGCTTACCGATTTCAGTCAGTCCTTCCATGAATGTTAACTCTTATAACTACACACAAATAACTTTCAACGGCTATGAAGCAGACAACGAAAGTAAGTTAGAACATATCATCACGACCCTCAGCAAAGCTGACTACTTCACTATGTCTAGTAACCGCCTTTGGGCATCAATTCCCAAACTTCCACTTCGTTATCCCTTGACCACCAATTTCTATAAACTGCTGTTTGAAGAAAAACTTGGCTACACCCTAGTAAATAAAACAACAGTATATCCTAGAATTTTCAACTTTGACTACAACGATGATAATGCTGATGAAAGTTTCACAGTTTACGACCACCCACAAGTACTCATTTATCAAAAGACTGCTGATTTCTCACCAGCTTCAGTTAGGGCTCTTCTGGAAAATTACCCAGAACCAATAGAAAATACCCCTCTACAGGCACAAAGCAAAACAGTAGTGTTGGGCACAAAACAAAACGAAGCAAATGCCCAAGCGGATAATCGTGAGTTTTTTGTCCTAGAAGGACTCTCAGCGATGGAAATTACTGTCGGACCGCTACATATTCCAGTGGCATTTTTTGTCTGGTGGATCTCGTTACTGGTCATCGGAATACTTTTCTTTCCAATCTGTACCGTTCTCTTTAACAATTTTGAGGATAGCGGTTATGCATTCGCAAAAACGGTTGGACTGCTTTTCTCCAGCTGGGTTCTATGGCTTTTTGCCAACGCGCAAATTCTACAGTTCACCCGAACAAACGTCGTGATAACAATTCTTCTCTCAGGAGTAATAACTGCAGGGTTTGCTCACTTGATAAGCAGAGGAAAAAAACAGTCTCTACTTAAAGAAATCATAACCATACTAAAAACTAAATGGAAAACACTCCTAGGACTGGAAATACTATTTTCTATAGCACTAACAGCCTTTACAACAATTCGCATGCTCAATCCTGATATCTGGCAACCTTGGCTCGGAGGAGAAAAACTGTTTGAACAAGCATTTCTTGCTGGAGTAACAAAGTCTGCTTACTTTCCTCCCATGGATCCTTGGTTTACCGGTGGCACGATCAACTACTATTACTATGGCCTTTATATTGTTTCCTTCCTCGCGAAGTTAAATGGCCTTGCACTTCGAGTTGTTTTCACATTGGCAACGCCGACCATCTTTGCCCTTACCATCATCTCTGTATTCTCGTTAGTGTACACCCTCATACTTCGTTCAAATACAAAAACTGAACCAGTACCTATTCCTGAATCAGAATAATTTCTTCCAAATCGCATCGATTCCAGACAACAACACCCCTTCCCCATTTACAAAAACCCCCATTTCTGCTATACTTTTGTGATTTACTTCTGTGCATTTTTCACATGTATGAAAAATAAATACAAAAACATAGTGAGTTTTCTTTTATCACGTCAAGGCAAGCGTTCATTGCTTGTTATTGGACTGATGTTTGGACTCTTTTTTATTGGACAACAAACCTTTATCTCCCTTGCCGGTCAAGAACCAGAAACTCCGCAAAGTTCCACCCTTCCCTTTCTCAGTATTAGCGCACTCGCTGAAAACACTGCGACAGCCACTGCTACACCCCTCGATAAAAATGAGCCCCAAAACGATTCCCCTGATGGAGCAAGTAATTTACTGCAAAATACAGATGTTCAATCTTATTTTAGTAAAACAAATGATGTTGATTGGTTTTCATTTGCGTCCTACAACGATAATAAAATCTACACAATAGAAACAAATGAATCAAAAGATAATGCATTTCCCAAACTAGAGTTATATTTGAGAAATGGGCAAACAAACACTCTGATCAAAGAAAGTACTCGAAAAACCGACAGCCATGATGCAATCCTCAGTTTCAATCCATCGGAGATTCTTAACGCCACCAGTACCGACACCATAGTAACCTTTTATACCAAAGTCACTAACCAACTACCTCCCAATTTTCCCCAAGGTGATTTGAGTCTCTATGCTTACAAAATAAAACTATCAACCGCAACCGGACAAACGAGCCAGAACCAAGACGCTTTTGAACCAGACAACTTACCAAACACCAGCAATATCAATACTGACGGCTCAATACAACAAAGAAATTTTCATGATAGCACCGATGAAGACTGGGTAAAGTTCTACGTTGGCTTTTCAGACAGTACCTACACCGCGGAAACAACAGTAACACAAGGGACGTTAGGTGATACCGTAATGGAGCTCTATGGACCAAACTTTGATATCTATCATCGTAATCTTTCCCCCTACCTCGATCAAAACGACAATAAAAGCACTTCAGATCTTGGTTCGATAATCACCTTCAGACCTTCAGCCTTAGGACTAGCCCAAGGAGCCTATTACTTACATATATTTCCAAAATTTAACACCACTAATGTTGGCCCCAATGCAACCTATTCATTGAAAGTTACGTACGTTACTCCTGCAACCCCAATCCCAACAAATACCCCTATTACTGGTGATCAATATGAACCCGACAATAGCAGCTCACAAGCAAAAGAAATGGGAGCGGGAGAAACACAGCCAAACCATAATTTCCATAACGCCACAGATGTCGACTGGACAAAATTCTATGCGTCTCTCGACAGTTATATCTACACCATACAAACTACTAACCTTGGCAAACTTGCAGACACGGTCATGGAACTATATGGCCCAGACGGAAAAACCCTGCTGCTATCTAACGATAATACTGATGAAAACACTTCAGCATCAACCCTCACATTCACTCCGAAGTTATTCAGTGGAGCAAACATTTACTACATTAAGGTATATCCTAAAAACCCACTAATAAATATTGGAGAAAAATCCAACTACGACCTTGCCATAACTTCTACTGCCCCTCCTCCAACACCAGTATTTCCGATTGCACCTGATAAATTTGAAATAGAACCGGAAGATCCCAAAACACCTGATGATGACCAAGCATCAATGGCTTCATGGATCCCACAAATCGATACCACATCCGACCAGCATACATTTCACAAAGCAACTGATGTCGACTGGATCAGATTCAACATTTCCATGATCGGAAGATACCGTATCCTAGCTTCCAATGCAGCAACTATCTACCTCTACAACTCATCTCTTAACGGACATCTAGCAAGTAATGTGCCAGACGATGCAGCCTATTACCCTAACTTACCCAACACAGCACCTGCAACAACAACACCCGCTCCTAGCATTGGAACCCCCACAAACGGAAACGCACTCTCACTAGCCTCTGAAATTCAAGGTGAAAAACTCGATGAACCAGCACTATCTTCAATGGTTGAATATAACTTTTACTATCCAGGAACGTATTACGTCAAACTATCTCCAAGAAACGACACAGCTCTTTCAAACAGCCAATATAACATTCGAATCATCTCACTAATTCCAACACCAACAACATCACCAACCGTAATCGACTCCAGTGTAGCGCTTCCCGATGGTGTAGACACTACGTACAACTTTGGCGACAACCTTCCTGAAACCGCACGTCCTTTTCATATGAATTGGGAACGATCACTACGATCGCTACACAACACCAATGATCAAGACTGGTCTAGTATTCTAATCACCAGCCCGCAGGTAATCAGTTTCCGTTTTGATAATCTGAACAAACTGAAATATCAATTTAAAATTATGAGAGTCTTTGCGCAAGATGATCAAACGCAAACAGGGATGTTTGAGTGGACACCGTGGGGAAAAGTAACATTTCCTAACTCTAACATTATGGTTAATACCGAGATCATAAAAAACCTCTATATAGATAACTCCGTATTTGCATTTAATTACAACTTCACTATCCCAGGAACGTATTACATAGGAATAATGAATCCCGACTCAGTGCCAAACAAATATTATAGATTATTAATCAATGCCACCTCAGATACGAACCCAATAGACATCTGGGACCGTCTAATTCCAATTAATAACTCCATCGACACAGCCACCTTACTGATCCCAAATGCAATGGAACAAAAACACAATTTCACCGATATTACTGACCAAGACTGGCTTACGTTTTATGGTAAAGAAAAACAATCATACACCATTTCTCTCTACAGCAAACAAAAAACTCATGTATATCTATTTGAAAAAAGCAGCAACGGACTTGTCATTCTGAAGGAGAAGACCTTCAACGGCAATGATAGCTTTGATTTTACCCCAAGCACCACTGATACCTACTACTTACATTTCACGCCAAGTAGTGAACTTGGATCATTACCCATCGACAATGAATACGCAATACGAATAAATACGCTGGAATATAACACACTATTCCCTCAGGACTTCGACTGGAGTCTACAGCCAACAACGCCGACAGCAACGGCAACACCTACTGGATCAATCATTGCAACAACACCTGGAACCAATGTCAGCGCAACAATGACTCCTACAATAACAACATCAAACACTGCTACCATAACAAATACCCCAAGTATTACAAATACAGTAACTATCACAAATACAGCAACTCCAACTAATACAGAAACTGCAACAGCAACTACACCCCCTTTCTTTCTTACTCCAAACACGTTCAGCGATAGACTTAGCGTTCTAGTACTATTTACTGATACTCGTCCCACAGTTATACCCCAGAGTTCGCAAAATACATCAGGCACACCGCAAGCAACTGTGGTTGCGACACCAACCGCTGCGCCTATTCCCATAGCTCCTGGCATCAATCTTGTTGATGCAGAGCAGTACACAGCCATCCCAATCACCGGAGCGAAGGTTACACTCAGTAGTTACGGAAAAGTACAATATACCGACTACAACGGACAAACTATGTTTGAAGGTGTTACTCCTGCTGGAAAGTATATTGTATTCGCAGAGTTTCAAGGAGAAGTAAAATGGGTAGAAGTAGATACAACACAACAAAGATACGCCAAAATACTATTTTATCCCCAAATTCTTTCTGGTTCAGCACCAGCAACCATCAACGACTCTACAAACGGTTCACCTAAAACAATGCCTGTTACTGGTATGACCATTTCTCTCGGAGTCTTGTGCTTCATCTTGATTCTACTTTCAGCAATCCTCTATAAAACCAAGAAACTACTTCCAGCTCTCACCCGAATCCATTCAACAACAAAAAACACTCTCCAACTAGCCACAAAACTTCCAGAAAAAACCCGAACATCATTCATCAAAAAGAAAACCCAATTGATCGATGGCATTACCAGAAAAGCAAAAAATGATTAATCTTGCCTAAGTTCAATATAAGTGTGCGGTTGTTGTGTCATCCTGAGCGAAATAACCTGAGTCGAAGAATCTCTTCGAAGACCCTTAGGCAACAGAATCCCATCATGGAAGAAGAAGTACCTCTCGTGCCAATTGTCCGCCTACGGATAACGGCATGCTGGTAAAGAACAAGAGCTTTATCCATGAATGAACTACTATTGCTAACATAGCCTTCATATCTTTGACTTCACTGTGGTAACTTCTTGTGCCAGTTGTCCGCCTACGGACAACGGCATACAGGTGGGGAACAAATACATTGTCCACGAATGAACAACTACACGAACATAACCTTCCAACCATTGACTTTATTGTGGCAAGAAAGAATGAATAGTAATCATGGACGAATATTCAGTTAATGAACAAATATCTCAAGCAAAAAATTAACCGACCTAACGCTCTCTAACCCTCATCCTCCACACCCCTGTCAAAACAATAAGCACCAAACCAAAAATAACTCGTCGCAAATACGCAATATCCATCCCAGTCACGGGCATTCCTGAAGAATTATTACTCCCACTGCTCGGCGTAGCAGTGGCATTGGTATTTGTCGTCAAAGACTGAGTCTGGGGTTCAAAAATTAAAATCAAACTCTTCACAGTTGGAATAGTAACTTCCATCTGCTTGACTGTCGTCCCATAAAAAGCACTTACCAAATGTTTACCTGCAACAATATTACTGAATAATGCCAATCCTTCAAGATTCGTATAACTCTCCCAAGGTTCATCAGAAAAGACAACTTTAACACCGGACATTGGATAATCCTTAAAGGTCTTCTTATCCTTTGTCAGATAATAACGGTAAAGCACTTTAGTTTCAAAAGAATTGCCGGTACGAACCTGCGTAATGGTCGGGCTCGCAGTTGCTACAACAGTTCCCATAGAAGGCACAGGAGTACTGGTGAACGTTGAAAGTGGCGTGGAGGTTCTGATCGGAGTCGAAGTCCCAGTTGGGGTCCCAGTTGGAGTAATAGTCGGAAATGGCGTAACCACATCAGAAACGCTAAAACTCGAAGCCGTATAATTTGCTTCAGATGGTACATTTCCTTCACTATCAGTTGCCCGAGCGCGTAAGGTATGCTGGCCATTGGAAAGCGTGCTATCTACAGCATAAGAAAAACTAAACGAACCACTTTTTGCAACAGGAGTTATATCAATCCAAGCTCCACTATCAATACTTACTTCAAGAGACTGGATAGTACTACTACTGACATCTGCCAACTCTGCAGCAACTTTATCATTATCTTGGCGATCATCACTAACCACTCCAGAAAAAGTCGGACGAGATGGCAAAGTCCCCGTAGGCGTAGAAATCACCACACTGGGCGGATAAACGTCGTAGGTCAATGCCCGGTAAGCATCTATTCTTCCATACCCATATTCGTTGGTAAAATTACTACCACTCATACCAGAAGGCTTAGTTGAAGATACTTCCAGACGGCGCAACACCTGTTGGTTGGAAAGTGTTGGATCCTTAGAAAGCAGAAGAGCAGCCACTCCACAGGCATTGGGAGCCGCTGCAGAAGTACCGGTAAAATTCGTATAGGTATTTCCAGCAGCAGATTGTAATGCCGTTGTAAAAATAGCATTCCCAGGAGCCAAAACATCTAATTGAGGGCCATAACTTGACCCCTTACCAGTACCCCAATCACTTTTATCACAACGAACATCACTTTGATTCGTTGCTCCAACCGCAATAGCTTGAGTATATGCAGCTGGATAATATACCCCTTGTTTATCTTCATTACCTGAAGCAGCAATCAGTACTTTTCCCTTATCATATGCCGCCTTTACAGCGGCTTCCATTTCAAAAGAAGAATCAGTTGTTCCCAAACTCATACAAATAATCTGAATATCTGTTCTATTCGCTGCCCAAATAATGGCTGACGCCAGATTGCTGGTATCTCCATTGCGGTTATAATCAAGAACCTTTACAGGTACCAATCTGCTATTCCAAGAAACCCCAGCTATCCCCTTACCATTGTCAGTAGAAGCACTAATAATTCCTGCAGCACTAGTGCCATGCCCCTCATCATCAGAGTTGGTATTCGCCGCTATCACAGCGGGCGTAACTGCTGATGCAGGAGTAGGAGTATTGCGACCATATCCGACAAAATTAATACCCTCATCAACTTTTCCTGTCAAATCTTCATGAGTACCATCTATTCCACTATCAAGCACTGCTATTTTTACCGAACTTTTTCCTGTTTCAACAGACCAAGCCTCAGGTGCATTGATATCATGATTCAAGCCATTTGAAAGTGCCCATTGCGAAGAGTACGATGGATCCCCAGGAATAACTGGTGTTCCAACACTTAAACCCATTCCCATACCAAATCCTGATACTTTTTTATTCATTTCCACACGCTCAACCCCAGGATGAAAACGATATAAATCAGCCACAACAAGCGGATCTTCTCCTTGAGTCAAAACAATCTTGAACACACCTGTCGCATCACTTAGGAAAGGAATTGGTTCCATGGCGTGTCCCATAGTCGCAGCAATATCCTGTCCAGTAACTCCAGGTCGAAATTTTACCAACAACTGTTGAGGTACGATTGCCTCAGGAGAAACAAATACCGAAGGAGTAAGTGTCTCAGTAACATCAACTTCTAGCCCAATCGACAAACTAGGGAGGAGTTGCTCAACCTCAATAACAACTGTTGCTGTTGATTGAGGAATCTCTGTTGGAATAGCACTTTGTAACAATGCCTTTTTCTGAAACTGTTGAAGAGGAAGAATGAGGTAAATGCCCAACAACAACAAACCTATCCAGCCATAACTTATTATAAAGCGGTAATAAAAATCTTGTTTTCTCGGTAAGTAGTCCATAAAAACTCATTCATGATTGAATCCTGTTATACAGCCAAGTGATTAGTTTCTTGTCACTACCACCTTATACACCGTCAAGCCAATGCTGCTTAAAAATCGCCAGGTCAGCTGCATCAATCCGAGAATCATTCGTCAGGTCATATAGACTATTCCAATTACTGTCTGCTGACGTTGTAAGGTAATGGTTGGCAAATGCCACAAGATCGGGATAATACACTTTCTGATCATGATCAAAATCACCAATTTTGTATGAAGTTGGTGTAGTAGTTGCACTCACCACAGGAGTTACAGTTGCTGTGGTAGCTGTAGATGTAGCACTCACAGTAATCACCGGAGTAAATGTTGCCGTAGGACTTCCAAATAAATCAGTATATTCCAAATCTATATTCAACGTGTCGTCACCGCTAAAAACAGAGATAATCGCTGCCTGTTCCAAGCTGAGTTTGTTTCTAAAATACACTGTTGAAATAGTCTGCCCAGCTAACTCATACCGAACACGGTAATTAGTAGGAACAAGATTGAAAAGTGTGTATGAACCATCACTACCGGCAACAGCTGTCGCTACAGACAACCAGTCTGGAGATTTTAAAGCAGTTACTTTAGCACCAATAATTGGTGTCCCTGCAGTTTTAACAAAACCTCGTATGCGTCCTGTATTCGCCGCAGACGTAGGAGTAAATGTTGCTGTGAAAATAGGTGATGGGCTACCTTGTCCACTAATGAAGGTTGAAGAAGGAATTGCTGTGGAAGTTATTGTAGAAAGACTAGTCGCTACAACGGTTGTAGTAACTGTAATTGTTGGAGTTTCGGTAACTGTACCGGTTACTGTCAAAGTCGAAGTAACAGTTGGCGTCAATGTTTCTGTTGCAGTTTCTGTAGGAGTCTCCGTCAGCAACGTATCAGCAAGCAAAGGTGCTGATTGATGCAACGTCTGAACATTAAGCATAATCAAACCAACAACCGTAACAATTGCAGCTATTTTAGCCGAATCCTTCCAAGAGACGCGTAAGCCATGAGCAATCCAAGACTGCCAAGAAACAGCCTCAGCAGAAACAACATTTGAATATCCTTGCACCAATAAATCTTCATTATCATGCTGTTGACGATAGCGATAATACAATATACCGATTGCAAGTGCTATTAAAAGGAAAGGGAAAAAAACTTCTTTCAAAGGTAACCCTGTAGTAGGCAAAGTACTTGGAAGAAGAAAAGCTGGAAGTAATGGAGTCAATGTTCCGGTCGGAGTATAGGTAACTGGAGTACCGGAAACATGAACCACTCCGTTAGAAAGTAAAGAAGTTCGATATTCAATCAATGATGAATCAGTAAATACAATATCATGTAGAGATAAAGATGCATCCCCACCAGTAAGTGCACGAAATTTAATAAGCGCTATAATGCCCGATCCTTCAGGAGAAACCGCTGGATCTTGTCCTTTCAATGCGCCCCCAAAAATAATCTGCCCATTACCATGTAACGCTACAGGCACATCAACCAATATTCCACCATTTCTTTTAAGAAAATTGGTAATACCCAATGTTGAATCTTCTAGTGAACCAGATACAAAATCCAGTTTTGTTGTATCAAAATACACAGTTCCCACAAAAGCATCAAGATTGCTCACCCCTTGCGCGACAACTGCAATCTCAAATACATCCCCACTATTTACCGTCAAAGAGTTTTCAATATCGGTGTAGCTAGAGGTTTGATCATAATTTCTTGTCCCCACTTGCATATCAATCGCCGCACCTGAAGTTGACTGAGCATAGGCTCTTTGGATTGGAAATAAAGCTGGAGACTCGATCGTTGTAAAAAGAAAAGACACAAAAGCCACTAGAATCAGAGATACTTTGAGCACAAGTACCGAATGCAATTGTAGGAATAATTTTTTCATCGCACACTCTTTTCGTTTTTTTATTTGTTTTTAGTACTAAACTTTTATACTGATCTCTATGCTGCGATCAATTTTTTATATCACACCACAATAGCACAATCTGTCAGATGTGTCAAGATGTAAAAACAAACAATTTGTACAAATTAGCCACTTCAACCCCTTTTAAGCTCTCTAATATACAAAATCACCTCTTGCTAAACCCCACAATTTCCCCCAAAATAATACAGAATAACTACCGCAACCAAATAAGGGATCTATCCATGCTGAAAACCTCAACACTCGGTTACCCACGTATGGGCAAAAACCGCGAACTCAAATTTGCACTAGAAGCCTATTGGAAAAAAACCATATCACTGACCGAACTTCAGGAAAAAGCCGAAGCAGTAGAAAAAGAAAATCTTCTTCTCCAGAAATCAAAAAACGTAGATATCATACCCATCAACGACTTCAGCTACTATGATCAAATGTTGGATCTTAGCGTAGCACTTGGCGTAATTCCTGATCGTTTTCAGCAAGAAACATTCTCCTCAACCTTCGACCTCTACTTCGGTATCGCACGTGGAACCGAAAAAAATGTCGCCAGCGAAATGACAAAATGGTTCAACACCAACTACCACTACATTGTTCCCGAACTTGATAGCACCATCCAACAACCAAGATACGACTTTATCAAACGTAATATCGAAATCGCAAAAGAAACCGGTATCACCGCAAAGCCAGTCTTGATTGGATTGCTCACCTACATTCTTCTCGGGAAAAAACACAAACGAACTCTCAATGAACTTGTAAACCTTTTACTTCCAAACTACCTTGCAATCATCGGACAGTTTAACGATGCAGGATTTGAATGGATTCAAATCGATGAACCTGTTCTCGTAACTGAAAGAACAGCTGAAGAAAAAGAACTCCTCAAGAAAATTTTCGCCAAAATCAAAGACACCTACCCCAACCTCAAAATCTTCCTCCAAACGTATTTCGAATCACTCACTCCAAACTACCAACTGGCAGTCAACCTACCTGTTGACGGCATTGGACTTGATTTTACTGTCAACATCGAAAACTTCGACCTTCTCAAAAAAGAAGGTTTTCCAAAAGATAAAGTACTTGGCCTAGGTATTATTGACGGAAGAAACATCTGGAAAAGCAATCTCCAGGAAAAAATCGCTCTAGTAGAAGAAATCACCAGCAATATTCCTGACTACCATGTCATCCTCCAACCTTCAACTTCTCTACAATTTTCCCCCAACACGTTAGCTAGCGAACAAAAACTCGACACAGACATCAAGCAATGGCTCGCTTTCGCCGAAGAGAAACTTGATGAACTAGCGCTCCTTAAAACATGGTTCACTGGCAACAAAGAGAGCATTAAAGCACAACTCGACGACAACAAAAAAGCTCTAGCTGCCAGAAAAACCTCTTCCAAAATCCATAAGTTTGCGATCAAAGACAAGATCAAAGACAATGCAAACAACACCTTCCAGAGAACTACACCCTTCGCTGAAAGAAAACGCAAACAACAGGAATTTCTTCAACTTCCACTTTTACCGACCACAACCATCGGATCATTTCCTCAGACACAAGAAGTTCGCACCATGCGAAAAAAATTCCGCGCTGGAGAAATAAACAAGCAAGAATATGATGCATTTATTAACAAAGAAACCGAAAGCTGCATCCGCGCTCAAGAAGAAATCGGCTTGGACGTCCTTGTGCACGGCGAATTCGAACGTAACGACATGGTAGAATTCTTCGGAGAAAACCTTGCAGGGTTCACCTTCACTGAATTCGGTTGGGTACAATCCTATGGATCACGTTGCGTGAAGCCTCCTGTTATTTTTGGTGATGTTGAACGCACACACCCGATGACAGTTGAAATGGCAAAATATGCTAACAACTTAAGTAAAAAAGAAGTTAAAGGCATGCTCACAGGCCCAATAACAATCATCGGCTGGTCGTTTGTCCGCGACGATCAACCACTCTCAGAAACCGCACTGCAGATTGCTTTCGCGCTTCGCGACGAAGTACTCGACCTTGAAGCCGCTGGTATTCGCGTTATCTAAATCGATGAACCAGCCCTTCGCGAAAGACTACCTCTCCGCAAGGACAAACAACCAGCATACATCAACTGGGCTGTGAATAGCTTCCGTGCTACATGCGCCGAAGTTGAAGACGAAACCCAAATTCATACACACATGTGCTACAGCTACTTCAACGACATCATCGATGCCATCCAGGCTATGGACGCAGACTGCATCAGTATCGAAAACTCCCGCAGTGACCTCGAAATGTTAGAAATCTTCAAGACATTCAAATACAAAAATGATATCGGACTTGGTATCTACGACATCCACAGCCCACGAGTTCCATCCGTCGAAGACATGCTCAGTGTTATCAACGAATCCCTCAAAGTTGTTCCAAAAGAACAATTTTGGATCAACCCAGACTGCGGTTTGAAAACCCGTGGATGGGAAGAGACTATTGCAGCACTGAAGAATATGGTAGAAGCCGCGAGAAAAGCCAGATCATAGCGATTCTCTCTTGATTATAATTTATAGAAATTATATAATTTCATAAATTACAGAAAAAAAGAAAATGACACACACCGTATTAAAAGTATTTGGCACCGGACAAGTAACCATTCCCAAAAAATGGCGAAAAAAATACAATACAAACTTGTTCCTTGCGCATGAAGAAGATGATAAAATCATTCTTCAACCAGCCGCATCATCACCACAAGCTCCCATAAGCAAAAAAACCTCCACCAAAGAATACTTAAAAAACCTTCACATCACAGCGTTTGATAACACTACTGGAAAAAAATATACAAAAACCACCCGAAAGCAGTTCATGGATAGAATCCTATGAAAGGCTTCCTTATAGATACAACTTTACTTGTAGATGTCTTGAGAAGCCACAAAGAATCAATTACCTACTTATCAAAATGCCTTGATAACAAGCAAAAGCTCACCATCTGTGCTCTCTCTGCCTACGAACTGTTCAAAGCACCCATAACAATCGCAGAAGAAAACAAGATCATTGGTCTCTTTGGTTTATTCGAGACCATCGATTTTACTTTCCCAATAGCGGAGCTTGCGGGAATTTTGTACAGAAAGTATCGAAAACAAGGAAGAACACCAACTGTTCCTGATCTTTTTATCGCTGCAACAGCACTACTCCATGAACTCACACTCATCACCAGCAACACTGAAGACTTCGCATTTATTACAGGGTTAACTGTTATAAAACCTTATTAAGCCTAGTAACAAGAAATGCATCTTTGGCAAAATTATCTTAATTTCCTGAAATTCTTTCAGTAGCACTACTTCTGAGACTTCCCCTCAAACTCCCTCCTCCACGCCAAAAACTTCTCCACCTTCCCTTCCCCAAACTTACTCAAATCCTGCACAATCTCTTCAACAGATTTTTCCTTTTCCAACGCCTTTGAATCACTTTTAGAAAAAAACTTATCTACGTAACAAATAATCTGTTCTTCCAAAGTGATCGGAACAAAGTCTCGTTTTGGCAGTGGCAATCCCTGACTAACAATATCTTCTTTGGTTATCCCCACTCCCGTATGTCGCTCCGCCACCCGGGCATGCTTGGGATACCCCAATTCCCTCAACAATTTCCCTCCCAAAACCCCATGTCGTATATACGGCTCAGTTCCACCCCCACCCACTTTTGTTGCGTTCGTAAAGTACACACCAATATCGTGAAGCATTGCGGCTTCTTCGAGGAACTGAAAGTTTACAAATGCTCCCTGCTTGGCAATACGTTCTCCAATTCGAGCAGCCTTCCCAGCTACAGCACAGGAATGAACCACTAAAAGGTCGTACGATAAATCTGAAGGAGCATGATTCCGAAGCAGAACAAAACAATCCATAATAAACTCTTTACCCAACCATCATATTAGACAACGCTAGCCGGAACAACACCTGATCGAAGAGCCTTTAGATGAGAAACACCTCCAAGATTGAATGTAGTAGTAACATTCACTAATCCTGTCATTCTTTGTGTCTGTAGTTCGTCTTTTGACGAGCTTGGCCTAAACCATTTAACCGACTGATACGAAACCCCATCTCCCAACCATAGAAATATATGATTAGGCATCTCCCCAAGAGCACCCATCCTTAATTTTGAAAGTGCTCTTAATCGATCATCCTCAGAGTCATGTTCCTGAAAATCAACTCGCTTGCCCGGAATAGTTCTTTGGTTACTGGTGTTTCTAGGAATTTCTATCCCAAAAACTCTGTACAAATCCTGAAGAAGACTTGAACAATCGTTAAAACTCCACTCCCATGGTCTTCCTGCTGTCTTCATAACCTGTGCAACAACATTGGCAGCAGTATAAGGCATATACTCAGTTCTAACATCATCACCTTTAGGAGCCTGAACATTTAAAAAATGCAAGTTACCGTCAGAACCTCTACTAGGAAGTAGAACACTCCCATCTTCATTGCGCAGCAATCGAACTCCCATATTCAATTCCATCCCTTGATACTGCACTCCAGAACCAGAGATAACATAAAAATTATCAGCACGTTTCTTCTCAAAAGCTTCAACCACATCACGTTCACCCAAAGCAATATCTCCCTTTTTTACCCATCCATGATAATTTTCCGCACCTTCAATTGCTTTTACAAATATCCAATCTTCTCCAAGAACCTTTCGTTCAGCCAGTGGAATAACCACTGTTCCAATATCCAATCGCGTATCAACAATATCGTTATCTTGATTAACGAACTGTTCTGTATCAGTAGCTGATGTAAGAGGAACTATATGTAACCTAGTAGGTTTTACCAACAATCCTAGCTTTTTAGGCTTGATTTTCGCTTCACCACTAACGAACAACTGTTCAATTACGTTGCTATGTTGCCCAGGCAAAGTACCATTTGTAAAAGCTGTTTTTACACCATCTAAAACTTCATCCGTCACTCGAACAGGTATGGTCAGGATAAATACTCCAATTTGATAAAGCCCAATATCCCCATTTTCTTTCAATTTCCCATCATCATCAAAAAAATACCCACCTGCAATTTGCTGAATTGTTTCTCGAACCTCTTTAACATTATACCCCTGATTTCTATCCACATATTCCAATTCTTCTTGTAGAGTTCTAGAGCTTCGCTGTAATCTAACCTCTCTGTTGTACTGTTCTATTTCCCTTCTCCCCATGATCATCCGAAACGGCTTTTCGCCTCGAAGAACCGCTCTAGCAATCCAGTAACCAGCATTTTCACTATTTCTAACATCAAATGAAATATTCGGAAAAAAACCTTGCAGACTTTTATTCAATCTATCCGTAGCCTTATGCAACTGCCCTTTTACCAGCTCGCGATGCAGGCCTCTTGTAAGCAACTGTTCTAAACGATTATTTGGTAGAGCTTCATCCCTTCTCGAAAATTCCAACTCTCTACAATACTTTCTATTCATGAACCACCTCTTCAAAGTAAAAGAAAATCATTGTATCTGTTCCCCCTCACTAACACAACCCCCCTCTTTCTGCTATCATTAAAAAGTACTTTTTAAAAAATTCTCGACACCCAAGTAACAAACCCCAATCGTCCTCGTTACTACTAACGGACTACAAAATAACCAGACACCACCATGCTAAAAAAACTTTTCGGAAAAATACTCGACTCCAACGAAAAACAAGTCGCAAAACTCCGCCCCATCGTCAACACTGTCAATGAACTAGAAACAGAAATAAAGGCACTGTCTGACGAAGGACTAAAAACGAAAACAACTGAGCTCAAAGTCCGCCTTGAACATGGCGAAAAGCTTGATGATATTCTTCCTGAAGCATTAGCAACAATCCGTGAATCAATCCGCCGCACAGTTAATCAAAGAGCTTACGATGTTCAGCTTATTTCTGCATCAGTGCTCAACAAAGGCATGATAGCCGAACAAAAAACTGGTGAAGGAAAAACTCTCTCCGCCACCATGGCCGCCTACGTCAACGCCCTCGAAGGAAAAGGCGTTCACGTTATCACGGTTAACGACTACCTTGCCCGTCGTGACGCCGGATGGTACGGTAGAGCACACCACTTTCTCGGACTCAAAGTCGCCTGCATCATCCATGAACAGGCATTCATCTTTGACCCCGAATACATCGATCCAAAGCACACCGATGACCGTCTCAAACACCTCAAACCCGTTTCCCGTCAGGAAGCCTATCTCGCCGACATCACCTACGGCACAAACAATGAATTCGGTTTCGACTATCTCCGCGACAACATGGTGATGAGCTTGCACCAGAAATCGCAAAGACCGCTCCACTATGCCATCGTCGATGAAGTCGACTCCATCCTCATCGATGAAGCCAGAACACCACTGATCATCTCTGGCGCATCAGACGAAGCCGCTGAAAAATATTTCACCTTTGCAAGAATAACACCAAGATTAGAAGCGGAAAAAGACTATACTCTCGATGAAAAAATGCGTTCTGTCATCATCACTGAAGACGGTTTGAAAAAAGTTGAAAAACTTCTTGGACTCAACAACATCTACGAAAGTGGCGATATGTCGCTCCCTTTCCACCTTGAAGCCGCACTCAAAGCTGAAGTCCTCTACAAAAAAGACAAAGACTACATCGTACGTGAAGACGAAGTAGTTATCGTCGATGAATTCACCGGACGACTCATGCCCGGGAGAAGATACTCCGAAGGTCTCCACCAAGCCATCGAAGCCAAAGAAAACGTCAAAATCCAACGAGAAAGCCAGACCCTAGCCACCATCACCTTTCAAAACTACTTCCGCATGTATAAAAAACTTGCAGGTATGACCGGAACAGCAGAAACCGAAGCTGAAGAATTTATAAAAATCTACGAATTAGAAGTTGTAGTTATCCCAACCAACAGAGACATCGCAAGAAAAGACTACAACGACCTCATTTACAAAACCGAAAAAGCCAAATATAAAGCCATTGCTCAAGAAATTAAAGAATCTCACGAAAAGGGTCAACCTGTTCTACTGGGTACGATATCCATCGAGAAAAACGAAAAACTCAGCGAATACCTCCGCCGAGCCGGTATTCCTCATAACATTCTCAACGCAAAAAACCACGAACGTGAAGCCGAATTTATCGCCAACGCTGGCCAAAAGAAAGCCGTAACACTGGCTACAAACATGGCTGGTCGTGGAACTGACATTGTCCTTGGTGAAGGTGTGCGTGAAGTTGGCGGGCTCAAAGTTATCGGTAGTGAACGTCACGAAGCCCGTCGTATCGACAACCAGCTCCGTGGACGCTCAGGACGACAAGGAGACCCCGGTGAAACCAGATTCTACGTATCACTTGAAGACGACCTCATGCGCATCTTCGGTGGTGAACGCGTACAAGGACTCATGGATCGCCTCGGACTCGAAGAAGATCAACCCATCGAACACGGGATGATTTCAAAGTCCATAGAAAGTGCCCAGAAGAAAGTCGAAGGCTACAATTTCGACATCCGTAAACGCCTTGTTGAATATGACGATGTCATGAACAAACAACGAGAAGTTATCTACTCAATAAGACAACGTATTCTAGAAATCGCGGAACAAGTTAAATCAGAAACCTCAATCGAAAATATCGAAATTGCAAATGCCGGCAATATCGTAGACGAATTCCTCAATCTCCTCAGCTCAACCAATCTTCGCCAAATGGTTTTCCAACTTATCGACAAAGAATTGGACAATATCTTAGACCAAAGCATTAGCCCAGAAAGTGGCCAACGGGATTGGAAACGTGTTGGGCAACTCATAACAGCAATCATCCCACTCGATACTCCGAGCACAGAAAACGTGCTCAACTTTCTCCAAGAAAAAGAAAACGATATTGAGATCAGAGATGAGCTCTACACTTTCTTTGAAAAAGCCTATTCTGCCAAAATTGAGCAGGTAGGCGAAGAGATTATGCTCGATATGGAAAAGGTCATCCTCCTCCGCAGCATTGACTCCCTCTGGATCGAACACCTCCGCGCTATCGATGAGCTTCGCGAAGGTATCGGACTCCGAGGTTATGGTCAAAGAGACCCTCTCGTCGCTTACAAATCAGAGGCATTTCTCCTCTTTGAGCAACTCCTAAATTTTATCCAGACCAACGTTGTTCGCGCTATCTTCCGTGCACAGGTACAACCTCAAACTCCTCAACCACTTCCTAAAAACCCATCTGGATTGCAAAAAAAAGCAGCAAAAACCGCTACAGCTGCAGAAGCAACAATAATAGAGAACAAAAAAGTTGGCCGTAACGATCCTTGCCCTTGTGGTTCTGGAAAAAAATTCAAAAAATGCCACGGCCAAGACCAATAAGCACATCAGCAATAGACACGTTTTAAACGTCCCTCTCCCCCTGGGAGAGGCTAGGTGAGGGTGAATCTTCTACCCAATGACTGAACAAAAAACACAGCAAAAAAACCGTCTCTCCTGCCTTGCCGCCATCCCCGGCTTCAAACAGGTTCGTTGTTGTATTTTTGCCCTATTCTTGCTGAGCTTTTTCGCTATACTCCTTTATAAAACAGCCCCCACACTGTGGAAATCCTTCTACAGCATGGACGTGATAAATACCAAGCTTCCGACAATCGGTTCAGCAATTGAGCTTCCAGAGTGCAAAGTAACAATCAACCGAGTTGAAAAAATCCCCAGCACTAGTAATGCAAATTCCGACTTCCAAACGCTTGTGGTAGACATGACGATAGAAAGTAAGCTTCCTGTAAAAAAATTTCTACTCGAAATATTTAACATCTGGATAGAAGACAAATTTGGCAACAAATTCGAATTCTCCCCCGCTGAACGCCGCAACGATACTGCCAAAGAATCCGAAGTCCTCCCATCCGGAGCCCTAAACCTCACAGCCTACTTTTCCGTCCCCAAATACAGCTCCGAGTTCTACCTTATGGTGCAACCAAAGATTGGGGGAAAAGCGGTGAAGGTGAAGCTATGAAATCCATAAAAAAAACAATTCTAGCAGCCAGCACAACTCTACTTGTACTTAGTAACCTAGCTGGTTCGGCAGTATCTGCAAGTTCACCACCCTTAGTAAGCTGCTCTTTTCTCAAATATTCCATAAATGACACTGACACAAACAAATATACAATCACTGTGAGAAAAGAGTTTTCGAATGCCTACTACAACTACAGCTACTCATACGATGAGCTCCCAGTAGAAAGTTATATATACCTTGAAGCAGAACCAAGAGATCTTAATAAAATAATAATCAAAACAAACAACTCTTCCATGGAAAGTGAAGATTACGTAATCAGCAGCAACGAATGGAACACTGCAATAGGATTCGCTAACATAAAGATGCAAACAATAAACATAATCAAGGCTTTACTAAATATTTTTGGAATTAACCTCCCACCCACCGAAGATTGCTATGCAAAATCACACACATTTTCACTAACTAGAAGCCATCAACCACCCTCTACACCAACAAAGAAAACCTATAAATAGCTCTTTGCACCTTGAAAATTTCCCATATACCCCCCCGTTTCACAATAACTTGTATCTGACGTTGATCAAGTCATTCAACCCGTCCAGATACAAACCAGAGGTCAATATGAATAACAAAAAATATCTAAACAACAATAATATAACGTACACCCTATTTCCTTCTCCACTTCTTCACTCCAACCCAAATTCCATATCCAAGCAACACCACCGGACCCAACACAATAACCAACCAGATAAGCAAATCCCCAATCATCTGCCAAAACTTCGCCATATCACGTAATGCAGCCTTAATCGTAGCCAATGGATCCCAACGTTCAGCAACAATTGGCAGCTCTTTCTCTTCCAAAGCTAATGAAACCGTAATAGTGGACATTGAACTACTTTTTTCCAAATACTGTGTCCTACCTTGAATACGTTCAATCTCATCACGCACTTGTTTCAATTCACGCTGAACAGACAAAATATCAGTGATCGTTGTAGCTTTTTTCATAATTTCCAACAACTGTTGTTCGGTCGCCAGAAGATTCTTTAACTGGGCTTTCAGATCCACATATTCTTCTGTAACATCTTGCCCTTCAATTCGCTCTGAAACTACTTTCACAGCACTCTGCTTAATTGCGTTCAAAATCTCTTCAAATGAAATTGCAGGAACCTTCACCGTAATATACATAGTTGGCGACGTTGAAGATGGAGAGCTGGAAGATGTCGCAACGTAACCTTGTTTATCGGAAACAATCTTTACCAAAGACTCACGAACCACATTTAAATCTTTAACAACTAGAGCAAGCTGTCCAGTTTTCACAACCATTCGATCGCTGGCAGCAAGATTTGTTACTGAAGTTTTATCACTTGCACCCTGCGCCGTCGTTCCAATAACATTTCTGCTTTCGCTTAGGACAGATGGAGCTCCTGGTTGATTGAATGCTTGGTCCCCAGAGTACATTGTGTTCGATTCACTCTGTTTTGAAGAACTCGATTGCGAGGAACAAGCTTGAAGGAAAAAAAGGAAAAGAAGAAATACAACAACAGTGACGACATGACGGTAGCTTTTCATAGAAGAAGCTCCCTTTTATAAATTATGTATGACGATAACTACAATAAATATGCCTAAAAACGTTATCCTTCCAGCGACAATTGAGTACGCATAACCAGCGTTTCAAATGAATTCTTCGCCTGTTTCAATAGAGCCTCCGATCGCACACGCAACAGCTCAGCCTCAACCTCTGCCTGCACAATAACAGCCGCCAAACCTTTCTGGCTTTCAAGAGAAGGAACACAGCAGCGAATCGCTTTAAATCGCTTCAAAAGATCAATAACCACATTATATTGCATGACTTCAGAAAGCTGCTGCTGAAAAAAAGGTGTTGAAAAAAAATGTTTAAAATATTGATGACTATTCCCCGGAACCAATCTAAAAACAAAACAAGAAACGGGTGAAGACTGAGCTTCTTCACTTATAAAACTTACTTTTTTTATTAATGGAAAAACAAGAATATCATCAGGAGCCAGTTTAACTGGATAAACACCAGCACTATCAGCTTTAGACTGGGAAAGATCAGGATGTGGTGAAAATTCCCAAGCAGGAACATCCTCACTTAGGTTTAGAGATTTATCTACCATCCCATACCCTACAAAACTACAAAGATCACCCAATCGCTGAACCCGAACACCACTGACAACAACAGAACCTGGATCACTCAACTGAAGAAAATATGGAGCATCCAACCTGCCAATACGCATAAGTTGTTCATAGGCAATCACATGCATAATTCACTTACCATTGAGGAAACTTAGTAAAAAATTGAGAAGACACTTCTGAAAAATCTTCTGACCGGTCAATACTCATAACAAGAACCTCTTGCCCTGAAGGTATTTCACTGTGCGGTTCAGCTTTTTTTGCAATAATCATCGTCGAAGGATGCTCAGCAATATCTCTAGGCAACCCTATGATAGCATAAACACGACACTCATCGAGAAACGCCTTACGAGCAGCCACATAATCTGGATGAGAAAGAAAATCATTTGAAACAGCTAGACAAATACGACCATCGGACGTCAGTCGAGAATATGATGCTGTAAAAAGATCATATTCAGCTGCTAGATTTTTCAAAGCTTTCTGCTTAAAATCAAGCGCTAACACAAATGAAAACAACTGATGTTGAGACTGACAATAGGCAGAAACTGCCCCATGATAAATATGAGGTTGTTTATAACCATTCAACAAAAGCCTAAAAAATGAAAGTTGAGCAAGAACTTGGTTTTTCTCTACACCTTGCAATGTATAAAAGAGACTAAAATCACTAAACAACGTATGTTGCTCGCGCTTTACAAATTCTCTCAGAATAGACTCAAGTATCTGGCCATCAGCACTGCAAAGATCCAGGACTGAATAACTAGTAGTTTCACCATGCAATGAAAGCAAGAAACGAGTAAGGTATTCTAGTTTATCAGCCCGCAACACCTGATTTTTCAATAATGGCTCAAAAAGCGAAGACAATACCTGAGAAGAAACGGCGGTTAAAGAGGCTGAAACCACTAGTGGATTAACATGCTCTCTCCATACACGAAAAAACTCTTTTGTTGGCAAGTCAATGATAGTGGAAGGAAATAAGGATTTATCTGTCCAGCCTTGCGAAAGTGGCTGTTTTCGTTGATCACCAGAAATCTGTCGTAAGATCTGCTGATAATAAGCCTGGAGCGTAGAAAAAAATTCATCTGCATTACCAAAACTGCTGGGCTGAAATACCACAGGCTCCTCTTCTCGTCGATACTCATCAAAAAATTTCACTATTAGTATTTGCAATAGAGTGGTAATAACATCCTGCTCTTTCAATCCCACTTCATTTAAAAAATTTACCAACTGTGCGAGATGCTCAAGCACATCCTGATCATTGAGACCATAACGTTCACCAAGATCTTTCCTCGTCACAGGAGTAGATGAAGGAAATGAATACGATTCAAAAGCTGTACGCTTTACAATCTGGTTACGCTTTTGCTTATACAATAACGTAAGTCGCTCACCATTTGTCGCAATACTCCAAAGCACAGAAGGAAACATACTCATGTAAGAGCGCGCTTGATCATTAATACCACCAATTGTTTCAATCTGTTCTTTATCGGTGAGAAGGATAAAAACAAACGGCTCACCAATAGCATTTAATAACACTAGATCAATCACACGTTCTTGGTTTCCAACATATACTTTATAATCAAAAACCATCCTTTTCTGCAACCAAAAAGGAGGATACTGGTAGGTATCAATTAATTCTCGAAGAATCCATTGGCGAAGTTCTTCCAATCGATATAACCGTAAATCCTGCTCTGAAGGAACAGCAATACCGGAAGGCAAAAACCACTCAGATTGAGGTAAAGGGTAAAAAGACTGCATTAGGTTCCTTGAACAAATTGTACGCCAAGATAAATTATGTCTGGATTAACTGGGTCAATCATCAACGCACTGCTTGTATTGGGAGACAGCAAAACCTTCCCTGCAGCAGGGTTATTACAATCCTGTTTTGCGACACCGGTAGAGTCCCAACTTTGCCCAAGATTAAACGTGCGATAAACGGTAACATTCCCTGTAGAAAAGTATAACACCCCTGGATTTTGTAAACTATATGCCAAAGCATTAACACTTGGAGTTCTTATAGGAAGCTGCAAAGTCGTATTCCACCAGTTTTCTCCACGATCATTACTTTCATAAATACCCAAATTGGTCGCTGCATAAATAGTATTGTGAGTAGTATCAAAATACAAGCGACTAATCTGGACAGGAACCTCGGTTGGATCATTAGGGTTCAACCGAGATACTAGGCCGCTACGCTTCAATTCCCAAGATGTTCCCCTATCAGTACTTTTAAAGACTCCCGAACTGGTTAAAATATACATTTCATTCACATTAAACGGGTTTGCCCAAAACTGCAAAGCCCCAACAGAACGAAGCTCTGGAATATCATCTGGAAGCCATCTAATCCGCTTCCAACTTTTTCCACCATCCAAACTTTCCTTAAAACCCAAATCTGAACCCACTGCATAAATTAAATCAGGTCTATTCGAATCAAGAGCAATACCCACTATTGATACTTGGGCATCATCTTTGTATACCTGAGTCCAATCCTCCCCCCCATTCCGCGTTGCAAAAATCTTCCCTATTCCTTGAAAATACCCCGCAACAATCATATGGTTAGTATTAGAAACATCAAACACCAATGTTTGAAGCTGCGCCACTTCACCTTTAGCCCGCATCCCTTTATTGACTTGAGACCAAGTAGTACCTTTATCATTCGTTCGCCACAAACCATAGTCAGTCAAAGCGTACACAATTCCCGGAACAAAAGGATCAGAATCAAACGCACTAATATTAATCGGCGGAAAAGCAGTCACACCTGTTGGATCTGTAAGATAACACCACTGCTTACCGCCATCTGTTGAACGGTAAAAGCCATGTGTCACGGGTCGTTCCTTCTTACCTGACGAAGGCGCAAGAGCAGTGCATCCAGTCAAAACAAATATGCAGAGAAACACCATCATTGCACGAAAAAAATGATTCCTGTTCATGGAAAAAGGTCCCTCATTCTCCATTACTGTACTATATAACGATAAACAGGCATACGGTTCAGTAACTGATCAACCTTATCCGCATCCCAACCTTCCAATGGAAAACTATAAGAAACCACCCGACAACCCTTTTTGCATTCTCGTAAGATTTTTTCCTGCAATTTAGGGAGGACATTGGGCATTAAAAAGAAAAAAATAACATCGGCTTCCCGCAAATCCACACGAAACAAATCATTCAAAATCATTCGAATTTTTTTTCGATGAAAAACAAGTGATAGCTTAGTCCAAGCGTACATTAACGGTGCGACTTCTACACCAACAATTTGAGCCTTATATTTAGAAGCTTCAAGCAGTAATCGCCCATCACCACAACCCAAATCGTAAGCAACTTCACCTTCTAAAATCTCAGCGAGCTCGACCATACGTTTCACATCTTTTTTCATCGTTGGAACAAATGGCGCAACTGATAACCCAGGAATAAAAGAAGCCAACAAAACTAAAGGGGTAAGGAAAATAATGATAGTAAAAATAGTACTGTACATAAAAAATGACTCTATCCAATAAGAGTGTTCCTTGCAAATTGCTTATAATAAAACCACCCGAGAAACAGAGACCAACATCAAGTAAACTGCTGTAAAAAACGAATATCATTCTCAAAAAGCAGTCGCATATCGTTAAGACGATACTTGATCATAACTGGTCGTTCAATACCGAAACCAAACGCAAAACCACTTAAAGCATAGGGATCATATCCGACCTTACGAAGTACATGAGGGCTTACCATTCCAGCTCCCCCCATTTCAACCCATCCCGAATACTTACAGGTTCTACAACCTTTCCCCCAACAGATTGAACAGGTGACATCAGGCTCGATGCTTGGTTCAGTAAAGGGAAAATGATGAGGACGAAAACGAACCTGCGTTTTTTCACCAAACAGCGCACGCATCGCGTAAGTAAGAATCCCTTTCAAATCACTCATGGTGATATGTTTATCGATAACCAATCCCTCAAACTGATGAAACATGGGTGTGTGTGTAAGGTCATAATCGCGGCGATAGCATTTACCAATACTGTACATTCTGACTGGTGGTTCCTGTTTTTCCATTACTCGCACCTGTACAGGTGAAGTCTGAGTTCGTAACAACATCTCCTCAGTAAAATAAAAAGATGCTTGAGTGTCTCGTGCAGGATGATGTTTAGGAAGATTAAGCGCTTCAAAATTATAATAATCCCACTCAACTTCTGGCCCTTCTTCGTGTACAAAACCAAGGGAAGAAAAAACCGACTTCACTTCTTGAATAACTTGTGCAATCGGATGAATAGTCCCCAACAACTGCCGCTTTCCTGGCTGTGTAACATCAGTATGTACTGCAGCAACAGATGTATTCACGGAAAAACTCTGTTTTTTGCTATCCAACGCTGCCTGCAGATCTTGCTTTACAGTATTTGCCAGCGCACCTATCACCGGTCTCTCAGCAGGATCAACAGCTCCAAGTTCTTTCAAAGCATTCGTTAATGCCCCCTTCCGTCCAAAAACTGCTATCCGAAGCTCTTCTAGTGACTGCTCATCGGAAATCTGATCAATATCTCGCAATGTTGCAGAACGTAATGCCTCTAGTTGCTCTTTGATATGCATATTGTGCTGAACACACCTCACTCATTTGCCAATGAAAAAAAGAAATAAAACAAGCCTCGCCGAACCAAGTTACTTAGTCAATCCTAACAATGAACTGGTCTTTTAGTAAACAGCTTTTCTAATTTCAGGGAAAAGCTCAGGAAACTGATCAAGCCATTGGATACGTTCATGCTTTAATTGCGCTAGAAAAAGCTGGAATGTTTCCGCTTCATAACGCTGACGAGGATCAAATTCCGAACCAACAACTGTCTTCGGCAGAGCAAATCCAAAATCTGCATCTAAAACCCATTCAACAGTACTACGTGCTGCACGAGAAAGAAAATGAACAGTATCTTTCAAACTAATATTCTTATGGTTTTCAGGACTCCCGACTCCACCAGTGTTGAGAATAAAACACTCCACATGAGGTTGAGCACGAAGCAGTTCCAAAAACCGATTCCCTTCTTCACCTTTTGGACCAACAATAAATGGGTTTGTCCCTACCACACGAACTGCTTGCCCAGCTTTAGTCGGATCCCCTGCTGACGACTCAACCGATTCACCAAGCATAAATGCGCACGCAGCCTGTTCTGGAGAAAGTTTGCCAATCGGTGGCATCATTGGATTGCGCGTGATAAAGAAAATCTGATCAACACGGTCAATATCAATACTTTCTGAAATATTTGGCAAATCCTTGCGAAGAATAATTGCCCGACCATTCTTGGTCAAAGAAACATTATCAAAATCCAAAGAACCATCTGGATTTACCCAAACATTCTCAAGCACTGCATCAGCAGAAATAGTCGCATTATAAATTTCAGGTTGATCCTCAGCATTGAGCCCATCAGTCTTAACATAAAGACCTTTCCCCTCAGTCCCTAAAATAGAGCCATCTGGCAGCCATCGCACTACATCATCCTGTACCAACTCCGCATGCTCAGGATTTTCTAACCAGAAACCGTGGCTGGTCAAGGTAGACTTTCCTGTTGCTGAAAGCCCAAAATACAACTGCCCAAGCGTTCTGAGATTTCCTTCACCATCTTTAATGGTAACTGTCTTACTACCAGCATGAAGCCCTAAACCACCTTCTTTTTTCACCTTATACATATCTTGTCTGAGAAAGCTTTTCTTCGCCTCCCCCGTATAATCAGTCCCCAACACATACGTAACACCTTCTTCTCCATCAACCAAAATCGCACGCTCTTCCCACTCTGGAATATAGTAGGTAATAAAATCCGGCTCCCCAATCGGCTCACTGGTTTCAATAAACAACTCACTCCATCCTTCAGCAATCCGCGCATACTCTTTAGAAATGAGTAAACGACAAAGACGTTGATAAGCATCACGCTCACCCAAGAGACGATCCACTTGGATCATTTCATGCTCGCTCAAATACTTCTGCACATCCTGAACTAGTTGATAATCACTTTCCAACCATTGGTTATCAACTTTTGATCGTGTGAATTTGGCACTTCGTGAACGAACGATTGATACATAAGAAGAACTACCATACTTGGTTCTGGTAGGAAATCCCTGTTCAAGTGTTACGGCATCCTGTAGAGCAAACTGTTTAAGCTCATCCAAAGAAACGGGAACTGAAGGCATTACACTATCTCCTCGATAATAAAAAAAGAGTGAAAAAAATTATCCTAAAATACCAATAAAACTATTCGCCGATACACTTTACCAACACTCGTTTTGCCCGCTGCCCATCAAACTCACCATAAAAAATCTGCTCCCAAGTACCAAGATCCAATGTCCCTTTGGTGATTGCAACAAAAACTTCTCTTCCCATGATTGTCCGCTTCAGATGAGCATGAGCGTTATCTTCTCCCGTCAGATTATGCTGATAGAAATCCGGGGAAAAAGGAGCGAGTTGTTCCAACCACTGCTTAAAATCCTCTTTCAATCCATCCTCCTCATCATTTATAAATACCGACGCAGTAATATGCATTGCATTCACTAAACAAAAACCTTCTTGTATACCAGAATTACGCACAGCTTCCATCACCTTAGAGGTGATATTCACAAACTCAACTTTCTGCTCAGTTGTAAACACCAAATAATCTGTTCGAGATTTCATAGAGTACTTCTACTTTAAAGAAATAAGAATTGCACCAAGAGAAATGAAAACCGCACCAAAACCAATCTTCCAGGTAAATGCTTCTCCAAGAAAAAGAGCCGCCAAGATAGCAACAAAAATGACACTTAATCTATCTATTGCAACAACTTCCGAAGCATTTCCTTTCTGAAGAGCAACAAAATACGCAAGCCAAGAAAGCGCACCAGAAAAACCAGCCAGCGCAATCAGTATCCATTCCTTAGAACTCATTGATGAAAAAGAAAACTGTTTAAATTTACCCAGAAAAAAACTAACTACAACTAAAAAAAGTGCCATAATAATCGACCGAATAGTCGTTGCCAACGTTGGATCCAGATCCTTCAGCCCCAACTTTGCAAAAATCGCCGATAAAAAAGCAAAGACTATCCACATACAACTGGATTCTCCCACATTGAAGAAAAAACAAAATGGTCGGGGTGCCGAGATTTGAACTCGGGACCTCTTGCACCCCATGCAAGCGCGCTAGCCAGGCTGCGCTACACCCCGACAACGAAACAAAACTGTTAACCTAAAACAGTATAGCAAGACTTCCAAAACCGAACCAGTTTAAAATACTCACCCTTGATGGAAAAAATATGCGTCAAAACAGTTTACAGTGAGTTGCTGCTGTTTTATATAAAAATAGACAGGGCAGCCCCCACTATATTTACTTCCCCCATCAAAAGCCCTTGCAAGTAACTCCCAAGCACCACCACCCAAGTGGGTATCTGGATAAAATCGCTTTATTAAGCAATTTTATCCAGATACCCCTCATTAGAAGGACAGCAAAGCGTCGAAAAAATACCCCAAAAAGAGGGCTAAGTTTATATCACCTCAGTTATTATGTCCGAACAACGCAATCATCACACAAAAGAAAGGAAGCTAGTGAGGAGAAGAAAGAGAGCAAAGAGCATCAAACAAGAACAACAACAAAACCTTGAAACAAAGTCATACCGAGACTTCAACTCCTCAGTAGAAAGTTGATCTCGATCATGCTGAGAAGAGTGTTCAATCACAAACATCACCTACTATGTACTCTTATTGTGAAATGCTACCATCCCACATATAAAGCAACCGATTTGATGGAGGAAGTGTAGCAGATGGTTGCTGTCCAAACAGAGTAAGAGACAGATTTTTTGAAGAACCATTGAGTAAGGAACTCAGGAAATGACTTGATTTATACTCAACCACATTAGCTTTATCGATATTCGCCTTCTGCTTAGCAACGCGAATTGCCGTTTCAAAATTACCCAACTCATCAACCAACCCAAGATCTTTAGCCTGTTTTCCATTAAACACCCTGCCATCATCCACTTTTTCCAACTGAGCATCAGTAAGATTTCGCCCTTCTTTCACGATAGATTTAAACTGAGCATATGCATCATTAATCAAACCCTGAAGAATTGCCTTTTCTGCATCAGTGACTGGCCGTGTACCAGAACCAATATCTTTGAACTGCGCACTTTTAAACACCACTTCTTTAAGACCAATTTTTCCATATAACTCTTCCATATTGGTAAGACTCATAATCACACCAATACTGCCCGTGAACGTATCAGCGTTGGAAACAATTGCCGAAGTCGGTGCAGAGATATAATAACCACCTGAAGCTGCGGTCTCACCAAAGAGCGCAATCACCGGCTTCTTTTCTTTAACTGCTTTCACTTTCTCATAGATCTTACTCGAAGCTACCACGCCTCCTCCAGGAGAATTAACATCGAGAATCACAGCTTTCACATCATTGTCAGACTCAGCTGCATCAAGATCAGCAATAATCTTTCCAGAAGATGCGCCAGTATCACTAGACAAAACAGTCGAAGTTGATGAGTCACTAATAACACCATTAACAGAAATCACTACAATCTTATTTGAAGAACCCTCATCAGAAACTACTGTTTCTTTATCTGAAGTCTTCCCTGATGTGGAAACCTCTTTACTGATATCGTTTACTGCATTTCCCACCGTTGAAAGGACAGAAGCTAACAACAAGAAAGAGATCACTAAACCCAAACAACTACAGTTACCTATAAATGCAGTACCGTATAACCAAACTTTAAGCAAAGTAGAACCGAGACCTTGCTTGTTGCCAGAAGGAGAAATTTCCGTCATACAAAAACCCCTAGACTTATAACTTTCACAAGTATTACCTATCCCAACAACAAAATCAAGCTTTCCCAACACCCCAAAACCCGCTACAATAACTACGCGAATTGCCTAAAAAAAGCTATCTCATCAAACAACTACTATAACAAAGCATACGTAAAACCATGCCCCACCAAATAACGACAACTCCCACAACAACCGACACCAGAGCACTCGTACGAAAAAAACAGTTTCTCAACATCCTTCCCGAAGCAACCATCAGCTCACTCTCAATAACTGATGTGTATTCAATTGATAAAGAATTTTCCAAAGAAGAACTCCTAACCATCGCATCCTTTCTTACAAATCCTATTATTCAAAAAAATGCTATAGATACCCCACTAACTCCGGCTTCATTCGATTGGGCAATCGAAGTTGGATTTCTTCCTGGAGTGACAGACAATATCGCCCACACAACAAAGGAAGGTATCGAAGACGCATTAAACACAAAATTCAACAACCAAGAAGCTATCTACACATCCCAGATAACCTTTATTGAAGGAACACTTACTGAAAAGGAAGTAAACAAACTCGCGCAATCACTTGCCAACCCGCTTATTCAACACATTCAAATAAAATCTGCCAAGCAATATAGCATTGATAACGGCATGGGGATCACCATACCAAAAGTACACCTCCGCGAAAAACAGCAAGTCGATGAAGTAAATCTCAATGTAGATGAAACAGAACTTGAAACCATCAGCAAGGAAGGAATTGCAAATGCAGATGGAACCAGAAGAGGTCCGCTAGCACTTTCAAAAGAGTACATGATTGCTATAAAAGAGTATTTTGAAAAAGCAGGGCGCAACCCCACCGACATTGAACTCGAAACCCTCGCTCAAACATGGTCAGAACATTGCAAACACACCATCTTCGCATCACCAATTGATGAGATCAAAGATGGAATTTACAAACACTATATCAAAGCCGCTACGGAAAAAATCAGAAAAGATAAAGGTGAAAACGACTTCTGCGTCTCGGTATTCAAAGACAACTCTGGCGCCATCATCTTCGACGAAAACTGGTTAATAACCGACAAAGTAGAAACACACAACAGCCCATCAGCACTAGACCCTTACGGTGGTGCTATTACTGGCATCGTCGGAGTGAATCGCGACTCCCTTGGTTTTGGCAAAGCTGCAAAACCAGTCATGAACCGTTACGGATTCTGCCTAGGTGAACCTGACGACACCACACCACTCTATCGCGGAAAAAACAAAACCAACCCCATGCTTCCTCCAAAGCGTATCGCTGAAGGTGTCATTACCGGAGTAAAAGATGGCGGAAATCAATCTGGCATCCCAACACCACAAGGCTTCTGGTATTTCGACAAAGGATACAAAGGAAAACCACTTGTCTTCGCAGGTACCGTCGGCTTAGCTCCAAGAAGTGTAAATGGAAAACCAGGGTGGGAAAAAGGTGCTCAACCAGGAGACCTTATTGTCATGGTCGGAGGGCAAGTAGGTCTTGATGGCATCCACGGAGCAACTTTTTCCTCTGAAGCTCTTTCCGAAGGTAGTCCAGCCACAGCCGTTCAAATCGGTGACCCCATTACACAAAAGAAATTCTCTGACGCAATTGCCAAAGAAGCGAGGACTCTCAACCTCTATAACAGCATCACCGATAATGGCGCCGGAGGCCTTTCATCTTCTATAGGTGAAATGGCAAACGAGAGTGGGGGATGTATTGTTTATTTAGAAAACGTACCTACCAAGTACCCAGGCCTTTCACCTTGGCAAATATGGATTTCTGAATCTCAAGAAAGAATGACTCTGTCAGTAAAAAAAGATAAAATAGACCAACTACTAGACCTATTGAGAATGCGGGGTTCTGAAGCGACCATAATCGGAGAGTTTACAAATTCAGGAAAATGCGTCGTACTCTATAATGATCAAAAAATACTCGACATTGACCTTAATTTTCTTCATGATGGACTTCCTGAAAAACACCTAAAAACGACCTACGAGAAGAAACAATTTACTGAGCCTAACATCCCAATAATTGACAACTGCACCTCTCCATTATTGGAAATGCTTAGCCGCCCCAACATTGCCAGTCACGCTTTCATTTCCCACCAGTACGACCATGAAGTGCAAGCAGGATCTGTTCTCAAACCGCTCCAAGGAAAAGGCGAAGTAAACGCTCAAGCAACTATAACTCGCCCCGTGCTCGATTCAAACAAAGGCGTGGTACTTTCCCAAGGGCTCTATCCAAAATACAGTGACATAAACCCATACAATATGGCAGCGTCCTCAATCGACACAGCAATCCGAAATGCCATCGCAGCAGGAGGATCACTCAAACACCTCGCCATTCTCGACAACTTCTGCTGGTGTGATTCCACCGATCCCTACCGATTAGGACAACTAAAAGAAGCCGCAAAAGCTTGCTATGACTACGCAGTAGCGTTTGGTACTCCTTTTATTTCTGGCAAAGATAGTATGTTTAATGACTTCAAAGGCTTTGACGAAACTGGTAATCCTGTAAAAATTTCCATCCCCCCCACCCTCCTGATTTCATCCATCGGCGTTGTAGCTGATAGCAGAAAAGCCGTTAGTCTAGATGTAAAGCTTCCTGGCGACCTGGTCTATGTCCTCGGAGAAACAAAAGAAGAGCTTGGCGGATCAGAATACTTTGCTGGTGTTGCAAATACTCCTGATGCAGTCGGCACCATTGTTCCAACTGTAAACGCCATTAAAGCAAAATCCCTATACACAGCATTAGAACAAGCTATCCAACAGGAACTTGTCGCATCAGCACAAAGCATTACCATCGGCGGATTAGGCATTGCCCTTGCTAAAAAAGCAATCGGCGGACAACTCGGAATGGAGATCGACCTATCGTTTCTCAACAAATCAGAATCTCTCGCACGCAACGATTTCGCATTATTTTCCGAAACCCAAAGCCGCATTGTAGTAACCATTGCTCCTCAAGATAAAGAAAAATTCGAAATACTAATGCAGGGGCAGAATATTGCACTTATAGGTACTGTTTCAGAGGATAAAGAATTCGTCATAAGGGGGTTTAATGGTAATCCAATCGTTGAAACTACTATAGAAAAACTTACAGATGCCTATACCAAAACGTTTGGAGATTGGTAATGACTAAACCCAAAGTACTTGTACTCACCGGCTACGGCATCAACTGCGAGGAAGAAACTGCTTTTGTCTTCAATAAAGTAGGCGGACAATCTGCTATTTGCCACGTAAACGATCTTATCGAAGCTCCAAGTAAACTGAACGAATACCAAATTTTAGCACTACCCGGTGGTTTTTCTTATGGTGACGACACTGGTTCAGGAAACGCTCTGGCAAATCGGTTGAGAAACAAACTGAATGATGCAATACAAGAATTCATCAATCGAGACTCCTTAATTCTCGGTACCTGTAACGGCTGTCAGGTAGCCGCAAATCTTGGTATTATCCCCGGCTTTGATGACAATTACGAAAACCGCCTTATTGCGTTCACCCACAACGCTTCAGCCCGCTATGAAGATCGTTGGGTGCATCTCAAAGTGGAAAAAACAAATTGCATTTTCACTCGTGATCTAGACAGCCTCTATGTTCCCATCGCTCATGGTGAAGGAAATTTCACCACTGCACCAGAAGTTCTGAAAAAGTTAGAGCAAAACAATCAGGTAGTAGTCCGTTATGCAAAACCCGATGGGGCACTTGCACAACAACAATTCCCTCATAATCCTAATGGCTCTATCAATGACATCGCTGGCCTCTGCGATCCAACCGGCCGTATCTTCGGTCTCATGCCCCACCCTGAACGTGCTATATTTTTTACCAACCGCCCAGACTGGCCTTTACTCAAGGAACAGTTAAAACGACAAGGTAAAGAAATTCCTGACTTTGCTGAACCTCTGAAAATTTTTGAAAATGCCGTGTCCTATTTTAACTAGTGTTAGCACCATCCAATAACTCACTAATGACTGATCAACAATCTACCACAATCCAAGAAAAACCGACTCCAAATCCCCTTCTCAAAAGAGTTCTAGGTATACCAATTTTTATAGGGACTGTTGTCCTATTTCTCTGCATAAAAACCTACAATCTCATCATATTTAGCATCTCAGAAAAAAACATCCCCTCACTCGAAGACAACAACTTTCTTTCCGCAACGATTAAAACGCTCAACAACAATTTATGCAACTCAACTGCCCCTTACAAACTCTGTACAGTAGAAAAAAAAAGTTTTATTCTTTTTGTTTTTATAATTTTTGGAATTGCTCTCGCACTCTCAATACTGCAACCATTCCGTGTTCGCATTTCCACTCGTTTAGCTATCTTTTTTAAAACAATTACACTCACCTTTCTCTATCTGCCTCTAAAACTTATAACCATTCTTTTTGCCATCATAATCATCACAATCCCCATACAACAGGACACAGACAAAGCCCTAACACTTCTACAAAACTCACCTGAAACGTTACTGATAAGTGATACAAACACCATAAGCAAAGAAATTTATGCTTCACCAGAGATTCATATTGTCACTGAAACTGACGCACTGAAACAAGCAGTCCTTGAACTAAAAAATGAAAAAAAAGAAGAAACAGATACCCTTGCCCACAACGCCTTTCTCCCCATCATTCTCGACAATAGTAAAAGTAATTATAAACTCAATCTCCCAACTGTCGCCGTAGGAAAAAGTACAAAATCAGTGATTATTTTCAAAGTTGATAAAGAAGGAGTAAACACAACCACCACTGCCATTGCTGAAGCATTCTTACTCAAAACCCACAAAGATGTAATTGATCCAAACAAAATAGCCGTCGCAAAAACGCTCAACTCTGAAGAATATGTGCAACAATACAAAAAAGAAGATGACGAGGCAGCCAAAGAATTTGAAAAAACCATCCAAGAAGCCAAAGATGCCATAAAAAAAAATGAAGATATCATTGCGAAAAATAACAAAATAGTTGCTGATACCCCACCATCATCTCCTTACTATCAGGAAAAAGTAACCCTAGCTAATAAATACAACAGTCAAATTCAGCAATACATTCAGGAATGGAAAGCATATTTAGAAAGCTTACAAAATGACTATGAGAAATTTAAACAACACCCACTAACACCAGAACAAACCGCAGGTTTTTTTATACCTCCCAATTTAGTGTTCATCCGATACTACGGAACGGAAGTAGAGTATGACTACTCATCTTACCTGCACACAACCATTCATGAAGAACTCCATTTCTATTCAAAAAATTCAATAATATCCGCAAAAAACAAATACCTTGATAAATATCTCAATGAGGGAATCACTGACTATCTAGCAACAAGATACATCAACCAGTTAATAGCAGAAACTAACCTTCCACGCTACGAAAAAGAAGTCGCAGTCATCACCCTCCTCGCATCAAAAATCCCCGAATCAACGCTTCTCACTATCTACTTTTCCCAAGACGAAAGTAAACTCCAAGACGCCTTCACTAAATACTTCCCAAAAGTCCCCTACGAACAATTCAAAACCTCTGCAAATACAATGTTCTACAGCACCGAAAAAGATCAGAAACAAGTATATTTCAATAAGATACAAACAATGCTTACTCAAAGCTAGAGCAACAAACTACTATAGTCATTCTAGAAAATATCCCGAGCAAAGCACTTCTGTAACATGGAAGTTCATCTTCAGCGCAACGCCCGATGTCTCCCACCTCCATCCCGCTCTCTGATGACTTTTGGTTACTTTTATCCTCTTCGTTACCCTCCACTTGCTGAGATTAAAAAAGTAACGCGGTTTTTGCTACCTTTTTGCAAGACCAAAAAGTAGGATGAACACGACGCAAGAACTTCACCCTATGGCATAAAGATCTCAAACAGCAGTATTCAATAAACCCACACCTCCCAAGACAAGGCATGCCAAGTCTCTACAAAAAAAACAAGAAAAAACTACACATTAAACCTAAACAACATCACATCCCCATCCTGCACAATATACTCTTTCCCTTCCATTCTCACTTTTCCCTTTTCCCTCGCCGCCGGCCAGCCATTACAAGCGATCAACTCATCCCATCGGATCACATCAGCTTTTATAAAACCCCGTTCAAAATCCGTGTGAATAACTCCTGCAGCCTGAGGCGCCTTCGTTCCCTGAGTAATTGTCCAAGCACGAACCTCTTTTTCACCAGCAGTAAAATAGGAAATAAGATTCAAAATTGAATAACCACGCTTTATCACTCGATCCAAACCCGACTCCTGTAACCCAAACTCCTGCAAATACTCCTTACGCTCTTCCTTCGTCCCAATCCTACTAATTTCCATTTCCAACCGAGCACAAAGGCCAACAACCTCTTCCTGCACACCCAGTTTTTGCTTCAACTCATCATCAGAAATACTGGAAACCACATCCTCATCCACGTTGGCAATAAAGAACACCGGCTTCGCAGTAAGGAATTGAAGATCCTTAATACTCGCCCACTCCTCTTCATTCAACCCAGAATCTTTTGCAAGCTTTTCCGCTTCGAGTGTTTCTTTAATTTTTCCCAAAGCGTCAACACGAAGTAGAATATCTTTATCAGACTTCCCTTTCGATTTGTCTTTCACCTCGTTATATTTCTTAGTCACAAGCTCTAGATCAGCCAAGATCAATTCCAGATTGATCGTCTTGATATCATCCTGCGGATCAACCTTCCCATGGACGTGTGCAACATTCTGGTCTCCAAAAAATCGCACCACGTGGGCAATTGCGTCTACTTCCCGAATATTATGCAAAAACTTATTCCCCAACCCCTCTCCTTTACTCGCTCCAGCAACCAACCCCGCTATATCAACAAACTCCACCGTAGGATGTACCGTCTTCTGTGGCTTCACCATTTCTTCAAGCGCATCGATACGGTTATCGGGAACTTCAACAACCCCAACGTTGGGATCAATAGTACAAAAAGGATATGCTGAGGCATCCACTTGCAGATTCGTCAGCGCGTTAAACATCGTAGACTTCCCGACATTAGGTAATCCCACAATACCGATAGAAAGAGACATAGCGTGATCCTTAAGAAATTATGCGTGTTCGATTATACCCTAATTGACCTTTGGTTCAACAGATTTCGATGAAAAAGCTCCATTTCAATGTTCTGATACCTTATGCTCCACCAAAAAACACGCGCATAATCACAGGTTGAAACACCAAATAAAGAGACAGGCACACCACGGCACCAGAAAATCCCCAGGCCAGAACATTAAACCACAAATTGTTCACGTGTTTTCCCATGAGCTGTTTATTGTTCACCAGCAACAACATCAAAATCAACGTAACAGGCAACAACATTCCATTCACAATCTGCGCAATGTAGATGAAATAAAGATAAGGAAAATTCGGCAACACAGAAATCACCACTCCAGCAAAAATCATAAACGCCAAAATACCATAAAAAATTGGAGCTTCTTTGAACGTCTTACTCACTCCCCGCTCAAAACCAAAACTTTCAGTAATCGCATAGGAAGTAGAAAGAGGCACAACTAAGATCGCCATAGATGCCGTAGCCAACAACCCAACCGCAAAAAGAGTCGGTGCATACTGACCGGCAACAGGTGTTAAAGCCAGAGCTGCCTGAGTAAGGTTGATGAAATCTTTTTTAACAAAGAAAAAGGCAGCGGCAGTTGCGATAAAAATAAACGTCGCAACAAAATTAGTTACAAAACTACCAACTCCAACATCAACAAGCGAATACCCGTAATCTTCCTTTTTCAATCCCTTATCCACCATCGATGCCTGTTGGTAAAACTGCATCCATGGACAAATGGTTGTCCCAATAATCGCAATTACCATACCAATATAATCAGGATTCCAGCTGATAGAAGGAACAATAATATTTTTCCCCACATCAAGCCAGTCAGGCTTCACTAAAAATCCCGTAATCACATACGTAATATAAAGCAACGCCACAACTAGCAACGTGTGTTCCACTCGTTTATATGAACCACGAATAAGAATAAAAAACAGAACGCAGGCTAACAAAGGAACAAACAACAACCTAGGGAGTTGAAAGATTTCAAACGCCACCACCATTCCAACAAACTCAGTGATGGTAAGTAAAAAGTTAGCAAAAAACAGTGAAAGCATCGCCCAGAAAGCAATTTTTAAACCAAACTGCTCACGAATAAGATCCGAAAGCCCTTTACGAGTAACTAATGCAAGACGAGTAGTAATTTCCTGAATGATGAACAGTAAAATAGTCAGCGGCAGCATCGTCCACAACAACCCGTACCCAAACTGAGCACCAGCAAGAGAATATGTTGCCACACCACCCACATCATTATCAACAATACTGGTAATGAGCGCTGGTCCCATGATCGTGAGTAAAAGCCCAACACGAAGTAAAAAACCACGTTTTTTAGCCATAGATTACGCCTCCGGAACAAGTAGCCGAAGTGCATCATCAACAGTCACAATGCCCAACAGTTTCTTTTTATGATCAACCACACAGATGGAAAGTAAGTCATACTTTGTCAGTTTCTTTAAAATCTCTTCATGCCCAGAATCAACATGCACAGTAATCATCTTTGGTTGAATCAAATCTTTGATCTTTTTTGTCCTTGTTTCGATAAGTAATGTTCGGATAGAAACCACACCCTTCAACACACCCTGTTTATCAACTGCATAAACATAATAAATCGAATCAAACTCAGAAGAAATTTTCTTAATGTAAGTCACCGTCTGTTGAACAGAATAATCCAAAGGAACTGATACAAATCCTGTACTCATCAATGCTCCAGCAGTCCCTTCCTCATAGGAAAGCAGATCTTCAACTTCTTGAGAACCTTCCTCTTCCATCAGCTCAAGTAACTCTTCAGCCTTTTCTTCTGGTAAATGAGCCATCAAGTCTGCTGCTTCATCTGGCTCCATTTCCTCAACAATACCCGCAGCCTTATCGGCTGGCATATCCATCATGATCGAACGAAGTCTTCTCGGCTCATCAATTTCCTCCAGCACGTCCGCCGCCAATTCCTCAGAAACATCAGAAAGCGCTTCGATAAGCTGCTTACTCTGTTGAGCATTGAGATCTTCAATGATGTTCGCAATATCCGCTGGGTGCAACTGTGAAAGCTCGTCTCGCAACGTTCTCAACTGAAGATTCGATTTCGATCGTCCAGTAAAATCAACCAAATTAACATCTTTCCACTGAATGAACTTATCATGGAGGCGGAAAAGATCAGCAACAATCACCACCCCTAGTCTTCGAAAAATAGCCTTACTACCGACAGCCAAGCTGATAAGACAAAGCTTACTCCCAACTTTGCCAAGCTGAATATCATTCACCCGCACAAGCTTCGCACCAGCCAGATCAACAATCTGCCGTTCAAGTAAATCACGGGAAAGAAAGATATCACCTTCGTGAGGATGAAAAGTTTTTAGTTTTTTCTGCGCAATGTTGAGCGTGCTTAGTTTCTCACCTAGACTTTCAACAAACTTATAATCAACAAATAATTTCATTTTTCCTGAAACAATTTCCAGTCCGACCAATTGAGGATTGTCAGCATGGGGTTTGACGATAACATCCTGAATACGACCGACTTTTTCGTCGGTATTATCATAAACAGCAGTACCAATAAGCTGACTAAGAAAGAGCACTCACTCTCCTTTTTTTTTCGCAAAAGAGATAGAAAAGACTACTGACCATGAGCCAAAACAAGACCAACGACATGTCGTAAACCATGCCGCCGGAGGACACTCCAACAAGATTCTATGGTAGCTCCACTAGTAGCTACGTCGTCAATAAGTATTATAAGTTTGTCTTCAAAGTTTTGGAAGGAGTATTTAGGGTTTTGGGCAAAACAATGTTCCACATTTTTCCAGCGATCAATCCTGGTGAGCTGCATTTGCGAGTTGGTAGGCTGAATACGAGTCAACAACTCAACACAGTCTACTGAAAACGCCTTGGCTAATTGCCCAGCCAATAACGCTGATTGATTAAATCC
>JBAXVQ010000059.1:0-11817 GCA_037128935.1 bacterium | reverse complement strand
CATTGCCATATCTGTCCCTATTCTTCGTGCGCACCTCTCTAGCCTTTTCGCAACATTTCTTGCAGTCTTTATTGCATCACCAATGGCACCCATCACTTCTGGCGTTTCAAAATGTCTCACCTTACTCATAAAACGCTCATCCTTTCATTACCTATGATTATTTTCTCGGTGCGTTGGAGCACAGAGGGATATAGTAGCATGGAGGGATGAGTATGGGAAGGGGTTCTCTAGCGTAGAAATTGTTAATTGTCCATTGCAACCTGCTTACAACTCAGCTTTATAGCCGAAAAACTCTTTTTTTTTGCCATTTTCTTGGTGAAGTGCATTTCTTACTTCCTCAAATACACCGTAAAATCATGTTCCAAATACCCTGTCACAATCTCAATATTTTTCGTAAGCGTGGAACAAAATGCTTTCACTTCTTTCGGATCATAGGTGAGATACGGCGCATCGTTGGTGTGAAATTTGTAGTGCAGCATGTTGAACCCTACACCGCGGGTTGAGAGGAGGAACATTTTCCCGATCATTTCGTAGTACGTTTCCCTCGTCACCTCAAACCCAAGCGAAAAAGTCCCCGATGCAAAGGCGTAATCGAATGATCGCTCAAACGTGTGGTCGAGAAAATCACCGAGGATAAATCTGACCTCAGGATGTTTTTTCTGGGCACCCTCGTGAAAATCGGGAACAATGTCGATGCCGACATATTCGATGTCCGGCGTGGTGTTGGTGAGAAAGTTGTAAAAATCCCCAAGCCCGCAACCTACATCCAGAATGCTACTCCCTTGCAGGTTTCCAATCTCGGCAAGGATGGCAAAGCGCATGAGTTGCGTTTCATTGCTGCCCCAATCGAATGACTTGGCACTATGAAGACCGTGGCGTTTGAAGTGCTGTTGGTAGTAAGTGACGATCTGTTGTTTATCTTCAGGGGAAAGTTTCATTATTTCGCAATGGCCAATCTGATGAGGACGAGAACAATAATCGCAGCGATAAAAAGTGCCATTTTGATAAACCTTGGCTTTGGCACTGTTCGCTCAACTTCTTTCCTGACATCATCTGGAAGCTCATCAATGTTGTAGGAAGGATAGTCTTTGAGGTGCTGGACTTGTAAGGGATGTTGTTTGTTACACAGGCTGCAGCGCCAGGTGTTGTTTTCTGTATTTATTTCGGCGGAATCTTCTGGAAATGCGTATCCGGCTGAGCATCCTGGTTCACAGTTCACGCCATATATTGTTTTACCACAGCCTTTGCATCTGGTTTTGTATTCTTGGCTGCTGTCTTCTAGCACTACATAGCCAACGTGATTGCAGGTGCAGTTTGTCTGTAGTGGTGTTTTCATGATTTTTTTGCATTAACTTCTTGACTAGAGACCATAAGCTTGTTGTTGTATAGCCGTTTTGTGACTACTGTATATAACACTCTGGTGCCGAAGAGAGGACTCGAACCTCCACTCCCTTGCAGGAACTAGGTCCTGAACCTAGCGCGTCTACCAATTCCGCCACTCCGGCAGTAGAATAAACAGTAGTCAGTAACAAACTGTCGAAACCGTTTGTCCATAAGCGTTTTTTAGCTTTGGGCTGCGATTTTCGACTGAATACCACTATGCCCTTTCTCGAACAAGTAAAAAACAAACTGCATTTCCTCGCACTTCCTCTGATCTTCATCATCGGTATCTTAGTACGTTTACCGTATCTAAGTCAAAGCATTTGGCTCGATGAATCGTATTCTGTTGCCGTTGCAGGAAAATCTCTTCGTCAGATCCCACTTGAGCTTGCGAAGGATAGTAGTGCACCGTTGCATTACTATCTGCTTCATTTTTGGATGCAGGCGTTTGGAAAAAGTGAGGTTGTGGTACGGTCGCTTTCCCTGTTGATTGGGATGCTAACGCTGCTGGTATTTTTTCTTATCGCAAAGCGGTTGCTGGGAGATAAGGCTGGTCTTTTGGCGACGACACTTTTGGCGACATCTCCTTTTCATACGGAGTTCTCGCAAGAAACGAGGATGTATAGTTTGTTGGTATTGTTTTCCCTGCTTTCTACGTTTTTCTTTTTGGAAATGTTGAATAAAAGACGGTATTGGTTGTTGTTGGGGGTAATCAATGGCTTATTGATTCTGACGCATTATTGGGGATTTTTTCTTATTGAGACTGAGCTGTTGGTTGCTTTTTGGCATACGTTTACTGATAAGAAAAGGAAGAGTCATTGGATCGTTGAAATGGTGAAAAGTGCAGCGTTGTCGGTGGTTTTTTTTCTTCCTTGGTTTTCGGTTTTCTGGCAGCAGCTTGGAAATAATCCGACATCGTGGATGCATTTGGATACCTACCAACTGTGGTTCGCACCGGTTCGCAGTTTGCGCTATCTGCTGGGGCTGCCATCGTTGTGTTTTGTAGCTAAGATGGTGGGGGAATTTCATTTGGTGTTGGCTAGTGTGGGGTTTGTTTGTCTTTTTCTTTTTCAGAAGGGGAAAACAACACGGCTGTGGCAGTTATTTTTTCTGTGGACGATTCCGTTGTTGATTGCTCAAATTATTTCTTTTCGTGTGCCTATCTACTTTGCTAAGCGGTACGATATTTTGGTATTACCAATATTTTGTTTGTTTGCCGGAATGATTTTGGCGCGTGCTCATGCCAAGCGGGGGCTGGTCATTTTTTTCCTTATTCTCTGCTGTAATACGGTGTCGCTTGCTCAACTGTATGCTCAACCGAAGTCTGCTTATCGTGTTGTTGCGGCATCACTGCTTTCCCGAGCAAAGGAGAACGATTTGTTTATTTTCACGAGTTTGGCGAGGACGCCGTTTGATTATTACTATTCGCAGTGGACGGATGGAGTGTCGATTGATGTGGTGAATTTTCCGTCGTTTTTGGGGGTGAATCCTGGGTTTATTGATGAAAAGAGTATGGCCTTGAGGAAAGACGAGGTTGCAGCCGATGCTGAGGAGATTGCTACTTCGTGCAAGGAGCATATTGATGAGGGCTCATCGTGTTATTTGATCTATGCTTTGGATGAAGTTCTCAACCCACCGCTGCTGGAAGCAATGGAAAAGCAGCTGGGAAAAGCTAAGGAAACGATCGAGATTTCGGAGAGGCAGCGGTTTTATGGGGAAGTGGTGTATAAATTTTGATCGTTATCTCTGTTTTTTCAGATACTTACGCAATTCCTGTAATAATTCTTCGGTCATTCTTCCTATTTGCTCATACTACAACTCCTTCTTTTCGAGCGTTAATAAGAAAGGGAGCTTGCCTATGCGTCCAGGATTCTTCGCTTATGGGGTGTAGGGATATGACTTTATCATACTTCAAAGATAACTGACTAAGGATGTCTGAGGCTTTTCCTCGTTCATGACTCATGCTCTCAATTTTCTGCAGTATAACTAGGACATCAACATCGGAATATTGTCCTGCTTCTTCACGTGCGCATGAACCATACAGGACTGTTTTTTTGTAATTCTTGCTGTATATCTGCTTGAGGTTGGCTGTTAATTCTGAAAGTAATGAACTTATCGTGGCATCCATACCTTGATTTCCCTTGATGATTTTATAGTAGCATAGTTGGAGATATATGTGAGAGAAAAGTAGGGAAAGCGAAGGAAACGATAGAGATTCCTGAGAGGCAGCGGTTTTATCGGGACGGTGTATCGGTTTTGATAAGCTACTGTACAATGCTTATTTTTTCAATAATGACATTGGACAATTTACGAAAATATTAGTTTTTATCACAGAGAGGTACTACTGCTTAACTATGCGTAACAATGTATTTCCCAGCTTCGTTTGAACATGTTATTTCAAGCACTCTGACATCTGTCATAGCAATTTCTGGGTCGTTGTTTACTTGAACAAAAAGTGACTTTCCTTGCCTAGAATTAATACTAATTTTTTTTGAGACTACATACATTGCCTCACTATCTTTTGTAATTATGATTGCTTTTTTAACTCCATCAACATCCATTACCACAGATAAATCATTTGTTGCACGAATTTTCACACGTACGCCATTAGCTGGAAATACTTGATCATCAACTTCAAATCCCACCCAAATATGCGCTTTATTAATCGAGTCACCGTTGATAAAATTGTCCATCCACTCTTTTCCGTAGGCGAGCGTAATGTCTTCACGATAACGTCCTGACATGGCATCAACAGGTATTTTGAATTTCATCTTAAACGTAGCTGTTTCCCCAGGTTTCACTTCAGGTTCAATGAGTGTTGCAAGGCGGTTTACAGTGTGCCAACTGGAATCATAGAAATAGCTTTCTCCGAATTTTCCTTTGCCGGAGCACGACGGACTAGGATTACTGTAGCAACTGCTAAAAGGGCCAGATTGCACTTTTGTATCTTTGTAGATTGCGATGGAAACTTCATTATCCCCTGTGTTTATCCACGTTGTGTTGCCGGTGTTTTTGAACTTTGTCTCGAAGTCTACGGTGTCGCCGGGTTTGACGTGGAAGTATTCGTCGCAGGGAGCTTTGAGGCATTGGATGTTGGAGGGGGTTTGGGAGAGCCATTGGGCTTGGTAGTCATTACCTGATGATGAAATCAGTCCTTGATCAACTACCACCTTCTTTGATTGAAGATCTCGATAGGTTATTAGAATTTTTCCATTGCCAACACTAGCAATCGAGAAATCTCTCTGTACTTTATTAAACATTGCTGCTGTAAAAGCATTTCCCCATTGACCATCAGGAGCAACCACCAGACTATCGCCATCATTATTATAACTACCTAACAAGAAATAGTAGGTATTGTTACCATCTACCATAAATGAGCTAAGAATCCCTTCAGTTTTTGGGATTTCAAGAACCCAATTGCTACTCATTTTTTTTGCTAATTTGATGTTCCCTGGGTCGCCAATAATTTTCTCAGTGTAAGCAATGATAGGGTTTCCTAAATTATCCAACTGTATACTATTTCCTCCTACAGCTCTTGTTTGGGCGTCAACAATCGCGGCATTCCAATGCCCTGCGATATTTTTGGTTGCATATTTCAATCTTTTCACTGTTGCATTTTCATAACTCACATGAGGTGTTTTTTTTCTATCAATCTGAATTGAACAGTACGTCGTGAAACTATAGTTTTCCGGTACAACTCCGGAGTCAATTACCTCTGTTTTCCATACTCCAGATTGTAAAGTTGCATAATTTATATCATTTTTTACGCCAAAATAGCAGAGGTGAGGAGTGTCATCTTCCTCCAGTATTATTGTTGCATCTGTAATACTTGACTGCATAGGTATACGTTCTTTTCCTTTAATAAATACTCCGTCAAGTGTAATGGCGTTAATCTGGTTATTAGAGTCAACTTGAAAATCTAGAATACGTTCCTCAGGAAGAATTTCTTTTGATTCTTCTTTACCATCTTTATCATATCTTAGAATTACTGTTCTCGTATGGTTTTTTTGATCTTGGCCTTTATACTGCTGAACTTCGCTTAGAAAAACATCACCATTGGGACCAACTCTTTTTAGTGAGTGATCTATATGTTGCACATCACTAGTATCTATTTGCGCTACAGTAGTGATGTTTTTCCATGTGATTTCCATTGGTATTTTTTGTTCAGCAAAGGCGAATGCACCTATGCCCATCATTATTGCGATGCACAGAAAAATAGTAAGTTTGTTACGCATTAAGAATCCTTTTTTAAAAAAAATATGTGTGATGAGGGCGGTAATGAGTTTGCTTTATTGTCTCATCATTTTTTACTTCAAACACTCCAAATAAACTTCACTTTTTATTTACTACAGGTAGTAACGCGCCATACAGCATTCTGTTACGATCATCACCACAACGGACAAATCTTCTGATACGCACAAGAGCTGCAGAAAAAATTCTTTTCGGGGAGAAACTCGCTGACTTTTATTGCTTCAATTGTTTTCACGACATCGGCTTTGGTTTTTTCTAGTTGGTCGGCGGTTTTGGTGACGGAGATTTTTTCGCCAGCGGCGAGGAAGTAGAGGGAAAGGGTCATCTTGTCGAGATCCCAGTTGAAGACTTCGTGACCGACGAGGGCGTAGATCGCGAGCTGCATATTTTTCTCGGCTTCTTTCTTTTTCTTTTCCAGATCTTTGAGTTCACCGGTTTTGTAGTCGATGATTTCGATGCGGCCATCGGGGTAGAGATCGACACGGTCGAGGAAACCTTTGAGGGCGTGGTCGGGGGTGATTTTGTAGACGAATTCTTTTTCGAGGTAGAAGGGAGAGCCAAAGTTGTGGCGGTTGTCGTTGAAGAATTTCTCCAGCATCGTTTTCCCAAGATCCCGATGTTCTTCGAGGTGTGACAGGGCGAGGAAACCTTCGCGGTCGAAGTTTTTTTCATAACGTTGGAGGAAAAATTCGAGGGTTGGTTCGTCTTGGCCTATCAGGATGCGATCGTAGAAATCCTTGAGGGTGCGGTGGATGCTTTGTCCGAATGTGAGTGGGTGCGCGGGGGGAACGGGGAGACGGTACATGTAGCTGTATTTGTATTGTAGCGGGCAGACTTTGAAGGTTTCGAGTTGGCTGTAGGAAAAGTAGCGGGGGAGTAATTTCTGCCAATCGATTTCGTCATCGCTGGCGATGCTCTTTTGGCTTTTGCCACCGGTAAACGATGAATCGGTTTGTTCTTCGATGAGGGCGGCGACTTCCTCTTTTCCGAAGAGTTCTTCAACAAAAATCGAGGGTTTTCTTTTGGTTCCGCTGCCACCGTAATAGTTGGAAAAGGTGAGAAAAAGGCGGTCACGGGCACGGGTGACGCCGACGTAAAAGAGGCGGCGTTCTTCTTGGATGTGGACTTCTCCTTCGGGGATGATTTCTTTTACCAAAGCGTTTGGCAGTTCGATGGCATCAGAACGGTTTTTGCCTGGGAAGCGTTGGTTGATCATGCTGACAAGGAAGACGATGGGGAATTCGAGACCTTTTGAGGAGTGGACGGTGATCAGTTTGACGGCGTTGCGGTCTTCGATCATCTCGGCGGTTTTGGGGTCGTCACCGGCTTCGATCATCATGTCGACGTATTCGACGTAGGAAAATACGGAGGTATCGGCGGAGATGCTTTCGAATTCGCGGAGGGTTTGGTAGTAGCGATTGAGGTTGAGAATAGCGTTGGCGTTTACATCTTCGTCTTCGAGGAGTTCTTTCAAAATACCGGAATCCATGATGATGTTGTAGAACAGCTGTGAAACGGGGAGGAGCTTGGTTTGTTGTTGGTGTTGTTCGATCAGTGCGGTGAGGGCGTGGACATGTTCTTTGGTTTTCTCGCCAATATCTTCAATGCTGTCTACGTTGAGGAGAGTTTCGAAAAGTGTGCAGCTGAAACGTTTCCCATAGTTTAGAAGCGGGGGAAAGGCTTTCGCTGGGATGCCGAAGATGGGGATTTTTAGCAACTGCAGCATGCTGGTGCTGTCTTTGGGATCGGAGAGGAAGCGGATGTAGGAGAGGAGGTTTTTGATGAGACCTTCGCTGTAGAGTCCTTTCTTTCCAAGGATCTGGTAGGGGATTCCGGCTAGTCGGAGGGCATCGACAAATACCCTGATGTGTTCGTTGGCGCGGGCGAGGATGGCGAAATCGCGATACTGACGCCCTTCGTGGAGGGCGAGTTCGACAATTTTCTTTATGACGTTGTCGGCTTCTTCGTATTCGTGGGAAGAAATCAGGAGTTCGGGTGCGATATTTTTCACGTCTTCGCGTTTGCTGATCAAGTGTTTGTCGATCTTTTCACGGACTTCGAGGCGTTCGGGGTTGTTGTTTTGGATGACATTGTAGGCGGCATCGAGGATGGGTTGTGTGGTGCGGTAGTTGTTGGTGAGGACAAAGGTTTTGGCATCGGGGAAATCTTGTTTGAACTGGAGGATGTTGGAAATGGATGCGCCACGGAATTTGTAGATGCTCTGGTCGTCGTCGCCGCAGACGGTGATGTTGCGGTACTTTCCGGCGAGCATCTGGACGATGGCATTCTGCGCAAAGTTGGTGTCTTGGAATTCGTCAACGAGGATGTAGCGGAACTGATCCTGATATTTGGCGAGGATGGATTTTTTCTGGGAAAAGAGTTGGTAGGTGTGGTAGAGCAGGTCGCCAAAATCCATGGAGCCTTCTTTGATGAGTTCGTTTTGGTAGGCGTTGTAGACGGTTGCGAGTTCACGGGTTTTGAGTGCTTCTTCGGCGAGTACGGCTTTTTCGTCGAAGCCGGGTGGGAGCGTGCCGTTCTTTAGGTGGGTTTCGAATTGGGCTGCAAATTCGAGGTAGTCGTCTGGGGTAATCAGTTCATCTTTTGCACGGGAAAAGAGGGAGAGGAGTGCGTGGATGAATCGGGTGGGGTTGCCAAGAGGGCGGTAGTAGTCGAGGGGAAAGTTGAAGAGGTTGCGACGGACAAAGAGCCAGTTTTCGGCACGGGAAAAGAGTTTGTATTCGGGATCGAGTCCTAGCGCGACGGCTTCTTTACGCAGTATGCGATCGGCGAAAGCGTGGAAGGTGTGAATCCAGAGGCGTTCGTAGCCCATCGGCATGATGAGGTCGACGCGTTCTTCCATTTCCATTGCTGCTTTTTCGGTGAAGGTGAGAGCGAGGAGTTGTTCTGGCTTTATTTTTTTTTCGAGTAAAAGATAGGCGATCTTGCTGGTGATCGCTTTAGTTTTCCCCGTTCCGGCACCTGCGATGATGAGGATGGGGCCGTCGGTGGTTTCTACTGCTTGGCGTTGTTCGAGGTTGAGGTCGTCTAGGTAGGACATGGTTGTTGGCTCGGTTGGGGTGTTGGTTTTAGTGTAGTGGGTTTGGGAGGGGGAAATCATTCTGATACAAGTAGATTATTCCTGCTCTTTGTAAAACTACACTTTACCTGAAGATGAGTTATATTGAACAATTTTTTCCCATAGTATTTTCCCATCTTTACTACAAAACTCTTTACCAAACTCCATTGTGAAGGCATTAATTATCTGGGCATAGGCAGCGTAAAATTCTTCATTTTTCTCTTTGGCTTTGTATTCTAGAGGCTTAATAATTGATAGATAAAGATCATCGTTTCCAGAAATAAATTTCCAAAAATCTTGTCCACAGAGCTTTACATATTCACCTTTATCAGAGCTGTTACACTTCCCATAACAACAACCATTAACTGCTGTTACAGTCAACAGCGATTGACTAGTTCTTAGAATTTTTTTGGCTTTTGTGAAATTTGATTTCATGTTCGCTATCTGACCACTATTTCCCCAATTTGGTCCGGATTTTATAGTTACAATGTAGTGCACTGCATCTTTAGAAAACTCAAGGTCTATTCCCTCTGCCGATGATTTTCTTCCTCCGTAAACGCTACTACAGATAGCAATAGCCAAACCCTCAAGAAATTCACCAAATATAGTTTCTTCCTGAGAGGAAAGGTGTGCGTCGAGTAATGTTTTTACAATTTCTTGAGCGGTTAGAATGTTCTTTGCTTTAAATAGGTAAGGATTTTTTCGTAATAGAATTTTTCGAAGTTTAATTGTTGTCAGACTCTGAAGCCGTCTAGCGTGGAAACTACTGATATTTTTCTTCACATATTCTGTAAGTATCGTGTTGTTAATAGCCTGCATGAGCATCCTTCATTGTGTTTGGTGAAATCAATGGGAGTGGAAGAGTTTGGATACTGCTCTCAATGTGGATAAAACTAGTTTGGCTTAACTCTGCTTGCACGCGATCACAATACTCTGGTACTATCTCAATTCCAATCGAATTTCTGCCCATTCGTTTAGCAACTTTTATCGTGGTACCTGAACCCATAAAAGGATCCAACACTGTGTCATTTTCAGTGGTAAAAAGTTTGATAAACCACTCGGGCAACGATTCAGGAAAAACGGCGCTGTGATCTTTATTTCCACACTCCGTCGACATATGAAGCACGTTGGTAGGGAACACTGTTTCTTTGTCTAGCCAGTTTGCAATTTTTTTTCCAAAACCGCTACCTACTTTTGAAGTGTCTCTTTCTTTATCTGTCGCACTGAGATTTGAAAGACGCGATTTTGCCCAGTCTCCGATTGGGACTTTAACCTCTTCCTGATACATTGAAAATTTTCGTTGTTTGTTAAACTGCAGTAAACGCTCCCAGGAGTCTCTGAATCTGTTTGGCCATTTTCCTGGATAACAGTTCTTCTTATGCCAGATAAATTCTTCTGTCCACAACCAGCCTTGTTTTCTTAATGCCAAGATAAGCTCTAAAACATAGGTGTGTCTCTCACCATGTTCAGCTTTTTCTTTGATATTTAATATAAACGTCCCTGTTGGTTTTAGTACCCTCAACAGTTCCTTGCCAATGGGCAAAAACCATTCTACGTATTCTTCTGGTTTTGTGCCACCATACGTTTGCATTCTGCGATCAGCGTAAGGAGGTGACGTAACAATCAGGTCAACAGCATTATCTGCAATGGTTTTGAGTATTTCTTTTGAGTCTCCACAGAATACAGAAGTACTACTACTGCTCATGTCATCACCTCTTTTTCATCTATTATTAAACACTACTGTATCAATTAATACCAGTTTTTGTAAAAATAAAAGTTATCACATATGATAATAGTTTTTTTATTAAAAAGGCTTTTTGCTGGAGGCATCTTGCAGATGCCTCCTTTTATTTCGTAGAACTGAATGGTTGATGATGATGAAAATAGAACATGAACGAAGAATTTACTGCATTGGTTTTATTCACCCCAAATAAACTTGGAGGGAGACTGTCCTACGAAATAGGAGGAGCCATCTACAAGATGGCTCCAGCTGTGGCAACCCCAGCTTCTAAAAATCATCAAGCCCAGTTATTTTTATTTTTCCAGAAATTCTACATGCAGATGACCATGCCCAGTCTTCTGGAGAGTGTACGTACATTTTTCTCACTGGATTCATGTGTATGTAATTGATTTTTTGTAAAAGGAAGTTATCTTCTGTAATTATCTTGGGATAGTTAGTTGGTTGCCAAAGAGAAAATTTCCCTTGATCATCTGTGAAAAGTTTACAAAGAGATGGTTCTGTTGCAATGATATTCCTTTGCAACTCTTTTGAAAGAAATGTTTTCATATCTCGAATCACTGCCGATAAGTCGGATGCAGAACCAATAAAGTGCACGTGGTTTAGCATAAAAACATAAGCAAAAATTTTAAGTTGTTTATGTTTTTGGCAATAGTAAAAAGAGTCTTCAAGGATAGAAAAACGATTATAGCGATCAAAAAGATAGTACCAATTTTTTACAGTAAATGTGACATAGTGAGGTTGATTTTTCACTGACTGACCAATAACGACAGAGGGCATGGTTATTTATTTCTTTAATCAAATAATACTGTAACATATAATTGCGTTTTTTTCAATTCTTTAGAATTTGATACTTTTCTCACAAATCGCTTGGAAGGATACTGTCTTACGAAACGGGAGGAGCCATCTACAAGAAGGCTCCAGCGGAATAAAGCCGGGAGTGGGTGAGGCTGGAGGCATCTTGTAGAGGCCTCCTTTTATTTCGTAGAACTGAATGGTTGATGATGATTAAAATAGAACATGAACGAAGAATTTACTGCATTGGTTTTCTTCACCCAAAATAAACTCGGAGGGGTGCTGTCCTAGGAAATGGGAGGAGCCATCTGCAAGATGGCTCCAGCATTAGTTCATTCAGAATTTTCTAAAACACAATTCTCCCCGCATACACCGCCGCCCCAACCGATCCAGCATTTTCCAGCCGAGCCGAGCGAAGGCAAACAATGTGGGCGAATTTCCTTTCGTGGAGGAGGGTGCGGACTTTTTCTTCGAGGGCGGGGAGGAGTGGGGGGAGGACGTTTTGGCCGATGCCGCCGCCGAAGATGATTTCCTCGGGGTTGAAGAGAATGATGAGGTTATACAACCAGACAGACAG
>JBAXVQ010000058.1:0-12246 GCA_037128935.1 bacterium | reverse complement strand
GTGAATTAGGGGAGAAAGTGTTTGAATCGTTGCAGAGATAAGATAGAGTATTTCAAACCTTCTTTAACTCTTTAACTACCTGCTTCCTAAAAGCGATTTAGGTAATTCTTTGCCCTGAAAAATCTATGAAAGGAATATCGGGAAATGAACGTGCTAAATCTTTGCCATACGCATTCATGCTTAGATTAACCACCACCTGAATACCTTCTGTATTTAACTTCTGCTGCCAACTAGAACTTTGCTTATAAAACTCATTTGTTGTTCTTACGATAATGAAATGACCAGTTTCCCAACATTTTGCATATTGATTCGTTTCTGCATTTTGGGATCTCTCTATAGGTCCAAAATCCCCTTTAAACTCTTCACCTTCTCCCTTGAGAATACTATATAGGGCTGCGATCATGACCTGATCATTACTTGCATCTACAGCAAGCCCATAGCGATGTATTAGTTCTTCTTTATTTGGTGGAATTCGAGTCATGCCATGTCCCCATTGAGCTTCTGGGACTACCCCATGAAGACCGTTTTCTTGTTGTTGTATTGCATGAGTAATATCAATGAGTTCATTACCATTAATTTGAACTAAACTACTATCTACTGCCTGATGTATTTTTGATTGAACATTTTTATTTCTTTCATAAATTGAGGCTGGTGTTAAATTATCTTGATTTTTATGCTCAACTTCAGTACGACTAGGCAATTGTTCTTTTAGGAGATTTTGCAATAGCGTTTGATCATTATTTTGGCGCAATCTAGTATTAATCATGCTTTTCCACGGTGCAACTGGTGTTACTTTTTCAAATGTTCTTCTACCAACATGCCAAACATGCGTTAACCTTGCCACAACAACATCTCTAATCTGAGCTGATGTTTCTCTTATTCTTTCTATAACTGGATTTGGTTTTTCAAACGTCACGTTTACTTCCCGAAAATCTGTTTATCATATCATTTATTGATCAAAATAGCAATACGAAGCCAAAAAAACCGTAATAATCCAATAAATTATCCACACACTCCACCTACCCATCCCCTCCCTGATTGTTGTACCATTATCTTGATCGAGCACCTTCATAACTATCTATAGGAAAAGCTTCATGACAAAACAAAAAAATACACTCCTTTTCGTTCTCAGCATCGCTACATTTCTTTTGGTCACAAATGCCTTTGTGGCGGCGGCTCCGCAGAATTTGTTTGAATCGGCGTGGGTGAGTCAGGATCAGGGGACAGTGAATATTGATGGAGTGATGGCGCATTTGGTGCATCCAGGGGAAACAATTGAGCTCTCGGCGCAGTTTCGGAATATGGGGTCGTTGCCGTGGACGAATGACCTGACTGATCCGCAATATGTGGGTTTTTATGTGTACAAAGATTCGATCTACTCTACCCCGACAGAGTACAACGATCCGCAGTCAGCACTGTTTGGGAAAAGTGCGTTTGCAAGTGATAAGTGGGGCGTGAGTTTTGACAAAAAGACGGAAAAAGCACGTGCTGCATTGGTGGATAAAGTTGTGCAACCTGGGGAAATTGGGACGTTCAAGTTCTCCATCACTGTTCCGGCTGATCTGCCAGCAAACTCAGCGACAGATATTGCAACCACGGCATATGATGACCGATACTACCGTGAAGATCTCACGCTGGCGCATGGGCCAAATTGGATGCCGAATACAACGAACGGTGATCCGATAAAACGGTCGCATGTGTGGTGGCCGATCAGAGTGGAAACGCAGATACCGAAAAGCCCGTTTGTGAGCCGCAAAGATACAACGCTCTATCTTGAAGGAATGCCGTTCACCTTTGCAGGGGCGAATATTTCTTGGTTGGGGTTGGATGAGGATGGGACGACATTTCCTTCGCAATACCGGATTGATGATGCGCTGCTAACGGCAAAGGAAACGGGAAGCAATACTGTTCGAACGCTGGGTGTTTTGAGTGTTGGATGTCCGCTGTGTATTCAGCCACGACAAGGGATTTTTAACAAGGATGCGCTGAACTCTTTTGACTATGCGGTGAAGGTGGCGAAGGAGAACAATCTGAAGCTTATTCTTCCTTTGGTGGATAACAACGACAACTTCCCTTCGGGCGGGAGAAAAACATATACGAACTGGCGAAATCTTGCGAATCGTGAGGACTTTTATACCAACGCCGACGTGCTGCAGGATTTCGAAAAACATATTGCGTTTGTGCTCAATCATGTGAACTCGCTGACTGGTGTGGCATACAAAGATGATCCGACAATCATGGCGTGGGCATTGGGAAATGAGCTTTCTTATGAGTCACCTGATCATTATCTAGCTTGGGCGAAAGAGGTTTCGGCGTACATCAAATCGGTTGCGCCGCAGCAGTTAGTGGCGGATGGGGCGTCGGTAATGGCATTTAACCCGCAGATACTTGCTGTGCCGGATGTCGATCTGTACGGTCAGCATGCGTATCCGCTGAATATTTCCCAGCTTCAGGCGCAATCGACGCTGGTGAAGCAGGCCGCAAAAGTGCTGTATGTTGAGGACTTTGACGCAACTGATAGTGCCCTGCCTGAAGGCACTTTGGATATGGAAACGGCGTTGAAGGTTGATGGCGCACGCTCGGCACGAGTGACGGTTACAAAAACCTCACCCTACGCGTCCTTTCTTCAGTTGCAACAAAAACATCTGTCGATCGAGAAAGGATTTGAATACGTTATCCAGTTTTACGCAAGAGCCAATCCTCCGAGGAAAGTTGAAATTGCGCTGACTCGTGGCGATGATCAGACGGTGTCGCTTTTTCAGCGACCAATGGTGGTGGAACTTACGGATAAATGGGAGTTGTTTCCGATCACATTTGATGCGACAACAACGGAACATGATGCAATGTTGGCGTTTCGACTCGCTGATGCGACTGGACAGGTTTGGCTAGATACCACTTCGTTTTATCGTGCGTCGGGCAGTGAGTTACTGACCAATTCGTCGTTTGAGCAGCGGACTCCTGACTGGATTTCTCCTTGGGAATTATACAGACCAAATCAGGTAGAAAGTACCTTGGACAGCTTTCTGAAGGCTACTGAGCAACCAGATAATTTGGTCGCTGGTACTGTGCTTGGGAATCTTTCCGGACATAGCGATACTTATGGGTTCCAGCAAAGTCGTAGTCCGTTTGCTTTCTATTTTCCAGGAAAAGATCCGCAGATGACGGCAGTGGGAAATAAACTCCTGACGCATAACAACCGCATGAGAAAAGTCACAGCACAACAACAACCGCCACTCAATGCACCAGTACTGCATGAGGTTGTACACGGTTCCAAAGGTCCGCTTCTTACTTGGCGTGGCGTGGTGGGGGCAAACTGGTATTCGATTCAACGTTCGACTGACAATGAAAAGTGGGAAACCGTCACCGATACAGCGACTGACATGAGCGCTCCTTTTGCCGACGCAGGGGCAACCGAGGGTATTTCCTACTACTACAGGATACAAGCGAAAAGTAGTGCTGGGATTGGCAGTGCTTTTTCCAATATCCAACAGTTGCAGAGCAATCTGATCCGTAACGCTTCGTTTGAGTATGATGCTTATGGAAATGCGCTGGCGTTTTATAAGTTAGTGAAAAATCCAGCAGTTGAGGGAACAGTGCAGCAGGATGTTTCGTCATATCACACCGGAACAACTTCTTTGCGCTTTGACATCACCAAAGCGGCTGCAAACTGGTGGTATCTCCGACTTGAGCAAACGCCTTTGTGGTTAAAACAGGATACTTCTTACTCGCTTTCATTCTGGGCGAAGGCTTCTAAACCTCGATCATTGACTGTTGGACTGCAGAAAAATCAGGATCCGTATACTGGTTATGTGACGAGAGATTTTACCTTGACTACCGATTGGAAACGGTATGATACCACGTTTATGTCCACTGTTGATGATGATAATGCGATGATCGTGTTTGATGCGGCGGCGGCGACTGGGCAGGTGTGGATGGATGATGTGGCGGTGTGTGCGGGGGGGTGTGTAGGAAATTAGAAAGCTCTCTGGCAACGTAGTAGTTGTCCGCCAGAAGGTTTTGCGAAGGATCCCTTCATAGTTGGTAGGGTTTTTATTGCCCCAAGAATGCACGAAGAGATCCTTCGACTTCGAGGACTTCGCTCAGGATGACACCATAATTGCATTCTTAGCATAGCGAGAAACCACTTCACTTACTTTTTTCAGCTTCTTTAAAATTCAGTGCTGCGGAGTTGATGCAGTACCTTTTCCCTGTCTGATCTTGCGGGCCGTCGTCAAAGACGTGACCAAGATGCGCCTCGCAACGTGCGCAAACGACTTCTACGCGGTGCATACCATGGCTGTAGTCGTCTTTTACTTTCACATTCCCTTTCTCGATCACATCCCAAAAGCTTGGCCAGCCGGTGCCGGAGTCGAATTTGGTTTGGGAGGAGAATAATGCACTGCCGCAGCAGACGCAAACGTAGGTGCCGTCTTCTTTGGTGTGGACGTATTTGCCGGTGAACGGTTGCTCGGTGCCTTTTTCGCGGCAGATGTGGAATTGTTCGGGGGTGAGGCTGGAGTGTTGCTTCTGACTATTCTTGCTAGCATCACTACTCATATATTCCTCCTCATTCTTTGAAACTATTATAAAGTTATAACTACTCTTAAACAAAAATATTTATGAAAATAAAATAACAAGATATTATTCTAACAAATAAACACCAGTTGACTCTTTAATAAAAGCAATGCTACTATTCATCTTCAATTGATATTTTTTACATTACATTATTTAGATGAAAAATTCACCAACAAGACAAATTCAATCAGGTTTCGAGCACTACCCATCAATAACACCTAGAAGATCGCAATTTTTTCGTGGAGTCCTTGGAGCAATTGAAGTAATAGCTGCAGAAAAACACACTAAGGCAAATATTTTACCTCTTGAAAGAACTTTTTTGATTGGTTTTCTAACTGTAGTTCCCTCGTTAACAAGAGAAACAGGGATATTAAAAAGTCGCCCAATGCTTCAACTGCTAGAGGATCTTATTTTTTTACAATTAGCTCAGAATGAAGTTCAGGATCTAAAAACTCTTCCAAACCATCTGCTGCAACCTATTCAGGAACATAGAAAAAAAATGCGTCTAAACTTTTCAAACACCTTACAAGCTTTACCAGTTGAAAAACAAGCCGAAGCGATAAACATATATGCTAGAACTTCCAAGGAAGTTGAAATCATAGAAAATTTTGCAAACATTCATTCGAACAACCTAGGTATTGAAGAAGTGATTCGTTACAGAGAGCTCGCCAATGGAATTAGTATTGTTGCAAATCTTGCTCTGGTATTTGGAGTAAAACATTTTCCAGAATTACTTGAACCTGCTGGTGAAAACTTTAACGCTATCTCGAAAAAATATTCATGGCTTACTGAAAACGATCATAGCAATACTGTTAGACATTTAGCAGCTTTAGCTACTTCGTTTTCAATGATTGGACAGCTTAGAGATGACTGGATTGACCAAAGTGTCGACACAACTCTTCAACTTACAACTATCGCTCGAACAGCTTCAAAAACACTTGGAGAAACTCCTGCCAGAAAGTTAGTTGAAGAAAAAGTAAAACAATACAAAAGAAAGACTGAAGATTTAGGGCTGTCAAAATGGGGAACAGAAGGCTTTGATTTAGCTTTTAGGCTATGGAAGGGAGGCATGTCATTAATGAGTAAGAATCGAATGCTTTACTACCTTCTTTCTGCAACACATTGGAGAGTAGAAGAGGCATTTGATCTCTATCTAAACCGTGAGCGTTTAGCGGCTCAAGGAAAGTTAACTCCCCAAACATCAACCTAATAACTATCTAACCCAGCATTTGCGGCACCTTGCACCCTCAACTCTTGTCATATATCATAACTACTAAATAACAAAGGATCCCCTCAATGCAGCACAAAAACGCCCTCTCACTTTCAAAAAAAATGCAACTCATAATTGGCATTTTAACTCTTTCCACTTTTCTCTCCAGCTGTGGTGGGGCGAAGACTGATCAGGCAGCAACAACAACCGTTGATGCAACTGGCTTGAAAAAGTTTGAGCAGAAGAAAGACGGTTTTGATTTGAACGGTAACTCCACGAAGATTGCTGACTTCACACTTTACTATCCTGAAAATTTCGTTGAAATGGTGGCACCAGAAGGTCTTGAATCTATGTTTGCTGAGCCAGATGAAACGAAGGGTGTGTACAAAGATGGTATTAGTGTGTTTTCAGAACCTTACGTGAAAACATCCGCCATCAAGCTCGATAAAACCGTCTGCGATGAGTATGCAGCCCAGTACAAGACCGCTTATGCCACAGCTTTCCAGGTTACTCCTGAACAATTCACGCTTGTGTCTGCTGAAGCTGTTACCAAGAAAAATCCAAACATCGGCGGCGCAGACACTGAAGTCTGTTATCTCGCCTATTCTTTCCCTGGATCCGGCACAACTATCAATGCTAATTTTGGTCTCTACCGATACAGCTCTTCGGGCACACCTTTGAAGGTTGTAGCGGCGCTTTATGAAGATGCTTCTCCCAATATTGATGCGCTTAAACGATCAGTACGCCTGTTTGAGCAGAAATAACACTGCATCTGTTTTCAAAAAAGTCCGACTGGAAAATCGGGCTTTTTTTTGTGCTAGAAGTACGATATGCTTTTACATTATATTTTTTATTTCCGTTCCCAATGAAACAGTTGCGTACAATTTTTAATTTTTTTCTGCTTGGTAGCTGTCTTTTGCTACTTTGGCTTGCATATACGCCGGATAGCCTGGCATTTCTTCAAAAGTTGATCAACAGTACACCAGCGTACTCAACCCCGACACACACTGCGCACCAAACAGCTATACCAGAACCCATGGCAACAATGGGCTATGGCCAGTACGACTACAATCCCAACCTTTTGGAGAGTGCGAGACAGCATTTTGCTGTCACCTATCACAACGAGGAAAAGCCTTCGGAAATCTACATAAACTATACGCTCGCGGCTCTTGAGTCGAATAGGGAACGACTTCTTCATGACTTTGGATTTTCCCAATACCCAACTGTTGCAGTTGAATTTTTTACAAACAGAAAACAATTTCGGGATGCGACGGGGGGAATTGTAGATCGAGGGTATCCACTGAGGGGTTTATCACGTGGTGGCAAAAGGTTGGCTTTTTTTATTGATCTTGGAGATTTTTTAGAACTGGATTATGGATCTTTTTATCATGTTGCGGCTCATGAGTTTGCGCATGAGCTTACAAGTGCAAAGTTCGCTAGTTTTTATAACGATATTCCGCTATGGTTTGTCGAGGGCTTGGCAGAGTATGAATCAAGACCTCTTGATCGGATAAAATCAGATTATCTTTTTGTGAGAAATAGTTCTTTAAAAGAACATGTCAGCACACTAGACAAGTTGAGCTCAGCACAGGAAACCGAAACCTCGGTTGAAGATATAGAGTTGGCATACCCTACATCACTTTCATTTACTAATTACCTAGTTACTACCTACGGCTACACCAAAGTGATGCAAATCCCTGCTTCCATGCCGAGGAGCAGGTACGACTTTTCGAGAGCTTTTTATGCTGTGACGCGGGAAAAGCTGGATGATGTGTATGCGGGGTGGTTTCAGGGGTTGTCAAAATAGGGATTCTGGGGTGATTGCCTCCACTGAGATTGCTGAGATTCACTTGTTTTTCGCAATATGCTTGAAAATTTTTTTTGCAAAAGTAATGCATTTCTGCTAATAATTATTTCTATTTGGACTAGTCTACGTATGAAAATAGTTCGATTACTGCTCATTTTACTTGCGTCCGGATGTAGTATATTTCTACTTATTATTCTTTTGTTTTTTGTGTTTCCTTTTTTTCAAACCTCAAATTACGAAAATACTCCTGAACGCAAGCTGTTTACTTATGACCCTCTTCTGCTAGAGCCCGCAAAAACTCACTTTTTGCTTTCCTATAAAAATAATCAACAACCACCAGAAGGACAGATACATTACTTGCTCTCGGCTTTAGAAAAAAGCAGACAAAAGCTCATGAGTGATTTCAATCTGTCGACGTACCCTTCTATTTTTGTTCTTGTTTTTACTGATCGTCAGCAATATGAGACAGTTGCAAACATCCATGTTGTTGACCAACAACCTCTTTCCGGTTTTTTTCATGACCAAGGGCGTGTTTATTTCTTTATAGATTCTGCTGAACCTTCTATAGATTTTTCTGAGTTCCTCTCACTTTCGATGCATGAGATGACACATGAAATCATGAAAGAGAAACTGAACGAGAGTTTTAAACTAACCCCAATCTGGTTTCTTGAAGGTATGGCGGAGTATGAATGTCGCCCAGAAAGTATCAAGAAAGAGCGCAATCAATCAGTGAAGAGTAATAAAAACAAAAAATATATGAACACTCTTGATACTGTTGATGCTGCAATTCGTTCACGCAAATCCCAGGATGAAATGCTTCTTGGCTACTACACTGCACTTTACTTTGTTGATCATCTCATAGATAAGTATGGTTTTGAGAAAGTGATGCAAGTAGTTGATTCCATGCCAAGCACTGATAAAAGTTTCTACGATGCATTCCCTGAAGTAACTGGTGATAAGCTGGAGGATGTGTATGCGGGGTGGTTTCTGGGGTTGTGAAAGTAGAGATTTCGTCTTAGTTGCCAGAAACTTAATCGAAGAGATCTAACCTCAGTATCTGGGTGCAGGGGATATGCTTTAAACAAGATAAGTACTGATTTAAACATTATTTACTGTTATCAACTCTAACTATTCGCCTGAAATGCTTCTGTAATCTCATACCCTGTTGCGATGGATGAGTGACCAGCTCCTAAACATTGCTCACGTACTAAACTATTTATTTTTTCTACTCTCAAACCGGGGCTATCTTCTTCACCTTTTAACACTTGCAAAAATCCTTCGTATTCATCTATTTTTTCTGATGTGTCATACAACATTCCTGAAGCTAAACCCAAAATAGTACGAAATAATGCAAACTTACCATTTTCTCGAGGTGAAAATGTCAGTCTTGCTGTGAGCTTATCTAATAGTTGTAAAATCCCTTCATCATCATGGACAGGATCTACTGAAGCTTCTCGGCCAAATATTCCACCCACAAGAACGCTAAGAGGAGATATATTTACCATAGAAGCAACCCCAAAAATTGCCCATGCAAGTTGGTCTTTATTGCTCCTATCAATAGCTCCATATTTTTTTTCCAGCTTTAACTGGCATACTTTTATGGCAGCCACACTGTTTTCAACCTGTACAGCGCTGTCGTATTCGTATTCACCGAAAGCTAGCTCTAGTTCAAAAGTTTTATCTCGCATTACTTGTACTTGTGCATCAAAAACGGTTTTGGCATCTATTATTGACTTAAGTACTTTTGGCCCTTCTACATCATTTATTGCCTTTAAACGTTGTTCAAGGTATGGCAAAAAGCGAGGGTTGTGGATTTGATCACCCATCAAATGCTGCCTGCGAGCTACGTCTAAGTCGCTGCTTGCCGGATGATTTGGCAAACTATAACTACTTATAACATCATCAATAATCTCATCTCGAATTTTTGTTGATTCAAGTGAATATTGTATCCCTATAATACCTTTCCACATTTCGGTTGGGTTTGTGAGTTGCCAGTCTTCTACAGCATCGTAGGCTATCCCAATTTGCTTAAATGCCTCTAAACGTTTTTGTTTGTTGGTTTCAACTGAACCAAAAAAATCATCAAACACACCTGGACTTTTTTCAATTAACAAATATGATGCAGCTTGAAGAGTTGCTCTTCGCTTTTCTAGCTCTTGTTGTGCTTGTAGTACTTCACCTACTTGTTTTCGAACATTGATTCTATTCCAAGCCGGCATCACATCCTCTGGGTAAGCATCAATAAATCCACCTTTTCCATCTGATTTCATGAGCCCTCTTGCATTAAATATTGTAGGCATATCCATACAACCCATTGTCACTGGCCCTACAATCCGAATCATATCCTCCCAACTTAATGGGAGCTTTGGGCTTAAGGCTCTTGCAAAACTCTGTCCTAAAGCTTGCTGAATAGATGTAGGTTTGCGATTATCTGCTACCAACATTTTTGCAGCCGTCTCAGCCCCGAAAAGTCTTGCCCCTGCACCAAGAATTTGTTGTACGTGCCCAATAGTTACATCTTGTAGTTGTCCAGCCCAGTCACCAACCATAGTACTGCTGATTTGCTGAATAAATGCGTATAAAATAAAGTTTGTACCTGTTTTTTCACACGTATCAAACGATTTTTTACAGTACCGATAAAAATAATCATCATACGTTTCATCTTTTTTTCTTTCTCGAAAATAGCAATAATTCGCCAAGTCTCCAAGTCCATTCAGCTGACTAGCCCATTGTTCAAAAGGAAATGCTTCATTACCATAAACCGGTTGCACTACCGTTTCCCAAAATTTATTCTTTATTTCTTCTGATGGATTAAGCAAATCAGTTACATCAGAGACACCCTCACCTGGATTTTCTCTTGACCGTAACGAAAATAATGCTGAACGAGCTTCTGGATGCTTGATCAACACAACTCCTGTTCCAATGCCAAGACCTGCCAAGAATGCAGCAGCTTTTCTCGGTCCTTCTCTTTGCATTAATTTAGGAAGTGACATGAACTTTGCAATCATGTGTGTGCTGTAGTGTACCTGCATCTCCATACTCAACTGCATCATTTTACTGATGTATTGTTCTTCAATATTTGGTTCATTAATTTTTTCACGCAGCTGCCAAATCTCCTCAACCAGTTTATAAAGTTGTGCCTTTTCTTCTTCAGCTCGAATACGCTCATAATTTACCTTTCCTTTTCCCAATATTGTTAATCGTGTTAATAATTTTTCATGAAATGTTGTAACTTCCGTGAAGGGAGTGACAATCTCAGCAATTTGTTCTTTTGCTTCTCTAGGGCTCAGTCTTGAAAGGACTTGAGCCGTATGCCATGCCCTCCTATGGAGTTTTTGTTTTGGTATATTTCTCTCTAAATAGCCTCTTTCTGATGCATCAAATAACTTTCCTCCTGCACCGTATTTTCCAAGCGTGCCTAAACGACCAATAATATAGCTCACTGTAAATTCTTTACCATCATTAGTATCTAGTTCGCCATTAAATGAATTTTTTTTCAGTCTTCTTCTTGCTTTTATATCACAGAGCCATATTCTGCTTGAACGAACAAAACCTCGCCCAACTGCTGCCCAGTTATGTTCTCGTTGCCCAAATGTCATGATTAACAAAATAATTAAATACAGTTCAACGTACCATAATTACCGTATTATGTCAAGACTTTTAATATATTACCAACAAGCACAATAAGTGAGAATGCATACATAGATAAGTAAAAAGCATTTTGAATGCTAATCTCCTTATGAATACTTTTTGTACTATATAATATAAGGCAATTATAAAAGTTCCCGATCTAGGAGAATGCAATATTTATACTAGCTGAAGCGTTTTGTGTTCTTTTTCAGTTGTGCCAACCTGAAAGATGTGTATGCGGGGTGGTTTCAGAATATGGAAAAATAAGAATTAACCGAAAAACTCTAAAATCATGCATCGCTTGTCTCTTTAGGAGGCATGGACTTTGTTCAATGCGTTAGCGGAAGCTTCTAATAGCGCTTGTGATTCCCACAACACTAGTTGCTCCTCGGTGTGATTAAGTTTTTTCTGTTTGCCGTTTTCTTCTACTTTCAATAATCTCCCATCTCTTATCCTAATTTTCCTGTCATACACTTCTGCGGACTCCGTTCCATAGTAGAGGGTTTCAACTAAATAGATATCCGTTCTTGCAGGTTTTCTTCTCACAACCATAGAAAAATCAGTAATCTTTTCCTGCTCGCCACCAGACTGACTAAAATGTACAGCTGTCCCGCTAATACAACAGGAATTTAAACCTACCTTTTGAATAGATAAACAAATACCTTGATTAAACAAACTATTCCGTAAAATCAGCTGCTCCACATTTCCTCCCACTCGATTATCAAAACCATCCACGATACGTTTTGCAACGCTACCACCCTTTGCTGCTTTAATTTTCAGCAATTCTACTGATATAAATAAATCCTGCACCTTACTTCTGTGAGTGACCACCAGACAATTCCTTTCTAAGGAAGAAAAAAATGATAACACTCCCACTATTTCTAGTCAAAAAACACTTGCTCATTTGCTAAAATCCCATTTGTAATCTACATGAACTCCAAGATTACCATCTTTCAACTGCAACTTTTTATTGACCAGCTCTTTTCAACCTCAATCCAAAAATAATTTCACCAAAACAACTTAA
>JBAXVQ010000057.1:0-12310 GCA_037128935.1 bacterium | reverse complement strand
GATCAGTTAACCGGCGAACAACCCGCCACCCGTATGCCCAAAGCCCAACCTCTCGATTCCAGCAAAATGCAAATGCCACTCTTTGCCACCACAACCGAAGAATCAGCCATTCTTCAGGAATTAGAAATGATGGATATCAACGCACTTACTCCCATCGAAGCCCTAACAAAATTGGATGAAATCAAGCGCAAACTCAAAACCCCCCATTGAAGCACAGGCCAAAGTTTTGTTATATTAAAGCCGCATAAAATCTTTTTTTCATAAAGAATTGCTCCTCCCCTTCCTAAGGGGAGGCTGGGTGGGGTTGGATTTCTCTTCTTCCCCCTTTCACAAAGGGGGCTAGGGGGATTTCCAAAGCTCTTGCAAATGCACCCCCCTCCAACTCTCCCTTACAAATGGGGAGAGAAAAAGCGTAGAGGCTTTTCTTACACAAAGGAAACAGAACCCATGTCAGGAAACACGCTCAACCCATTCGCCGCCGCCCAGAAGAAACTTGATGAAGTCGCCGAAAAACTCCACCTCGACCCCGCCATCCACCAGCTCCTCAGAGAACCTCAGAGAGAAATTTCCTTTACCTTTCCGGTGAAAATGGATGATGGAACCACCAAAATATTCCGCGGCTTTCGTGTGCTCCACAGTGAAGCCATAGGCCCTGGTAAAGGTGGCATCCGTTTCCACCCCCAGGAAAATATTGATACGATCAAAGCGCTTGCCACTTGGATGACATGGAAATGTTCACTCGTCCAACTCCCACTAGGAGGAGCAAAAGGTGGCGTCATCTGCGATCCCCGAACCATGTCCGAAGGGGAAACAGAACGCCTCTGTCGCGCCTACATTCAGAAAATTGCCTACCAAATCGGCCCATTGCAAGATATCCCCGCACCTGACGTTATGACCAACCCCAAGATGATGGCATGGATGATTGACGAATTTATGAAAATTCGAGGTGAATATCTTCCCGGCGCCATCACTGGCAAACCACTGGGATTTGGTGGATCCCGTGGCCGCACACCCGCCACTGGCAAAGGTGTTGTCTTCACCATCCGTGAAGCCTTCAAGCACCTCGGTCAGGATTTTGCTGGAAAAACCTGCTCGATTCAGGGATTTGGCAACGTTGCGCGCTACGCAGCCCTCGGTTTCATCGATATGGGCGGCAAAGTGCTCTCTGTTTCCGACGTCAACGGTTGCATTTACTGCCCAACCGGCTTAGACATTTACAAACTCTTAGAAATCACCACCCAATACGGCGAAATAGACCGCAGCAAACTCCCCACTGGATACGAAGAACGCGATCGTGACGAGTGGCTTGCTTTCGAAGTCGATGTCCTCATCCCCGCCGCTCTCGATGGCCAGATCCGATCCGACAACATTGATAAAATTAAGCATTCCGTAAAAATAATCGCAGAAGGCGCCAACGGCCCCACAGCACCCGAAGCCGACGAAGAACTCAACCGCCGTGGCGTGTTTATCATCCCCGATTTCCTCTGCAACTCCGGCGGCGTCATCGTTTCCTACTTCGAAGGCGTCCAGAACTCCATGAACTACTACTGGAGCGAAGAAGAAGTCTACCAAAAACTCGACCTCATGATCACCCAAGCCTTCCGCAACGTAGTCACCATCGCCCACGACAAAAACCTTTCCAACCGCGATGCAGCCTACAGCATTGCCGTTGACCGTGTCGCCCAGGCCGTTCGATTACGCGGGTGGGTGTAGTTATGTGCCAGTTGTCCGCCCACGGACAACGGCAGGCGGTTCGGGTACTAACACAACAGCCAGGAAAGCAAAACTCCCCCATCCCCTTGAGACGTGATGAATCATGTCTCTACGAAATTGGGTTTTTATACGGTGCCAGTTGTCCGCCCACGGACGACGGCAGAGGTGAGGGTTCAAGAACCAAGGGTGGATTTTTATTTCCCTAAAGATGTTCGAAGAGATCCTTCGACTCCGTGGACTCCGCTCAGGATGACACAAAAACTACTATTCACTGAGACCTTGTTGGATTATTAAAATGTTAACAGTCATTCCCCCTGTTCCAATCTACCCAAAATACTGGTATAACAAAATAACCATCACTCCGTTGTACAATAAAGAAACCAACAAAGGAAAAGAACTCATGAATACCGGACTAATCATCGAAATTTTAAAAGTGGTTTCCCTCATCCTCGGCATTCTCTGGAGCATCAAAGCCAGCAAAGGCAATCCCGTCGCCTTTATTCTTGCCTGCTTTGCTCTCTACTTCATGTTCCCCGACTGCGTACAGGTTATTCAAAATCTCCTCAGCATGGGAAATTCACCCCTCCTCAACGGGTTCAAAGAAGTAGTTCGCTATTTCGCCATCGGCGGCGCATTTGTAGGATCCTTCTTGGTCTTGAGACATTCCACTAAATAGCTAACGCACTTGAGCGTTTTGTTCGCTGGAGCCATCTTGCAGAGGGCTCCTTTTATTTCGTAGGACAGTAAGCTGTTGAACATGTGCTTGCGAGAAACAACACCAACGCAGTTAACTTCTTCGGCTAGGTTCTGTTTTTACTGATAGTAGTTGTTCTGCTCTACAAAAAAAAGGAGGCATCTACAAGAAGCCTCCAGCGTAGATTTCCTAAGTTGTTCCCCATTTGCAAATTTCCACCTCCTCCGAGACGCGATGAATCGGGTCTCTACGATTTTGTGCGATAGTAACCTATAATTCATACAAATCCTCTAGTACACGATTTTCTAAAAAATCAAGGCATCACTTAGAAATTCTTGTGCGGAAGAAAACAAGATACAAAAAGCAGTTCGATTATAAAATTAACAAAATATGTAAATGGAACCATCAATGAACCAACTTCCTGAAAACAATCCTAAAAGCTTCCCTTTCTGGCTATCTATTCCCCTTAGTATGGCAGCCATTTTGCTCATCGGATTACTTATTACCAAAGCATTTCCAAGCCTACCACAGACTTCTTCAACAAAACTTGCCTTTGACAGCGTCCCCTCTCGTCCTTTTGACGAGAAAATTGCCTTGGCAGCGGTGAATACAACACCTGTGGATGCCAAATCGAACCCCACCAAAGCAGAATGGATACAAGCAAAACAATCTTTTAGCATACCCCAAAGTGTGCAACACACCGATCTATTCTCTATCAAAGATAAGACGGTGCTCATTTCCAGTGATAACAGAACCTGTCCCAACAACTGCGAAGGTGTGAAACGAGACGATACTATTTTCAACCTCTTTTTTACAGAAATTGATCAAGCCAAATCAACTCTCGGAGCATCATACCAGCTGACAGAATATACCAGCAGCATTACCATAATTAAGACCATTTGGGATAGCTACAACAACGAATTTGTCACATTTTTCAATAATTCCATAATTCTGGGAGATGGCTCTGTCGGCATTATAAGAATCGCAGCAGATGGGCGAAACCACTCAAAAGCAATAAAGTTGCAATTAACAAGCGGAGGACTACAGGCACCATTTATCGATAGTATTGGTAACATCATCATAGTTTCTACTATTGAACCTGCAACCGATTTCACAGGAACTTTTGGAAGCGATCAGGAGAGCATCAGCTTTTTTGACAAAGAAGGAAATAGTCGCAGCAACCAGTATATTGTCTCCTGCAAAACACTATTCCATGTCGAAAAATGCTCAACCAGAAATACTTACGGAGTAACAAGAGAGATTATAGAAATTAACAAGCAACTCTACCTTGCTGAAGGATTTTTGATTGAGCAAGCTGATAACAAACGAATTGAAAACCAAATTTTCCTGCCCTTTTCTGAAACAGGTACTAACCCTGAAAAAGTAGTCGTTTTAGACTTAAGTGTTGCTAGGGCTCGTAAAACTGATCCGGACTATCCAATTGTAGATTTTTCTTTACACAGAGTGGATGAACATCTTTTCGCAACATGGAACGAAAATCCTGGAAGACCAAGCTATGAATACAATTTTTATATTGCCGAGATTGCTACAGCAACAATGCAAATCAGCAAATCAGTAAAAATCCCCAAACTCAATATCAGTACAGTTAGCAGCGATGACCAGTATTTATATGTTGGTGCTTTTAGCTTGCAGGGTTGCTTAGAACCAACCCTATTGGCAATTACAACCGATCTACTCTTGAAAGAAAAGCTAGGTAACTTTCCTTGTGACAATATGTATTCGGAAATGGATCTTGCAATTGGCAGTGACACATTGGGGGTTATTATAAAACCAGGCGATCTTGAAAAACATTTTTTCCCATCTACAAACTACTACTCGGCAAAAAAACCAAACCCAACACTTCCTGCAGTTAGTGTTTCTGATTGGGTGTATCTCCCTACCTCCCCTGAGACGCGATAAATCGGGTCTCTACGGCATCGGCATTTTTTTCACCCGCTCCAGATGGTTCAGCAACTTCTCATCAAAGCTCAACAGTTCACCATGTACTCTGACACAACAAACAAGTATCGAAAAATCAAATGGTTTAACCTTGTGTCCATAATGTTTGGTCAAAGCTATGAAATATTCACTAAAGTCTTTATCGTATTCGATAAGTGTGTAAGAAATTGCAGAAAGAAACTGATCGATAGCATTAAAGTAGTCATTGTTTTCAATTGCCAAAGGAAGTGTGCCCAGCTCTAAGATAACTGCCATTGGGATGAAAAAATAGGGAGATTCAAGAGCAGAAAGGGTTGCATGAGCAGCTTGATGGTGAACATCATTTTCAACAAGTAGTGCTGAAATAAAGCTGGTATCGAGAACGAGTGTGTTAGTAGTTATCACGTTGTGTCTTGATTGTTTTTGTCATATCGACTTTTTGGGTACCAACCTTCACCGCGTAGTTTTTGAGTTGCTTACTTATTTTTTTTCCATTAAAAGCCTTCTCAGAAAAAGGCTGGAGCACACCAACAGCTTTACCTCTACGAGTGAAAATAACCTGTTTCCCTTGCTCAATTTCCCGCAATGCTTCGCTAAAATTATTTTGCGCCTTGGTAAGAGGCATATGGATAACTTGCATGATAGTTCTTTTTTACGTTTAAGATTATAATATTCCAATCTTGGAACATTGGCAAGAGTGTGTAGAGACGAAAAATCTCGCCTCCCTACGCCTTCAGAAATCCCGCCAACTCTTCGATATTTTGCACACTACCCAGATACAACGACGTCCGCTCGTGCAATTCCGAAGGTTTTTGCTCCAAAATCCGTTGCCCCTGTTCGTTCACACCCATCCCGCCCGCCTGCTCAACCACAAATGCCATCGGGTTCGCTTCATAGCAGAGGCGCAGTTTGCCTTTTGGCGTTTTGATCTCAGCAGGGTAGGCGAAGATGCCGCCTTTGAGCAGCGTGCGGTGTACGTCAGCGATGAGTGAGCCTATGTAACGAGCTTTGTAGGGGCGTTTTGTTCCTGCATCAGATTCTTTTACCCACTGCACATACTGTTTCACCGATTCGTTCCACTTACTGAAATTTCCCTCGTTGCAACTATAGATGGTGCCCTTTTCAGGAATACGAATGTCAGGATGGGAAAGCAAAAACTCACCTATACTCGGGTCAAGCGTGAAGCCATGCGTTCCGCGTCCCGTGGTGTAGACCAACATCGTTGAAGATCCAAAGATAATGTACCCCGCCGCAACCTGTTTGATCCCCGGTTGCAGACACTCTTCAGTGAGCTCGCTTGCCCCAACGCGTCGATAGATGGAGAAAATAGTTCCGATCGGAGCATTCACATCAATATTAGATGACCCATCCAAAGGGTCGAACAACAACACATACTTTGCGTCAGGAAAGTTTGCAGAAAGATCGATGATGGTATCTTCCTCTTCCGACGCCATCACACACACTTCCCGCGACTGCTGGCAAAACTTGATAATTGCGTTGTTCGCGAACACATCGAGCTTCTGCTGCTCTTCACCTTGGATATTTGTCTGGTCAGCCGACCCCACAATATTCACCAACCCCGCCTTGGAAACCTCCCGCCACGTCACCTTCGCCGCCAGCACAAGATTATACAAAATCGAAGAAAAAGCCCCCGTAGCCTCAGGGTACTCATGTTCCTGTTCGGCGATATAGCGATCGATAGTGATGATTTTTTCATGCATACGGTATTGCCCCTTCGTTATACTTGCCGACTTGATTATAACCATTGGGTCTTCGAAGCAAAAGGTTGGGTACTCGTAACTACTGCTGCTTTATGTAATTCTAGTAGTAGAGGATGGTAATAAAGTAGTGAACCGACCTTTTCTTTATCCTTCAGATCATGGTGCCTTCAAAGGCAACAGCTTTAGAAATCGATTGTTATTAGCGAACCAATTTGAGCGAAAGAGAAGAGGCAGAGACCTAGAATTACTTGCAAAACAGACAGGATTTGAGATTGGGCGTACATTTCCAGAAGGAGCGATTGTACTCGATTGTGGCGTAGGGATAAGAAATGAGAGAAACCTAAGTCAACAAATCAATACCATCAGATTTGCTCTTATGATGATGCCAGTGGTAAGTACGTTGATTGCTACAACGTACAGAAGCAAAGGAATACCAACACAACGGCTTCAAATAGTTAGTTCTTGCAACAGCGATAAAGCAACTCAAGAGGTACTAGCATATGCTCACGCTATTGCACCATATCTCTCTCATATCAGCATTGGCAAATTGCGGGCACCCATGCATGAGTTGAAGAAAGTACACCAACCACTTGGAACCATAGTTGATTCACTTTGTGCTCATGGATGGGATCTGGCGATGATAACACGTCATCGCGATAGTGCCTTGACTGCGAAGCGTTTAAGCCAAAGTAACTGGTCGACTCTTTCCTATCATGCTTCAGTTGCGTGAACGGTTAAAGGAGGTTTTGCCATTATTGACAGGGATGGGAAAGGAAGAGCCTGCATAGGTTTGCCATACATCAGAACCTTTGAGCCTAGAAAAGCCCCTCCTGTTAGAGATGATGTTTTTTCAAGTGGTATTTTGAACAAACAAGGTATGCAACCCCTTCATCCTGGTTCAGGAAGGTTACTTAGTAATGTTTGGGAAATAGACAGGGTAAATTCTACGCAATCAACAGAAATAGAGGACACTATTCGTATGATAAATATTCTTGGCAGTTTAAGTAGAGCACTGGGAAATCGAGGATTCGAGCGGATTGGCCCTATAGAGGGAGATGCGATAGTTATTTCTGGCAATACCTCACTTGAACTCATGAGGAACGCACTCTACTCATATGGATTTTCGCTTAGCAAGGTACCAGACGTGTATATCGATCACGGAATACCAGTGTTTTACTCGAAATAGCGGGATTAGTTATGCACACACCGCGCAGAAAACCCATAGCCACGCTCATAGGCGTCACGATAAACACCAGTGGATGCAAAACTCAAATGGCGAAACACCGCTTTGGCGCTACTATTTGGCATCGAAGACCAATAGTAGCCAAAATACCCCAACCAGTTTGTAGAACCATCGAGATAATGACGTGATCCACTCAGCCTTCCATTGAAATTTGAAACTCCACCCAACAATAAAGCTGTTCCAGCTGGAACACAATCCCAAATACCCAAACGGCTTGATGAACATGATCCCGCAGCAAAAAAACTTTCTGCAGAAGCCCACTCTTCATCTGACGAGACATGCCAATCCGCTGGACAAATACCCTGATGGGGCTGCGCAACAGTTGCAGAATACGAACCACACATTCCGCTATAGGTTCCATTTCCATTAACAGAAAAAGATACACCGGAATCACAGGATTGTGGAAAGGCCATCAGCGTGTGCCACTGATACAGTCCACCACTTGTTGAACAGTTCCCAGTGTCATTGTTATAGCAATATTTCTGGAAATTTCCAGTCTCGGCATCTGCTTGGTTATTTACTGTATCAACTCTCAGCCCCGCATCAAGATTACTGGCAAACCAGCATTGCGCCCCGACCGCCACTGTTGAGTATATCTTCCCACTATAAACAACACTATTGCCGCAGGCAAAAGCTGGAGTAGCGGAGGCTGTCGGCGTTGCACCTATCACCGCAGTTGAGGTTGCAGCCGGCGAAACAGTTCCAGACTCCTCGTCGCAGCTAACAACAGACACCAGACCATTTCCAGTCTTTTCCACCGCGTAGCCGGTTAAAGCCCCTGACCACACACCATCACCCGGCGGACTGATGGGGATGCTGGCAATGTACCCTTCTGAGGCCAGTATCGAAAGATCTATACAACTAGTCGCACTGGAAACTACTGCGCAGTGTTGGTTGCAGTTGACCACGCCTGTGCCGATCATAGAAAAGCTATTTGGAGTGAGGGAAAGAACTGCAGGAGGGTAATTGCCGTTATGATCGGCTTGGTACAGCTGCAGGGTCTTTGCAATATCCGCCGCTTCGCTTGCTCGTCGGCTGTTCCTCGCAGCACGAAAACGCGCCAACGGGTTGATTCCAATGAGGACTGCCGCTGCCAGCACGCTCACAACACTGATAACAATTATGAGTTCTACAAGAGTGAAAGCGTCTTTTTTTTGAAGGTTTCTTCTAGACATAGAATCGTATGATAAACAGAAGGTTTTCAACTCATACTATAAAGTGGTAAGTATGAAAAAGATAGGGAAAACAAACGTGTAAGAAATGAACGGGTTATTTTCAACTAGAGCTACTCAGAAATAACAAAATGAAAGTTAATTTTTGTAAAAAAAGCATTCATTTGATGTGCAGTACTATATTGAGAACGGAGATGTTCTAGTTAGGAGAAGGTACTTCCAATGTAAAAACAGCAGCACCAAGAGCAAGGGTAGTGGGATCCCACACTTCCTCACCTCCCAGAGAGCCAAAAGGACTATTTACGGGTTTCGAGATCATCCATTGATTTGTTCCAGTATCGTAACGAACAAGACCAATTACTCCAGACCTGCCACCAATGAAAAATACTGTATCTGATTTTTGACCTCTTTCATTTCTAACTCCTGTGTGTTCACTTGTTGCAGATATAATTCCTTGTCCCTGCTCCACTTTTGTAGCTTTGAGGTTTTGTATGGGGGTGTTGTTTTCAGATGTTGCAGTTCTGCCTTGAGCAAGATATTGTGGTTTAGCATTATTGGCATAACGCCTGAAGTTAATTTCGGTAATTTGATTACGACAGTCAAAAAAGTATGACTGGGTAAATTCTCCATTTTGTCCAATCCCAACCCCTTTGCTCGCATCTGGTTTTAAAGTACATTGGGAAAGATTGTATGGCGAAGTGCGGGTGTTTGAGTATTCATGCTGTGCGCTGGCGAAAGCCTGCTGAGGAAAAAGTAAGCTGTAGCTAGTTACTGTGCTAATTAGCCCAATTGTTAGAGCAAGTCTGGTAGTGTGCATCTTGAGTCGATGCGGAGAAAATTCTTTGGTAAGTGCTTGAGTAGCTCTGTTCACTAGCGCAGTGGCTGCCGTTGTGGCATCACGTAAGCCTTTCTCAATAGCATTTCCAATCGGTTTAAGGCTATCTGTCAACAACACCGCTGCAATTCTATAATCTAGAAGCTTCTGATTAATTGCTTCCCCTAGAGGGCTATTTGTTAAATCTTCTGTCGTCTTCTGAATGTACTGAGTTGCGCGGTCTCTTAAACGTGCTGCTGCTGTTACTGTTTTTTGTATATTTTGCTCTGCTTTGTTTGCGAGAGTCCCGAGCGCCTCTTTTGCAATGACTCCTGCAATATTTGCATCAATTAGGGATAGAGTAAGTCTATTCTGAAGCCCTAATACAGTTTCTAAGTTTTCTACGGTATTGGCGAATGTCTGTAGTCTGGAAAATAGTGTTTTTCCAGTTTTAACAACTGAATCCCTAATGTCTCGAGCAGTTTCACGAATTGATTTTGATAAATTTTGTGATGTTTCTGATAAATTTTTTAGACTTTTTGGTGCTAAATTTTCAGAAAGTGATAGTGTTCTAAGCATTATTGAATCATATTTTCGTAATTAATTTACTTCTTTTCATTGAAACGAATAGAAGGAGATATTGTTACATAAAATATAAATTAATGCAAGTAGGTGCATATGTGCCTAAGAAAAGCCTACAATAAAACCAACAACCAAGGAGCCCATCATGCTCGCAACCATCATCACCTTCCTCAAAAAAATCGGCGTCATCTCCGTCGGCACACAAACCTACAAAGGCAATCTCAAAGACCGCCCACTCTCAATGATCGATAGCGACATCTCCATGCAGTTGATGCAGCAGGAGTTGTTGGAGAAAGAGGAGAGGGAAAAGGAGAAATCCACTAGTAGATCTTAAGTTTGACTTGAGAGGCAGATGATTACAGCAGTAGTGTTAAAAAAGTCTTCTCGTGTCTCCGCCAGTTGGTTTCCTTCCTTCCTCATCCACAGTGAAACCAAGTTCTGCCATAACTTCCACGAATTGATCTCTAGTGATGCGTTCAGTATTTCTTAAATCTTGTATAGCTAGAATAGTGGTGCTCGTTAGATAGGTTTGACGATTAATTTGTCCATCATACAGCCAGGAAGTTCTTTGAGCCATATAGTCCCATATACTAGCTGGTGCTAATATAGCTTGTTCATCACACCTACTGTTGCGTGGCATTTCATCGAGCAGCCTTTGTCTGTGGGTCAATGCTGATTGCATTAAAGGGCTTGGTTTTTTTCGCATAGTATGTAATTTGGAGTGAGGTTAGCTATGGCAAAAACTAACTAGTGTTGAGGGGAAGATTTCCTCTCCCGAACCTCATCCACCAACAACGCAAACACATCTGGATCTTCCAAAATCAAAAGCTGCCTTTTTGCACGGTTAACTGTTCCTATTTCCTTTGCTGTAAGAGTATCTCCATCTCTCTGCAAAGATCCATACCCTTCTATTGGTGAGCGTAGTGTCCGATCGACACGTATTCTGATAGCTGGTAGTTGAAGACGCTCATCACCTTGTGTCTGCATTTGGCCTGTTATCACTTTTCTTAAGGTAAATAGGTCATCTATTAGTTTCTTTCTGCTACCTTTTCGTTTACCTTTGCAGGCAAGTTGCTTTGCCGCAAGGCGCTCAATTCGATGTTCAAGTAATTTTTTAAAAAAAGTTGCATCTCCCAGCAGTTTGCTTGAGTCTAGAGCAATTACAATTCTATCTTCCCTCTGTTGAGTTAGTGGGTACTCCGCAACAGCAATTGCCCTTCTTTGTATCCCTAGAATAGTAGGGATTCCATCCGACTCTCTGCAAAGAACTTCAACCAATACGGAAGCGTTGAGAAGTGCAGCCCCCACGCGGCTCCTAGAACCCCTCCCCAGCACCTTTTCGGCAGAAGAAAAAAATTTCGAGTGACAACTACTTAATCGAGATCTCCCAAATGTGCCAGTCATAGAGAATTTCCATAGTAAAGAGAAATACTTTAGATAAAAAAGGATGATGTTGTCAAGCACCGATGACAAACAGTAGTCCTGATATGCGGTGCTGTATGTTGCAATAGTTAGTCATAGTCTGCTACTATGACTAACCATAGTGTGAAAACGCATGATCATATGGTGAAACATCCTCGTTACAAGGAGAATCAGTGGAAAACAACTATTTACGAACATTGGGCGGCCCTTTTATGGGTGGAATGCTAATCAGGGAAGGCATCCGTTTCGCACGTTTGAACCATACTATCAAGAAATTTGAAAAAGGCACATGGACGCAAGATCAATTAGTAACCTGCCTGTATAATCGTCTCAAACCAAAAAAATTCCCAATCCCAGAAACTTTACTAGCAGTCGGTGCAATCGCATTCGCCTTAGTGAATACCCAATTAAACCTTATCCCTGTAGAAGCCTCTCTAGCGCTGGTCTCCGCAACTGGCGGCGCATTAGCAGATCGATTACTTCATTTCAATCAAGTAGGAACTATGCTTGGTATGCATAAAACTTTCGAGACCGATCTTTATGAAGCAACAAAGATTGCCAGAGCAGCAAGGGAAAGCAACCTCAATAAACAGCGTATTAGAGAAAGAAATCCTACTGCTATAGATGGCTTTGGAACATTGGTAACAGCACTTAAGAGTAAGGGAATTTCAAACGAAAGAGCAGAAGAGTTTAGAGCATTAGTAACCGAGTAATAAATTTCTTTTAGTGCTAACTCAATAAGTTACCAACTGTGAGGGTATCCTTTGCTGATATTGCATTGTCCCGCTAATAAGTCTGAGTGAGAAAAACTGCCATACTTGTGGCACTTTTTCTCACTCAGACTATAAACTGGGAGGACAGCCTTCGTCGAAAATGACAGCTCTCTAGTGTAAGTTACATTTTTGTTTTTTTATTAAGTTAGCTATAAGTGCTGATACTCAGCCAAGCTACTTTGCTTTTATTTCCCCCCACCGCACAATCCCCCACGCCACCAACGCCCCAATAGTATCT
>JBAXVQ010000056.1:0-12504 GCA_037128935.1 bacterium | reverse complement strand
AATCTCGGCTCACTCTTCACCTGCTTCGGTGTCTTTTTTACTTGATTTGACACGTTGTGTTTATTACCGTCTTTTCTGATAATTTCGGCTTTACAGAGCATAACTCCTCCCCTTTCGAAGGGGAGGTTGGGTGGGGTTGGATTTTTCTTATCCCCCCTTTCTCAAAGGGTGCTAGGGGGATTTCCAAAACTGTTGCACACACTCCTCCGCATTACGCAATTCTTGCAAACACCTGCAAATCATGTGATGGTACAGTTACGAACTATTGAAACTAAAACCATGAATATTCAAGTGTTTGGAACCGGCTGTGCAAAGTGCAAAAACCTTTTTGAGGCGACAAAAAAAGCGGCGTTGGAAAGCGGGCTGCAGGAGAGTGCTGTTGAGTATGTTACGGATATGGCGAGCATTGTGGAAGCAGGGATTATGAGCACTCCGGCACTGGTGATCAACGATGTAGTTATTGCTGCGGGAAAAGTCCCTAGTACTGATGACATCAAATCGGTAATCGCCCAACAGAAAGGGTAGGAAATTTCATGGATACTTTCCTTCCTGTCCAGTGGTTTGCTGATTGGCTGACGTACTCAGTACTACCGTTGCAACGGAAAACACTTTTGGGCGAGTCTGTTAACTTTTTTGTGTACGATACGATTAAAATTTTCCTACTGCTGTGTACGATTATTTATGTGGTCTCGATTATCCGCTCGTTTTTCCCACCAGAGAAGGTAAAAACGTTTCTGACCAGAAAGTTCTCTGTTGTTGGTAATATTCTTGCAGCATTACTTGGCATCGTTACACCATTCTGTTCTTGTTCTGCAGTTCCGTTGTTTATTGGTTTTTTGGAAACTGGTGTGCCTCTTGGTGTTACCTTTTCTTTTCTTATTTCTGCGCCGATGGTGAATGAGATTGCGCTTGTGTTGCTTATGGGGTTGTTTGGGCTGAAGGCTGCGTTGCTGTACGTGGTTTCTGGTGTGGGGTTGGCAATTGTAGTGGGTTATATTTTGGGAAAGCTACACTTGGAGCATTTGGTTGAGGATTACGTGTGGAAGATTAAGGCAAAGCAAACGGCTACGGTAACCGCCCCGACATGGCAACAGCGCAGTAAAGATGCCATCAGCTACACGCAAGGAATTGTAAAAAAGGTATTTCCCTATGTCTTGCTCGGTGTTGCTCTGGGAGCCGTTGTGCATGGTTATGCACCTGAACAACTGCTTGCAACCTATGCTGGAAAGGACAATTTCTTTGCTGTACCTTTTGCCGTCCTAATTGGTGTTCCGCTGTATTCAAATGCTGCTGGCACTATTCCGATTGTCAGGTCATTGATCGAAAAGGGTCTTCCGATTGGTACCGCACTGGCGTTTATGATGTCCGTGACCGCCCTTTCCTTTCCGGAAATGATTATTCTTCGTAAGGTGTTGAAGATAAAACTGCTGGTTATCTACGTTGCGATCCTGACTGTGGGGATTGTTTGTACGGGGTATATGTTTAACATTGTGTTGTGAAATGAAATACTGTACCGCAAATAAGCTTGCACTGTATTGAAAAACTGACACCACTTACAATTGTTAGTTTTTTGCAGTAGTAGCTACCATGATAATGTCGCGAGGTCCATAAAAATACTCAGTAACAACTGAGACCCAGCTGCAATCAGGGGAAAATGCAAATTGCGTAGGAAACGTATTAAACTTAGGGAGTGGTGATTCTGCGCTGTTTTCTGGCCAGCGTTCAATGTAGTCACGATAATTACCAGAACAGCTACCTTTGCTTATATTACTTGGAAGAAGCTCAATTTCATCAGGAGCAACAGAAACCTGGGGAGTATAAAGAAAGTGTTTACCATTGCAGGAATCTGAGTATATTAAGCTATTGTTTTCTCCCCATCCTTCCAAGGAATAGTTACATGCTGACTCTTTGTGCATTTGCTTTTGCTTTTTCTCAGCTTCGTTGCGTGGAGGAGTTACCCAGTACCACTGATACCCAGTTTTCCCCTTCATAGCCGGTTTGTATTCTGGATACCATTGTTTTAAAAAAAGCAGTATACACATTAACAAAACACAACCGTATACAATCGTGCGAAGAGCAGATTTCCATCCTTCAAAGTGAAAAGCAAGAGTATATAAGTTCCATCCTAAAAGGATAAACAACAACACAATGAAGTTGATTGCAAAAAAGGAAACGAACGGGATCTGTAAGATTCTATAGAGCATTCCAAAATTAATTATTATAAGCAATATCGCTCCTAGAAGAAGAAAAATGCTTACTATAGTTGCAACAGAATTGAGTTTCATGTTTGTAGCACTCTAAAAAAAGTATTAAACAAACCTTACCGTACAAAAATTTGGTCTTACCTTACTACTAACTTGAGTATAGATCAACTGAACATGTTATATCTTCTATTCCTATTGCTAAAAGAACTTACTATGCGACGAAGGTACACAACTTCGTCAAAATGGTAAAAATATAAACACTTACTTCCCCACAATTCGCTTTCACTAGCCAATCCTGCTACCATTTCCACGAAAATATTATTATTTTCTTTTCCGCAACAAAGAACACTAGGAACTTTCATGGAAATTTTTCTCACACTGGTTATCAAACTTATCCCCTTGTACCTCATCATTTTTATTGGCTTTCTCGCTGGTAAGTTCCTCAAAACCGACAAAGAAGAAATAGCGAAGTTGGTGATCTATTGCATCACGCCAATGGTGATTTTTAATAAGGTGATCAACACGGAAATTACCATCAGCGCCCTTTCCATTCCGGTTTTGATTTTTGTGTTGCTTTCGGCTGGCTGTATTGTGGCGTACAAATTTTCCCGTTTTCTTTGGAAAGATCATACGAGGAATATTTTTGCGTTTGCAGCGGTGTCGGGGAATACTGGTTATTTTGGATTGCCTGTTGCGATTGCGTTGTTTGATGAGAAAGTAGTGGGGTTATATGTGTTTGCTTTGCTGGGCGGGGTGGTTTTTGAGAATACGGTAGGGTTTTTTATTACTGCACGTGGAAAGCATACGGTGAAAGAAAGCCTGCTCAAGGTGGTGAAGTTACCAACGTTGTACGCATTTTTTCTTGGGTTACTGGTGAATGTGTTGCATCTCAAACTTGGTACCGCATACGTGGATTTTTCCACGACTTTTCAAGGTGGGTACACGTTGCTGGGGATGATGCTGGTTGGATTTGGGATTGCAGGGCTTTCTAAAGTGGAGTTTGATGGAAAATTTATTGGCGCAACGTTTGTTACTAAATTTCTACTTTGGCCGGCGATTTTCTTTGCTATTATTTTTCTGGATAAGTCGTTTATTCATTTCTACAACGATGCAACTTACCGTATTCTGACGCTGTATGCGATTGTTCCCATGGCAGCGAATACGGTGGCGCTTGCGTCGCTGCATAAAATTCATCCTGAAAAAGCTGCACTTGCTGTCCTGTTGAGCACAATTTTTGCTTTGGTGTATGTTCCTTTTATGATTAGTGTGTTCTTGAGATAGTTGAATTTTCATCGAAAGAGCTGACCATGAATGTTCTAACTGCTGAACAGATACGGGCGATTGATCGCCGCACAATCGATGACTTCGGCATTCCTGAAGCCGTGCTGATGGAGCGTGCTGCGCTAGGTGTAACCGAAGTGGCAAGCCATCTCCTTAACTACGGTTTTGCATTTCTGCAGAAAGTCGTGCAAACAAATCAGTTGCCGATTTTGCTTTCACCGGCTCATTCTTTAGGTGGAAAAAAGATTGTCATCGTTTGTGGGAAGGGAAATAATGGCGGAGATGGCTTGGTGGTTGCGCGGCAACTGTGGCAAAGAGGTGCGAAAATTTCAGTTTTCTTTACCTATACGGAAGATGCATTCTCGACTTCTGTGATCCAACAGTTGGCGATTGTTAAAAAAATGGGTATTCCTATTTTTCACTTGAGTGAGAAAGAGCGTTTCGAAGCAACACTTTCGCAAACTGATCTGGTGATTGATGCTGTGTTTGGAACTGGTTTTTCTGGCGAAGTCAGGAAACCGCTTAGTGAAGTTTTTGCGCTAATAAACCATTGCGACAAGCCGATTCTTTCCGTTGATATCCCTTCAGGACTTGATGGAACAACGGGCGAAGTTGCGAATGTGGCTGTCAAAGCCGATGTGACGGTGACCTTTCACTGCAAAAAAACCGGACTGGTCGAGGGAAAGGGGAAAGAGTACAGTGGGTTGGTGGTAGTGTGGGATATTGGGTTGGTGGATACCAATTCTTCTTCTGTGGGTGGGGTTCTGCTGCCGGGCTCCCTTTAGACAAGGCATGCCATGTCTCTACAGTAAAAATGCAAGGATTTTCATGCATTATTCAGACATTACCATTATAGGAAGCGGCGTTGCAGGGTTATACACGGCGTTGCAGTTGCCGGAAACACTTTCCGTCACCATCCTGACCAAAGCGGCTGTCGATGATGGCAGTACTCGCTGGGCGCAAGGTGGGATTGCGGTGGTATTGGCGGATGAGGATACGTTTGAAAGCCATGTGCAGGATACGCTGGTGGCTGGTGATGGGCTGTGTGATGAGGAAGCTGTGCGTGTTCTGGTGAAAACAGGACCGGAGTGTGTTAGAGATTTGATCACACGGGGGATGCAGTTTGATCGCGATGGGGAAACGATTGCCAGAACGCGCGAGGCGGCACATGCGTTGCCAAGAATCATCCATGCGGGTGGAGATGCGACAGGGAAGAAACTGGAAGAATTTCTGATTGATAAAGTTAAACAATTGGCTAATGTAACCATCATTGAATATTCCTCTGTTGCTCAGATTACACCTATTTCTTCAAATGGCTTCGCTCTCCGCTATTTCGCGCAGCGAGATGGTGTGGTTAAAACACTTTCCACAAGTGCTGTTGTTATTGCAACTGGTGGCTGTGGGCAGGCATTTCTGCATACTACAAATCCAGCAACATCGACTGGTAATGGTGTTTTGTTGGCGAAGCAACTTGGTTTGGCGTTGAAAGATTTGGAATTCTATCAGTTTCATCCTACGGCTTTTCGCCCACCGATTGCGGAAACAGGGGATCGGGATTTTCTAATTTCCGAGTCGGTGCGGGGTGAGGGTGGGATTTTACGAAACAAGCATGGTGAGGCGTTCATGGCACAGTACGACGAAAGGAAAGAGCTGGCACCAAGGGATATCGTAACCAGAGCAATCTGGCAGGAAATGAAGAAGGATTCGTCAGACCACGTGCTGCTTGATGTAACACACCTTTCCAGCGAACACTTATTGAAACGATTTCCGACGATTGCGGCGACGTGTATGGAACATGGCATCGATATCGCAAAACAACCAATTCCCGTCTCTCCTTCTGCGCATTATCAGATGGGAGGCATTGCAACGGACACGTGTGGAAAAACAAGCGTTGATCGAATTTTTGCAGTTGGTGAAGTCGCCTGTACCGCAGTCCATGGGGCAAATCGCTTGGCATCGAACTCGTTGCTGGAAGGGTTGGTCTTTGCAAAAAGAGCTGCGGAGGCAATCAGGGAGCTAACGTTTGAACGGTCGATGATGTGGGACGAACACCCACAAGTTGAAGCGTTTGCACCTGTTTCTGCTGAAAATGAAGCAAGACTACTTTCCCTGCGACACCAGATTAAAACGCTGCTTTGGGAGCAGGTTGGTATTGTTAGAACTGCTTCAGGTCTGGAAACAGTGATGGAATCTTTCTCTACACTTTCAGCTAAAAATAAAGCACTGCTGTCCCTTCCCCACCCGCTGGCAAATGACTTGCTGGCGATACTGACCTGTGCGGAGGAGATGGTGAAGGCGGCATTTGGGAGGAAAGGGAGTGTGGGGGCGCATTTTGTTTTGTAGAATATACCTCTAGTGAAAGGATATCTCATGAAATTTATTAATTCTGTCTATTCTGCGCCTTATCTGTTTTATATACTTTACCAACCACTCTTAGTTTCCATTATTCTCAGCTTTGTTTTCCTCATTGCAATTCATTGTAAAAAAGAACTCTTTCAATTGTATGAAAAAAAAGATTTTCGATTCTATCGCTTGCTAGTCTCTGCAGTACTAATTTTTGCTTCATTTATTGCTCAAGTGCTGGCTGAATCAAGTATAAAGTCATCTGAAACAATTGAAGTATTTGGCATAAATTTAGCCATCTTTCTTATTGCATTTGCTATTACCATTTCCCCTAAAAAGTTTCTAACAACCCTTGCAAGCTTTGTTATGACGTACATAATAAGTGTACTACCATTAGCTAGTCAGGCCATGTCACTTGATTTATGCCCTGCATTAATAGTCTCTTGTGCATTTCCTATCCTTGTGATCGATTTTTATATAAATACATATTTCGCAGTTAACAGCAAAAAGCCCATACAAGAATGATCCCCCCGTTGCTTTCCCCCCTCCAAATCACTACAGTATTTTCCAGATACCTATACGGACTTTTCTTCGATGAGCGAATATAGCGAACATGACAAACAGGGAAGATCGGTTGGGCTGGTGGAAAAGCAGTTTTTCACTTTTGCTGAACCGGGTAATGAGGTGGTGCTTGAGAGTGGTGAAAAGCTTGGACCGATCACGATTGCGTACGAAACGTATGGAACGTTGAACGCTGACAAATCCAACGCCATTCTGGTGTTTCATGCACTTTCCGGTGATGCTCACGCGGCGGGGTATTATAGCAAAGATGAGTTGAAGCCTGGTTGGTGGGATGTGATGATTGGCCCAGGAAAGGGTATTGATACGGATAAATACTTTGTTATTAGTTCAAATTTTATCGGAAGTTGCATGGGTTCATCAGGGCCCAGCAGCCAAAACCTGCAAACGGGAATGCCTTATGGCATGAGCTTTCCTGTGGTGACTATTGGCGATATGGTGCGTTGTCAGAAGGCGTTGTTGGATCATCTTGGTGTTGTAAAGTTGCTTTCTTGCCTTGGTGGATCGATTGGCGGGATGCAGGCGTTGGAGTGGGCGGTGCGTTATCCGGAGATGGTCGCTTCGGCAATTCCTTTGGCGACAACGTATAAGCACTCCGCGCTGGCGATTGCATTTAATGAGGTTGGACGACAAGCGATTGTGGCGGATGCAAACTGGAATGGGGGGAACTATTATGGGAAGGAACTGCCACGAAAGGGCTTGGCACTGGCGCGCATGGTGGGGCATATCACCTACCTTTCCGATGATTCGATGCGGAGAAAGTTTGGGAGAAACCTTCAGGACAAGACGGCTTTTTCGTTTGATTTTGGTGTGGATTTTCAGGTGGAGAGTTATCTCCGTTATCAAGGTGAAAAATTTGTTGACCGTTTTGATGCTAACTCGTACCTCTACATCACTAAAGCAGCAGATTATTTCAATTTGGAATACCAGCATGGTGACGGTTCGCTGGTGAAAGCGTTTGAGAAAACGCAAGCGAAATTTCTGGTTATTTCCTTCACTTCTGATTGGCTTTATCGAACAAAAGAGTCTCGGAGAATGGTCAAAGCGATGAAAAAGGCGGGGCTGGACGTTTCTTTCACGGAAATCGAAGCTGATTTCGGGCATGATGCCTTTCTGCTGGCAAATGATCAGTTAACAAAACTTATCGCAGGATTTCTGGCGAGAATGAGTAAGGAAATCAGGTAGCTCTCCCTCCGGCGTCATCCTGAGCGAAGTCCGCGGAGTCGAAGGATTTCATCAAACACCTTCAGGGCAACAGAAAACCCCACCCTGCCACGAAGATATCCTTCGCAAAAGCCTCAGGATGACACGGTGGAAGTGCTTTTTTTTTGAACATCCCCTAGAGAGTAAGTACAATACTACAAAGAGAATTAGGTATTCGGCATATGCGTTTTGATCTGAAAATTATTGCTTCATGGATTGAACCTGGCTCTACGGTGCTTGATCTGGGCTGTGGTACTGGTGAGTTGATGGCATATCTTCGGGATGAGAAACAGGCAAAAGTGACGGGAATTGATTTTGATGAGAAAAATATTTCGTCGTGCATCGAAAAGGGGTTGTCCGTAATTCAAGGCGATATCACTGAAGAGTTATCAGATTACCCTGATCAGACGTTTGATTACATCATTTTAAGCCAGACGCTGATGCAGGTGTTTCATCCCGACAAGATGCTCACTGAAATGCTCAGGATTGGTAAACGATGTGTAGTGAGTTTTCCCAGCTTTAGCTATTGGCCAATTCGCTTTCAGCTGTTCTTTCGTGGTACTGCTCCGGTTTCCAAGGAACTGCCGTACCAGTGGTACGACACACCAAATATCCGCGTCATTCCGTTGAAAGATTTCCGTTCTTTTTGCAAAACATTTGATTTTACTATTGCAAAAGAGGTTGCTGTTGCAAGTGACCCGAGGGATGAGGATGGGCGTATTGTGACGGTGTTTCCAGACTTTTTTGCGCAGTATGGGATTTTTATGTTGGGAAAATAGGATGTGCCAGTTGTCCGCCTACGGACAACGGCAGGGCGGGTGGGGTACAGGAGCGTTGTTCGTGGGCGGATAACTACCACGGGAACTATTCCTTATCACGCGGTGAACGTTTCTTCTTACCAAAGACTGCTACAAATATGTCGAGCATTGTGGCTAGTACCCTAGCAAATAGATAGATAAAGAATTTGCCAACTCGGCTTTGACCTAATTTTTTTAGTGCTGGTCCTGAAAAGCTAACGAATAAAAAGAAAAAAAGTACACTGGAGATGGAAAGTACTGAGCCGGCGATTTGCTCGTTATACCCAAGCATTATTGCTGCGACGGCTAAAAAGCAGGCAAGGAGTGTGGAAACAAAGGTCGCAACCAGTGAGTAGGCGCATCCTAAAAAAAACTTTCCCGCAACATTTTTTTTCTTTTCCTGCTCCACAAATGCTCCCATTTATCTTTTTCCTACAACATCAGCGATATTCTGCTTACCGTTTTTCTCCATCAACGTTACCAGCCCTTTGCAAATGCGTTTTGGCAATGCAGGACCTTCGTAGACCATGCTGGTGTAAATCTGCACTAATGATGCGCCGGCTTTGATCTTTTCGTAGGCATCTTCGGCGGTGAAAATGCCACCGACGCCGATGATGGGGAGTTTTCCATCAGTTTTCTTCGCAATGTATCGAATAATTTTAGTCGCTTTGTCTTTCAGTGGTAGTCCGCTCAGTCCGCCAGTTTCGGCTTTATTTTTTGATAAGAGCGATTTGGGGCGGGAGAGGGTGGTGTTGGTTGCCACTATGCCGTCGATCTTTGTTTTCTTTATCACGTCTAGAACGTCGTCGATTTGGGAATTGGTGAGATCGGGGGCAATTTTCACCAGTATTGGCTTGGGCGTTGTGGGAGCGAATTCTTTTCGCTTTTTCACGAGGGCTTTGAGAATTTTCGTGAGTTCGTCTTTCCCCTGCAGTGTGCGTAAACCTGGGGTATTTGGTGAACTGACATTAACTATAAACACGTCAGCGTAAGGAAAAACTAGGGTGAATGTTTTTAGGTAATCTTCGACGGCTTTTGCGTTTTCTACAATTTTACTTTTGCCGATATTGACCATTTTGATGGCTTTTGTTGTGCCAATCTTTTGCAGATTGCTGGCAAATACCTCGGCGCCTGCGCCGTTGAATCCCATACGGTTGATCAATGCTTGATCTTCAGAAAGGCGAAAGAGGCGAGGTTTGGGGTTTCCAGCTTGAGGGTGATAGGTTACAGCACCAAGTTCGATGTGGCCATAGTTGAGTTGTTCAAGAAATCGAAACGTCTCGGCGTTTTTATCATACCCAGCGGCCAGCCCGACCGGATTCGGAAACTCAAGTCCCCAGAGAGTCGTCTTCAAAGCAGTCTTTTCGTAGCGAAACATCCAACTCCAAAGTGCGTTCAAAGGACCAAACAACTGCAACAGTTTACCAAGATTGATTGTGTAGGTGTGGGTGTTTTCGGGATCGATAGTGAAGAGCAAGGAGCGGATAAACTGGTACATAATGGGGTACAGGATATTGCTTCTTCAGTGTAGTCTAGGGTTTGAGTTTGTTCAATTGGGGAAGGTTAGTTTCTGGTTGTTTTTGATACTCATTCTCTCGAAGCCCTGTGCGCGTGTTTAATACGACTCGTGCCGGTGAATTCTGAGCAGAAAATGAGTGCAAATAGGAATTTATAGATGGCTTTGCAACCTGGTTTAACTCCACAGAAAACTGTGAGGGTAAAACGCTATTATTGGAAGGTATACTTTTAGCTGAATCATTCTTTGGAGTTGGCAAAGATGCTTTCCCAATGCCAGCATGTTCTTTTGCTACGTATGGATTCTTATTGTTATCCAATATTTTTTCCATTACTAAGCATGGTATAGCATAATCGCACAAAAAAGTCAACTACTTTTTGATTTCTTTTTTATTGAGTTTAAGCTGAGGCAATGCCGAACCCTTGCAGAGCTTCTTCATGCACTGCAACGTAATCTTATAGGGAATCATCGTGTTATCTTCTTTATTTTAAGAGCAGCAAGTTTTGGGTTTTTTTGATTTTCCATCTCGATAATTTCGGTAAATGCTTCTGCTCCGATCTGTATTCTTTCAGGAGTGCTTGAACTACAAATATCTGAAGCTTTTGGGGGTTCTGCATGTAATACCGTCAAGGGTGCACCTATCCCACCATCTTCGTGTAGGTTTTCTCCGTTTTGCTTTTTGCTGGTCGGATGTTGCGGAGACGGTGAAGAAGCTCGGTCTATTGCAGAAGAGGATGGGGAAAACTTAGTGTTATTTTCGTTAGTCAATTCTCTGGCTCCTTTGTTGCAAGATTTATAACAAAATGTTTACGAACTAGCAACAAAGGTTACTGCGACCTTTGCATCAACAGGCTAAAAGATAGTAGCATTACTACGAGAACAAGTTAGGAAAAAAATACTCATGCTTCAATCACAACTTTTCGGCAATACGCTTAAAGAAGTCCCAGAGGACGTGCAAGCTCCGAGTCATCAGTTACTGCTTCGTGGTGGATTTATTCGTCAGACTGCAGCGGGGCTGTACAGCTATCTTCCGCTTGGGTATCTTGTGCTTTCAAAAGTGAAACGAATCGTTGAGGAAGAACTTTCGAAAGAAGGTATACAGCAGTTAAGTATGCCTGTGATGCATCCTGCTGAGCTTTGGAAAGAATCGGGACGTTGGGATGAAGTGGATGAGGTCATGTTTAAATTTAAAAATCATCAGGATCGAGAACTCTGCCTTGCGGTTACCAATGAGGAAATTATTTCAGATCTTGTGCGCAGAGAAGTGTCTTCGTATCGCCAACTTCCGGTCATTCTTGGGCAGATTCAGTTAAAATTCCGTGATGAACTTCGTCCCCGTGGTGGGCTGCTTCGTCTTCGTGAATTCACGATGATGGATGCGTATTCTTTTGATCGTGATGAGAAAGATCTCCATGAGAGTTATGAGAAAGTAACCCGGGCGTATCATAAAATATTGAGTCGTTGTGGTTTGGATTTCCTGGTTGTTGATGCGGATTCGGGCAAGATGGGTGGGAAGTTTTCTCATGAGTATATGGTGCGGGCGGAAAGTGGTGAGGACACCGTCATTACGTGCGATCAGTGTAATTACCAAGCCAATCAGGAAAAAGCCATATTTGTTCGCGAGCACAAAAACCCAAATGAAGCACAAAAACCGATGGAAGAAGTGACGGTTCCAGCCGAACGAGGATTGACCGTTGCAACACAGAGTGCTTTCCATAAAGCCGAACCATGGCGCATTTTGAAAACCATCATCTACAAAGGTGATGAGAAAGAATACGTTGCTGCGGTGATCCGCGGCGATCTGGAAATTAATGAGACGAAGTTGGCAAACCAGCTGCCTTTCCGCGCGTTGCGACTTGTTTCTGATGAGGAAATCAAAGAACTTGGCACGGTGAAAGGGTTTATTTCTACGATTAAACTTTCTGAGAAAGTTACAACCGTGATTGTGGATGAGTCGGTGTCGTCGGTTACCAATTTCATCACCAGCCCAAATGAAGCCAACAAAGACCTGATTCACGTGAATTACGAACGAGATTTTCAGGGTGGGAAAGTTGCAGATATTGCGAGTGCGCAGGTTGGTTTTGTCTGTGGGCAGTGTAAAACCGGTAAGCTGCAGGAAACGCGTGGGGTTGAGGTTGGGCATACGTTTAAATTGGGAACAAGATACAGTGCGCCAATGGGGTTGAAATATACGGATGTACAGGGCAAAGAAAACCTCATTCTGATGGGCTGTTATGGCATTGGGGTTGATCGTATAGTTGCTGGTGCGGCAGAGCAGCATCATGACCAATTCGGCATCATCTGGCCGGATTCGATTGCACCTTTCCATGTGCATCTAATCGGACTGGATCTTGATGATCAGGCGATTAGCAGTCAGGCATATGAATTATATGAAGAGCTGAAAAGAGAACATATCGAAGTGCTATTCGATGACCGTAGCGAGAAGGCTGGGTTTAAGTTTAAAGATGCCGATCTGTTGGGTATTCCGTTGAGAATCGTGATCAGTAAACGTAGTCTCGATAAAGGTGGTGTGGAAGTGAAGAAACGTGGAGAGAAGGAAGCGGAGATTGTGGCGGTGGGG
>JBAXVQ010000055.1:0-12524 GCA_037128935.1 bacterium | reverse complement strand
GATATAATTTTATTTATATCGATATTTAAAGGCTGGTGATATAATACTCCAATTCTATCCGTTTCAAATGGAAGATTCGTCTTAATTTCGTCGGCTATCATTGTAGGTGTTTTTTCCGGATACCTTCGAATAAGTAAAATCATATTTTTACCCGCATCTATTAGTCCAAAATCATTTGAATTTTGCCTCCAAGTATTAGTAAATTCATCTTTAATCGATCTTTTCTCATCCCGTGTAAGAATAATAAGTGTCTTCATAATTAGGAATCCTGTTTCTGGCGTGTTAAAGACATACACAATTTAGAAAAACTATACTTTGAGATTCTCGACCCTAAAAGGAAATCTTGGACAAGCGAAAAAGGAAGAAATTTGACATCATTTTTAAGGTTTGGAGGAATACCTCTACCTGAGTTTATCACAATAAATGGGATCTTGTTTCGTATTATATCTAAAATTTTCTGTTGATTAAACCATGCCTTAATTGTTTCATTTCTTCCCCACATTTCTATTACACCTTGATGAATCACAATTAAATCAGCAGATAGATATTCAATTGTGGCTTTAGTTTCAGAATCTATCTTAGCCTCAGTTTTCAGTTCAAGTAGAAGTTGATTATTATTAATAGCAAAACACAAACTTGGAAGATTGTTTGCTTCTGGATTCTTACTTTCTCTTTTTAGTTGAATAGTTGAGTGCAATGGGTGAGTCTCGCCATTGATCCTCCAATCTGTACAAATATATATTTTTGCCAGATGAGCTGCATGAAAACGCAAAGTCTTATCAATACCAAATAAGTTCGTTAGCACTTTTTTTTGATATTCTTCATCAAGTTCATCATACGCTCTTTCGGCAACTCTTTCGTCTATAACCAATATCCGCAATAGACCTGCCTCGGCAAGTTCAAAAGGAAACGCCCAGTGAGATTCTTCATTTATAAGAGGGAAAGATGGGTTAAATATCGGGGTAAAATCAGAAGATCTTTTGTCAAGTAAAACATAAGATTGGAAATTTTCAATCCCTTTGCTAGGCAGACTTCCAGGTAGATAACCATGTCTATCATAAAGAATAAAATCTTTATCTTGTAAATGATCAAATAATTCGCCTTCTAAACAGGTCGGTTGTTCATTTCTATCTCCCCAAATAGTAAAGTTAACAGAGTTTTCCTCTGCATAATTTTTTTTAGCTAATTCAATCCACTTTTTTGTTGGGGATTCTGTCTCTTGTTGTTGCAGATAAATCTGTAAAGATACTTTCCTTTTTTCTTCCTTGTTGCTTAGAAAATAACCGTTTACCCAAGTTCGCCAAGCCCAGGCAATTAAGCAATATGAATTCCAATCATTTTCTGGCCAATATCCTTCTTCTACAATAATCGCACGCTTTTGAAGAACCAAATTATTGATATCAGCACAAGTATTTTTATTATCGTTTAAAATTATAATCCGAAAGGGCAACATGCTAAGAAATCTATCGAATGTTGGCTTATCACTATCCTTATTCTCTGTCGTTGAAAAAACATGACTATTAATAGCATTTGCAAGTATATCATAATCAAAAACAGCAAATTTAAAGGCACCAAATGAATCAATATCTTTAGTGCTCCATAGTATTTTCAATAAGTCAACAACATCTTTATACCAATAAATACCAGCTTTTCTATTGTCTAAATTTTTATGAGTAAGTGCACAAATATTTTTCGTTTTCATGATTCTAAGTTGAAAAACAAGAGAGTCATCATTTGGCTGACATTCTTTACAATCCTCAAGCCCCTTACATTCCTTTATTCGTTCAATACCAAGAAGTTGTTTTTGTTTTTCAATATTTCCGGATTCTTGAGGTCCAAGCAGTGAATAATTTTTTTTGCCACTGAGCAGAAGTGCACATATTTTCATTTCCATAAGCCCCCAAGCTTCTCGTATCAAATTTCCATCATCACCAATAATACTCTGAGAACGATAAGTATTCAATTTCATTATTAGTTCAACAGATCCTTCTGTACTCTTAACATCCTTGGACGCTTTAGTATAATTATCCCATATCCGCAGACAATAATGTTGATCATCTCCCTGAATATTTGACAAGCACAAATTAATTTCTAGATTTTTTTCAGTCTCCTGTTTCTCTAATTGTTCCTTGTTATGTTTTGCACTATTACGAATAAAATTTTCAAGGAAACTATAAATTGCATGTTCACCAAGTGGGCCAGGAAGATCAATTTCAACATCATCGGTACCAAGAACAAAAGCTGCAAGCGGCCTAAATATTTTGTTCTGATCTGTAACTCCCGCACTGATATGATGAAGTATATATGGCAAACCAGATATATGATTAGGTGATTCATCACAAACTGGAACTGCAGGATAATAGTAAGCTATATTTCCTTGTTCGCCTTCTTCATATTTTGCATAAATTTCTTTGCCATCAATAAATACACGCAGAATAAGCCGATTTTTTGTATACGTTTGATATCTCACCCCTTCATTAGCTCCGAGATTATCCATTAAAAGAGTGTTCTCAATGAAAGGCAGTATAACTTCCTTATAAAAATACAGGGATTTTGACGATGCTAATGGTTCTGTTGTTAACTCAGCAAGAAAATCTGCTTTCTTTTGTGTATAATTATCAAGCTTTTCTTTAAGATGACTGATTAACTCTATCATTTTATTCATAAAAACCTTGATCTGAATCTTGTCTTGGATATTACTCATCATTTTTACATTTAATATCATATTTATAATAAAGCTCATCAGTAAGTCTCTTATAAACAAGATCGACAGTAGTACGAGGCGTTACATGTGACCCTATATTATGAGACATATTACGTGCCATAATAGACCCAACAGCCGCCTTTAATGCGTTTTTCTGCTTCTCACTATTGTCGTAATAATGAATAATCCTAGTAGCAAGCTTGTCTGTTAATTGCGCCCATAGATCAACAAAATCAGTATAATTATCTTTCTGTAATGTCGGCACTGGCATTACGTCAGTTTCAACCAATATATATATGCCTCCTAGCCCTTTTCCTGAATCAGTATTGTGGTCATAAACGGTATTTGACAAAAAATAATACAAATAATGCTTTTCATCTATATATACAGAGTGATGTATGATCGGTATATCAAGCTTATTATATCCAATTTTAGATTTATCTTCTGGTTTTGTTATAAACCCATCCAATATTTTATTCAAATAGTCTTTATTATTTTTTAAAATAGCAAGATGCTCTTTTTCTGGCTCAATTTTGAATGGTTGATTATTTTCTATAAATTCAAGGGGTTCCTCACATGAGCATAGTCTTTTAAGCTCGCTAGCTATTTTTTTATTAATTTTGCAATATATAATATCACTTCCTTCCGGTTCCCCTTCAAAATCAACAAAATCTCCATTATCATCGCCTAATGATATAACTAACGTTTTACGTCCCTGCTGTCCAGATCCTTGAATTAGTTCTCTTTCATTTAACCATTTAAGAATAGTATTTGAAAAACCAACCCCTCCTTTTTTATACAAAAAGTTTTCAGCAGTAAACCTATTATTAATACGATCAAATTCACAAAATGCTAAAGCATAATATTTATGACCAGAACTCAGAGCCCATTTACTCCAATCATCAATTATAAAAAAAATTGGGGCTATAGCTTTTATACCTAGTCCCTTTGTTTCTTTAAATAATTTAAGAAAGTCGTCTATATGACTGTCCACGCTGTCATGTTCTTTATATCTAATCGGCAAATAGGACTTATCAATCTTTTTTAATTCAGTTATAAGTGCAATATACGTATCGGTATGTGCACTACTCGTATCGGTCGTTTTTGTCATAGCCTATAGTCATAAAGGTTTTTCCTGTAACATGTTTTGCTTTTTCAATTGCAATTAACATGCCGTACAAGGAACTAAGACCGAAATTACTTATCTCTGTATCAAAGCAAAACACTTCTGTTACCTCGTTAAGACTCATTTCTGTTGTGTTCAGACATTCATCAGAAAGAGTCAAAGCTGGCTCAATATGCCGAAGCTTAACGTTAGGGCCATGGCCAAACAGCCCAAAAACTACGTCGTGCGTATTAACATCAGGATGGTAGGTTATCAAGCGAGGAGTGTGCGGAGAACGTCTCCAGTAGTCAAAAATAGCATACGTTGACGTCCCATTTCCCAATCCCACTACACAGTAGTCAGGAACTCCATAAGACGACTTGTATTCAGCAGCTATACGCCTATCTATTTTGACAAGAATATCCGCACTTTCTTCACTATGGTTGCAAGGAAAATAATCATATTTGATTAATAATCGACGTAATTCTTTTATGCAGTCTTCGATATAACCAGTAACCTTTACTATTTCAGCCCCATAATACTCCATGGGAGCTGTCCGACCGGATGGTAACTCATCGGGGATAACAAGAGTCAGTTCATAGCTTAAAAATTTAGCGGCCATTGATAACGAGATACCGGCACTCCCTGATGTAACCTCTAACAAGTGAGTTTCTCCCGGAGTAATAACCCCCAACGTCTCAGCAATAAAGAGGTAAGGTATCCAGCACCTTGAGTAGTGGTTGTTTCCCATAGTGTTGGCATACTCCATCTTCACCCTGAGAATGTTATCGTTCGGTAAGTTAACGGTATAACACGGGGTGTTGCCGACTCCCATATAGAGTTTTTTGTACAGCGCCACCCGTTCCTCCGGGATCGCCGTTGGAAGCTCAAAAAGGTGACGCATGTCAGCGTCGCTGTCCATAAAATCCTTGATATCCTGTCTGTTAACCAGAGCTGCATCAATTGTCCTTTTCCTGACTCTCTCTTTCATAAACATCATATCGAAGGGGTAAATCCACCATCTATTGTTAAATTAGTTCCCGTCACATAAGCAGCCTCTCTTGAGGCTAGAAATAAGGCAGCATTTGCGATTTCTGATGGAGCCGCAAATCGCTTCACTGGCACCAGCTCAATCACTGATTGTTTAAATTCCTCATAGGTAACGCCTTTTTCGGCGGCTATAATCTTCATGACCTCTTTAAACCCATCAGTATCTGTTGGTCCTGGCAGGATATTATTAACAGTTATACCATCTTTTGCCACTTCAAATGATAGTGCTTTAGCCCATGAAACTTCTGAGGCTCTCACTGTTGAAAGACCCAAACCTGGGTATGGCGTATGGTAGATGGTATCAACAATATTGATGATGCGGCCATACTGTTTGCTACGCATTCTTGGGATAATGTGCAATGCAAGGGTATGATTGCACACTATATGACGCTGAAGCACGCGGTGCATCTGTAGTGGTGTAATATCAAGCAAGTCTGCTGGCATTGGCCCTCTGACATTATTGACAAGTATATCAATAGAGCCTGTGTACGTTTGAAAGAACTCTATAATTTTTTGATCCAGCTCATCAGGATTATCGAAATCAGCAACAACCACAAGAGTTTCAACACCATACCTCTCTTGAAGTTCATAAGCCAGACTCTCGAGTTTTTGTCTGTTTCTTGCCAGAAGCACCAAATTTGCGCCGTTAGCTGCAAATTTCTCTGCAATCGCCTTTCCGATACCTTGAGTACACCCTCCGACAATCGCGGTAAAGCCTTTTAAATCGACGTTCATACATTTATCCAATAGGTTTTAGGATAAGGTGCCTTATAGCAAAGGCACCCTCTTACCTATTAGATGCTATTGGTTAGTCACGGTTATTTGTAATCAATAGGCTTTCCGTTTTTCACCACTTTAAAAACCATGGGAACGCTTACCTCCCCTTCAGTAAAGCTCAACGTGCCCATTGCGCCATCATACTTTTTCAGGTTTCTTATTGCTGCCGCCCCTTTTTCCGGATTATTTTTTCCGTCAGTTATCGCCTTATGCATCAGCATCATAGCATCATAACCAACAGCTACTGCAAGTGAAGGGTACGAGCCGGTTTTTGCCTTGTACGCTACACCAAATTCATGAGCGCCTTTCATTGACGGGTCTTCAGGATTATAATAAGGCAGTGGAACGATGACTCTGTCTGCCGTTTTTCCTGCAACGTTGATACAATCAGGCTCAAGGAAGCTGATATTTGAAACTATTGTGGCTGTAATACCTGCTTCTCCATATTGTTTCATGAACTTTCCCATCTCTTTCTGATTGCCTGCCAGATAAATCACGTCGGGCTTTGCTTCGCGCAGCTTTGCAATAACGGTTCTGAAATCGGACTCTTCAAATTTGTAGGGCTCTTTCATGGTCACTTGCCCACCGAGTTCAGTATATGTTTTCTGGAACATCTCAACCAAACCAAGTCCATATTCATTGGTCACATACACCACTGCAACCTTATCCTTTTTAAGCACCTCTTTAATGAAAGTAGCCGCGTCAATTGACTCTTGTGCGCTTGAAGGGTAATTTCTTGCAAAATAAGGACTTATTCCTCTCAACTTTGGGGTCGAGGCACCTGGAGAAAGCAGGAATACCTTGTTTTTCTCTGCAATAGGAACCATTGCAAGGGTTGTTGAACTGCCAACATCACCGATAATGTAGCGAGCACCATTGACTGAGAGCAGTTTTTGCATTCCAGAAACCGCAATTTTTGGGTCAGCCTGAGAATCAATAAATACAGGCGTGTACTTGTACCCTTGCCCCCCTGCTCCTGTGCCAAGTTTTTCAAGCGCAAGTTCAACCCCTTTTTTCATTGGTTCCCCATAGCTGGCAAGTTCACCGGTCAACGGCAAAAGGACACCAATGGTAATCTCCTCTGTTTTCTTCTGTTGTGGCGCACATCCTGTTGCAAAAATTCCTGCAATAATGAGCACTGCAAGCATTACAACCGAAGCCTTAATACTCTTCAGGTGTTTCATGACGATTATTTTTTTAGTTGTATACAAAGGTTTCAAGAAAAGTCTCTTTATGGAATTCTTTAGGGTTAAACTTTTGAGTCACTGTTCCCTCTTTTGCAATCATGACGTGTGACGCAAGCCTGAGTGCAACATCCATGTTATGCTCAACCAACATCATACTTATACCCTCTTCACGCCTTTTCCGTTCAAGGAATTCGACGGTAAAAGCCACAATTTCCGGTGCAAGGCCTGCTGTTGGCTCATCAAGCAGCCATGTTTTTGTATCCTGAACAAGAAAAATACCGAAAGAGAGCATCTGCCGCTCTCCACCGCTGAGATTACCTGCCCGCTGTTTTTTTAACCCTCCCAGAGATGGAAAATGCTCGTAAACCTTGTCTGAAAGCTTTTTGTCGAAAACTTTTCCACATTGCCGGGCTGCAAGTTCAAAATGCTCTTCGACAGTCAGCGCCGGAAGAATCAGACCGCCTTGCAAAAAACTTGAGATCCCTTTTTGTATCAAAAGATGGGGTTGCATTGCTGGTAATGGCTCACCCTTATACATTACAGTACCGCTTATGATGTTCACAAGACCCGCAAGAGCTTTGAGCAGCGTTGATTTCCCGCTTCCATTCTGCCCGATAATCGCCAGCACTTCCCCTTGATTCAAGCTGAATGTAACATTCTGCAGAACAGTTCTCTGGCCATAACCAGCAGAAAGCCTGTCAACCTGAAGTATGTGCACCTGACTGTTCATAAGTACACGTCATTTTTCTGCATAATCTCTCCTTTCAACAAAAAAAACTGCGTATCACTGATGGATGACGCTTTTGCCCGATTATGCTCAATCATCATGATAGTCTTGCCCTGCTTTTTCAGTGTTTCCATGACCTCAGAAATATGATCAATCATTTTAGCATTAACACCGGCAAATGGCTCATCCAGCAGGAGAAGAGAGGCTTCATTCATGAGCAGCATACCTATAGACAACAGCTTCTGCTGGCCAAAAGATAATTCCCCAGCAGCTTGCCCAAGCTTTCCATCTAATGCAATCTCTCCTGCCACCTCTTTTGCTTTTGATTTTTTACTCTTTTCCGCATCAATGATTTGGCCGGGCCGCACAAAATAATTCAGCAAACGTTCACCGGGGTGATTTCTTGAGGCAAGCAACAGATTATCGAGAACGGAGAGGTTTTTGCAAATCCTTGGATTTTGCCACACCCTTCCGATGCCAAGCCGGGCAACACTAGTTGGTGTTGGATGAGATATTGGAGTGTTTTTATAATAAAGGTCTCCTCCATCAGCTTTTAAAAAGCCTGATATAATATGGAAAAGTGTTGTTTTTCCTGATCCGTTCTCACCAAAAAATGCGGCAACCGTACCAGTTTGCACTGCAAAACTTGCATTCTGAAGAACTTTAAGGCCATTGAAGGACTTGGTGATATTTCTGACATCAAGAATCGTCTCCATAACTCACTCGAATCGGTAATTACCAAAAAAACCGTAGGGCCTGAACATAACCATCAAAATCAGAATCAAGGCATAGATCATCATCCGAAGATTGGAGGCAAAGGCATCTGGAACGTTGACAAACCGTAACACCTCGGGAAGAAGCACATAAAAAAGTGCCCCTGCCACCGAACCGCGAAGAGTACCCAACCCCCCAATCAACACGATGGAAATAATAAGGATAGATTCATCCATGGTAAAAGAGGTCGGATCGATATAGCTGTAATAACAGGCAAAAAGTGTTCCGGCTATTGCTGACACACCGCTTGAGATACTGATGGCAATAGCTTTGTAATACCCTGGCTTTTTACCGAAAGACAACATGGTTAGCTGATCGTCCCTGACACCCTGAAAGTATCGGGATAATGGAGATTTGTGAAGCCCGTAAAAAAACAACAGCACCAGTGCACAAAGAGCGCCAGCAAGCAGAGCAAATTGGGGGAGTGACTCAAACGGGTATCCGAAAATAACTGGTTTTGGAATACCGCTGATACCATAAGGGCCATTCGATACCGAAACCCAGTTATACAACACGGTAAAAATAATAACCTGCCATGCCAGTGTTGCCAGCACAAAAAACAGATCCCTGAACCTGATAGAAAATGCAATCACCGGTATGCAGGCAATCATATTTATCACAATGGCTCCAACAAGAACTATTGGGAAAGAGTACCCAGTGTTGACCAGCAAGAGAGCTGCCGCATAAGCGCCAATCCCGTAAAAAGCTGCCTGAGAAACAGAGAGTAGCCCCGAGTAGCCTGCAAGCAGGTTCATTGCCAAACCAAGGATGATGTATATTTCAGCCATCACCAGTATGTGCAGGAGATAGTTCATTGTTCTTCCACCCGCATTTTATAGGAAACAATACCCTCTGTTCTCCAGAAAAACACCAGTATGAGCAATACAAACGTCATTCCCTCTTTCCACTGTGAAGAGAGAAACCATGCTGTTGCAGTCTGAAGCAATGCTATAACCACTGAAGCAAGAATGGTGCCCCGTAATGACAAACTTCCGCCAATGATGACGGCAACTGCCGCACTGAGAGTGATTGCCATACCCGCCTGTGGATCAACACCGGTATCATAAAGAGTCAGAATTGCGGCAATCGCGGCCAGTGCACTGCCAATAGATATCGCCAATAACCTTATCATCGTGGTGTTCACACCAAGCACTGAGGCAACTGATTCATTACTCATCATAGCCCTGACCCCAAGAAACCATCTGGTTTTTGAAATAAACAACACGCCAGCAAGAAAAATCAGAGAAACCGCCAGTTGGACTAACTGAATCGGTGCGATAGCCACATTGGCAAGAAAAATACTTCCACCAAGTGGGAGCTCAAGGATTTTGGTCTCGTTGCCGAACAACAGCGCTATTCCATTGATCATAAAAAGGTATACCCCCATCGAAGAAATAAGAGTAATGGCCTGACCGGATTTTTTTCTGGCAAGCGGCTGGTATATCAGAGCTTCTATCATCGAAGCAACAAGCATGACAATAAGAAGAGCGGCAAGGGCAGAGAGAAGAACAAAAAAGAGGCTCTGGTTCGGAAATAACTGAAGTATTGCATAAAAAGCATAAGCGCCACCGACATAAAAACTGCCATGAGCAATATGAAACACCCGTGTAGTATTAAAAATCAGGTTAAACCCTGCCGCAAGCAAGGCAAGAAGCAACCCTGACACCAAACCGTTAAAGGCTAATTGTAAAAATATTGTATTCATTGTATACCAAGCACCATATTAACCCTGCCACTCCGATAACCGGCTTTTTCAGGGTGTATATCCCTGAAAAATAAATTCCCCTTTACTTAATATTAATAACCGGTTAGCTGGAGTTAGTTAGCAATGATAAAAGGTCAATTTATTGAATCCTTTTACCAGCAACATTGCAGTAACAATCCGTCAAAAAAATTGTTACTGCTCTTGAAATAGCAGGTTATACAATGAATTTTTATTTTCATTATTTTTTAAGCGATGCAACTATAGGCAGTAAGGCCATAGCTCCGTAAGGCATAAGCGCCTGCATTACTGCGATTGCTGTCGCTAAATCATATTGAGATTCATCCAGATCATTTTTCTCCCACCATATTTGCCAGCCAGCAAGATACCTGTTCGCCACATCGCCCCCATGCGGTTCATCAATCTTCTGTATATACATTGAGGCAGCAGCCGCAACTCGCGCTTCTACCCGATAACGCAAGAGTGGATCAGCCCCCGCCCATGTCTCTTCATTTTCAGCATACGATACCATCTGACTCATGGTGTTTCGTAAAAGATCCTGCCATTCTGGTAGCGGAAGGGCTGAAAAACGAGAAAGCCTGATAACAATCCATGCACTGGTAACAAGCTTGTCAAGGATTTCTGAGCCTGCAAAAGTCCCTCCTGCGCTCCACAACCTTAGATTATGGGAAGCTAACCACGACAGAGCATTTGCGCGACGTTCGATGAACAAGTTCCTTTTGGGTATATTCGTCACAGTCGGGATATAAAGATCAAGAAGTTCAGCCGCATACAGTACCGTAAAAACAGATGTGTCCTGACAACCATCAAGGAACCACTTCTTTTCCTTGAAAATTTTATGACACTGATTCATCATGCTAATACCTTCTACCCAATCATAGTCATCAGGATTGAAATACATGTCCGTTGAAATATCGAATGCTGCATCAATAAACGTATCAAAATATGGCATAACACTTTCAGTACGGAGTTGTACAATTCCGTATGCCAGCCGTTGAGAGAACTCTGAAGCAACTATATCCACTGGAGAACTTACGGGATATCGGGACTCTGCCCATTGTAAGCTTCCAGCAATTTTATCACTGGATGATTGTTTTCCAAAAACCTGCAATGCAAGTTCCGTCGAAAGTACAGCAATGCCTAATCCCGGATTTTCTTCCGCTTCTTTCACCCTGTTTTTCAATACCAAACTCTCTTTTACCGCCCAGGATGCTCGATAGTTCTCTGGATTGGGATAACTCCAGAAATACGACAATAACTGATTGATATTCATAACAGGAATAGTTAAGTGTTTGGAAATAATTTCTCATCTGGTCAATCAATCAAGAAAATAGAAACCATCAATATTCATACTGTTTTAATCCCCGAAAAGAGCTTTGCAGTACGAATCAATCACAAAGGCATCGCCATCGTCGGTCACCTCATGCTTTGCTCCATTTATGGGAATCTTGTTGACCCTGACCATATTGTTTCCCTCGGCGATGGAAGAAAGATATGTCATAAATGACGGGGTACAACCAGTATCAAGGGAACCTGAAGTGACAAGAGTTGGAATTGTGATTTTGCGCAGAAGTACCTCAATTGGTTCAATTGAAGCAAATGATGATGCGTCAACCTTTAAACCCTTCTCTTTTGCTATGGCTTTATTTACTTCGAGATCTCTTACAAAATCTCGCCAAAGCTGCCAATAAGGATCTGGCCCCCATAAAATGTTTTTGACCGGATGCCTGACCAGTTCATTTTCATGGTCTGCCAATTTCAACGCAACAAAACAGCCAAACGAACGCCCGAGAATTGTAAAGGGTTCATCAGGTAAATTATTTATTGCAGCGATCGCCACAGATACGGCCCCGGAAAGTGTTAACGGAGGAACCTTATCATAACTTTCTCCTGAAGAGACATGCCCCGGCCAGCGAATATCGGAGTAAACCTGAGCATACCCGTATTTTCGTGCTTCACGAGCAATCAACTCGTAAACCTTACGGTATGTCGGTGATGTATCGGGATTACCTCCACCAGGCAAGACAAGCAAATTCATATTATTACTCCTTTTTTTGAAACAATTTTCATTGACTTAACCGATCAAAATAAATAAAGCTACAACCTTTTCATCACGATGACCGAGTTATCATCTTCAAAGTTCTCCATGTTCCGGCCCCATACTTTTGATACCGCTCTACTCATCTCCTAATTCTGTGAAACAGCCACCCGGACATCATCAATAATGTCGTAAATGTTGTAAAAGCCATCGGAGGCAAGCACCAACAGATCCCCTATTGCCCATGAACCACTCAGCACTGTTGTCCTGCTGGTTATTGAGCCAACTGCATTGGTAATAACCCTTCTGCTCAAGGGTTGCCCGAAACCATCAATCGCGACCTTCGTGCCTCTCCTTAAAAACACTACCTCAGCCTCGTCTACGGTAATCTGTTCTGAAACCTCTCCCCTGATATGATAAATCCTTGTATCCCCAATAT
>JBAXVQ010000054.1:0-12768 GCA_037128935.1 bacterium | reverse complement strand
TTGAGGTACAGAAAAAGTATATAATATTATTTCATGAATTGCACTTTAGTATAAGAGAAGAATCCTAACTTTATATGTAGAATATGTCAAGCAAGCCATCTAGAGGACACATTTTTGGGGTTAAAAAATGGTTTTATCCGCAATGCATCACCTGCTATACTACAAATCACAAACAGTTATAAACCATCATGCCCCCAAAAACCAGCTCCGGCCTCCTCATGTACCGGATAAAACAAAACCAGCTTGAAGTCTTCCTCGTCCACCCAGGCGGGCCTTATTTTGTTAATAAAGACGACGGTTACTGGGGTATTCCCAAGGGGCAGATCGAAACCGAAGAAGACCTTCTCGCTACCGCAAAGCGCGAATTCGAAGAAGAAACCGGCATCAAGCCCGATGGTCATTTCCTACCACTTGGCTTTATAAAGCAAAAAAGCGGAAAGAAAGTCCACGCCTGGGCATTCCTCTGCGAACGGATAGAAGACCACTCCATCGAAAGCAACCTCTTCGAAATGGAATGGCCGCCGAACTCAGGAAAGATAGAATCCTTCCCCGAAGTCGACCTCGGAGAATTTTTCCCGCTAGATATGGCGAGACAGAAGATAGGAAAATCGCAAGAAGAGTTTTTGGATAGGTTGGAGTTTCACTTACGAGATAGTAAGTTAATAGAGTAGCGACTATGCAGCCATAGGGATTTTCGCTTGGTTATGCTCACAAGCACTATTCCATACCCTACCTAGAAGCGGTGAAACAACATTAGAAGTTGAGGAGTCAAGAAGATGGTGAGGGGGAACAGTGAGAACAGATTCCATATGTGCTCCTCGTAGTAGTGTGTTGAGCAAGGGACCCAGTACTGAATGTCGAGTTAGTCTGTGCGTGAGAACCCCTCTGGTAAAAAGCGCAACAGCTTGACGTTCGTGATGTTCCATAAAGACCTTGCTTTCATGAAGTTTTGTCGTAAGCTTGTCCTCTGGAACGCCATCGTAAGTGCACATATTATCTAGACGATCTGAAGTTTTGATAAGGCTGACCAACAATGCAGCTAGAACCCCAAGCTCGCCCTTTCTTCTTAACTTCCAACGTTTTGTCTGAAATGCAAAATACTTTTGAGCTTCTTCCTGAAATTTAGTTTCTGGAAACACTACTTCTGATGTTTCGGGATGGACTGCATGCAGGAGTGTTTTCACTACAGTTGTTGATTTTAGAGTAGAAATAAGTTTCGTACGATGCGGATTTGTGGCTTCATGATCATCTTTTGATGGATTGGTAAGAGCCTCTAACATTAACGGAAATAAATCAGCAACGTCTCGGTCAAGCTCAAAACTTACCTTGATTCGATTGTCTGAATTGAGATGGTCTTCTATCCAACTTGTGTAGAGTTGTACCTCTTCTTGCGGAGAGCGTCCTTGCGGAATTGTTTTGTGCTGGACAAAGTTATTTGGAATAGATAACGATACTCGAACTCTTTTCGCGTTATCTTCCATGTCTTCTAATTGAAGAGAGAAACCTTCCAGATCCTCTTTGCAATCATGGGCAATGGCAAGAATAAGAGCAGCTTTTCTCATATCTCTGCTAAGTAGTTTTCGAAATCGCGGCAACACTTCTTGCCGATTGAGCATCGTATCAAAGAAAATAAATACGCGCTCAAGGTGCTGCGAAAAACGTTCACCTGTTCTGCGGTATGGATCCTTTGACTGAAGCAGAAACGCTACATGGGTAAAGGTGAGGCATTCGTTAAGATCAGTTGCAGTCTCTTTCGAAAGATAGAGTGGATCTTGCTCAAGAAGAGTTGTACGAGCATGTAGGTACTCAGAGGTTCTTTTGCTAGAAAATAGTTCGAGATCTTTAATGACACCTGCTTTTTTTATGGCAAGATTTCTTGCAGTATCTTGTGTTAACTCGTAAGTTCTATTGATATCGGCAACTTCGTTTTCTATTTGAACCAGCCGCATTTCATGCTCAGTATGGGCAAGATGGAAACGTGTGAGTATCCAAGTGCGAGGAGTTAATGTCGTAGAGTGAGGACTACGCTCTAGAAGAGCTTCAGGTGAAACACCTCGGTAGACATTTTTTAGAAATTGTTCAAATGGATTTATTGGCCTCAAAGAACCACGACGAATAATAGAAAACGGAGTAGGTTTATCCTTACCCTGATAAAGAAAATAACTGTGATGCCTTCGCAAAATACTCTCTAACCTGCTGTAACAGGTTGTCCGTAACTTACAAGAAGTTATAACGAGTATGGTCTTAATTTGTTACATATATTTATTAGATAATTATTATCTATTGCGTAGAGATAGGGTGAATATTATTTAATGGAAAGGAGTTTGTGCTGGTAGTAGCTTAGGATTTGTAAAATTTTATTTAAAATATTGGTAATTGATTGTGGTTGAATTAAGCCAATCGCCAACTATTTCCACCTTTTAAATGAGCTTTTTTTCTAGTATTTCGTTTAAGAGCAAAGTTAATCACTGGCGCAACCATGTATGGTTCATCAGCGGCAGTTTCATCGTTCTTGTCGAGATTCCATTTTGTGGGCACAGGAGGTGTTGTGAATGTTTGCACTATAGGATCAAAAAAGTCGTCAAATCGTTTTCCCATGAGTAGAAATACTGCCGCAATACTGAGTTGCCATCGCGTTTCCCTAGTCTTTACGACCTCAAGTAGCTCATCAGGGTCACTCTGGAGAGAGCTAAGATAGTGTCTAACAAAGTGTTCATAACCAGTAATAAATAAGAGTGTTTCCAAAATTTTTTTTAGCCATTTGTGATTACTGTTGCTTTTTCCATCTTGCTCGGCCCGTTTTGGTGGAGGTTTATAGGTGTAAAAGTTATCATGCCGGTCAACTGTTTTAGTAGCCGCTACAACCAAAGCGGCCATCAATCCCTCAGTGCTCTGCGAGACCAATTTCTGCAGTCTGTCGGTAAAAGTAGCATATTTGAATGCTTCCGCCTTTAGTTCTTTGTCGCTAAACAACGAAACTGAAGAGTCTTTAAGTGAAAATTTCAAAAATGCTTGTGCGAGGCGTGAGCTCATGATTCCCCGCACATAGTCAGGTCTCGGGTCAAAAGGATTTGAAAGTTCAACGATGGTACAGCACTCTTCTGGCGCCGAAATGCAGTCAAGCATTTGCACAAAAAGCACTGCCATTTGTTTGGGAAGTACATGCTCGAAAGTGATTCTCCCTCGTTCGTCCTGATGTCTTTTTATCCAACTCTGCAGTTGTTTGACATCGTTTCTTGGTGAGCGCCCTCCGAAATCTTTATCAGAAATATTTTTTTCATCAGGCAGCGGGACTGAAGCCTCAAGTCTCACAAACGCATCATCGTCAGGAAATGCCACTAAGCGCATCTCAAACCCTTGTTTCGTTAAGTCTTCTCTCCAGTCATGTGAGATAGCTAATAGCAATGAAAGGCATTTGAAGTGCTCAGTATAGGCAGCTCGCAAAGAAGGTTGAAAGGGTTGAAGGCTAAGCAATAGGTCATCGAGAAGGGTAACAGCGCGTAGGGAATGCATCCATGTTCCTTCGCCGGTGCGTCGATAAGGAGTATCGGAAAGCAAGAAGGCCACTCTGGTGAATTCCATTGCATTTTCCAAAGCTCTCGATGTGAATTGTGAGAGGTAAAGAGGATTGTCAGCAGAAAGTTTCTGGCGTTCCATCCATTCATTTTTCTTCATCGAAAAAGCCAATTGCTCCAGCTCTGAATTCGACTTCTTTTCAAGACCATTTCCCGCTAAGTGAAAAGAAGTAAGTATCCTGACCGGCTCGGAATGTTCAGGAGGTAAGAGATACTCGCCCTGAAGCGCAGCTGGAAACGAATCCACTAACACATTCGCCATTCCATGGAAAGTCAGAACTCGCTTTCTCATTTGGCTCTGCACCCAGGAAAGAGGTGTGAAAAGTGGAGGGAATTTAAAATCGAAAAGCCTTCGTAGCGTGGATATTTCCGTAGAATCCAGTGTTGCCGGGCGTTTGCGAATTCTCGCAAATAGGTATTTTGCAGTGGCTCTAGGGAGGTCGCTGGATAGCCACCTCTCTGATTCAATTTGTTGTAGCGACATAAGCGACCGTATCATGGCTTATAATAGTAGCATAAAAATACCTGCCACCAGAACTTCATATGTTGTACAATGATCTTTAGCAGAAAACAGTTACTCCGCATGGGTAATTCACAGATGCGAAGGAGTGTTAGTGTTCACAGAAATGGTGCCAATAATTGAACAAACCAATAAACAGGACGAAGGTTTCCTCATCGACCTCCGCAATCTCGTAAAAATCTTCAAAACCCCCGCCGGTGCATTCCGCGCACTCGACGGCGTTGACCTCGAAGTCACCCACAGCGAATTTCTCGCCGTCATCGGCAAGTCCGGCAGTGGGAAATCAACCCTCATCAATATGATCACTGGAATTGACCGCCCCACTTCGGGTGAAGTATTTGTCTACGGCACACCCGTTCACAAACTCAACGAAGGGCAGGTTGCCGTCTGGCGCGGAAAAACCTTAGGCGTTGTATTTCAGTTCTTTCAACTCTTGCCCACACTATCCATCTTAGAAAACGTCATGCTCCCCATGGATTTCTGCAATATGTATCCTCGAAACGAGCGAGAGGAAAGGGCAATGCACCTCCTCGAGCAATTTGAACTTGGCGCTGACGCTCGAAAACTTCCCGCAGCCCTATCAGGTGGCCAACAACAACGCGCAGCGATTGCACGTTCCTTAGCCAATGACCCTCCCGTGATCGTTGCCGACGAACCCACTGGAAACCTCGATTCCAAAACAGCCAACGCAGTCTTTGAAATGTTCTGGAAGCTCGTAGACAGCGGGAAAACCATTGTGATGGTTACCCATGATAACGACCTTGCGCAAAGAGTTTCTCGCGCAGTGATTGTTGCAGATGGAAAGATTGTGGATGAGGTGAGGAATAAAAGAAAATAGGTTGGTGAAATGATAGGTTTATTTTTATGATTTATCTAAAAAATATTGTAGAGATTTAATTTTGAGAATTACAGTTGTTAACTGTATTTACTTGATAATGGGTTGTGATTCGTGTATGCTTTCGAACGTTATTATCAATTTTTATTCATGAACAAAGCCAAATCTATTCGCATTACCCAAACACTCATTTGCCTAAATTTTCTCTTTCTAGCCTTATTTCCTGCAATCTCACTGGCAGCTCAGTCGAGTACAAAACAATTTAATAAAAAAGTATTCGTTCTTGTTTTCGACCCTCAGTTGACCAATGGAAAAACGCTCACAGTTGATAAAGGCTGGAACGATCCTCAGAACCTTGCAAATCAGTATACTAGCTGGATCCAGTCAGTAAGTAACGGTCGTGTGAACTATACAATTACTGCCAATCAGACAGTAACCGACGCCAACGCATTTATGCCCAAGATGGATGGTTTTCGATATACCGAAGAATCACTTCAGTCCTGTCTCAGTGATAGCAGCAAATGCCACCCAGCTGATGGGGTTGATTACACCTGGATCGTCAATACATACGGCATTTGCGACAAAGTAAACGCCGGTACCGTAGATGAAGTATGGATGTTTGCGTATCCTTATGGTGGTTTTAATGAATCACGACTAATCGGGCCAAATGGCTACCTCTATAATTCCGGTCCTCTTGTAGGCACCTCATGCAACCGCTTGATTCCTGTCATGGGCTACAACTATGAACGAGGTCTTTCTGAAATGGTTGAGGATCTCGGCCACCGCACTGAAGCTAGCTTGACAAAGGCTTTTGGAAGTTGGGAAGAAAACAGAACTGCCCATGCTTGGGATAAGTTTGCATTAGTAAGCGCACAATCTCCAAGTTACAACTACAGTGGCTGCGGGAGTGTACACTACGCTCCAAACTCAGCGAAAGATTACGACTGGGGAAATACCAATCCTACAGAAACCACGTGCGACGACTTTGCAAATTATCCAGATTTGAGCATCAATCCTACAAAAAGAACAGTGACTTGCAGTGAGTGGGGATGCAATGGATTAGGGTATTTCACTTGGTGGTTTGGTCACATGCCTAAGAATGAAGGAGGCTCAACCGACGGGAAAGCAAACGACTGGTGGGAATATATCACTGATCCCAATGCCGTGTACCTTCGTTTCGGAAGCCAGTCCCCAACCCAAGTCCCAACAAACTATCCCACGGCAACCAACACTCCAGTCAGTAGCAGTACGGTAACAGTTACACCAGTTACAACTGCTTTGGTTGGCGCACCGCCGACACTCCCAGACAACAGCAAACCCTACGCAAACTTTTACGCTGCGGGCTTCAACGCCCAGTGGATCGCTCAATATACCGCTGCCGACCTTGAAGGTGCATCCAGTGATGGAGATGAGTATTTTGATGTCGCTCCTTGTACAGCTATAAATTTTTGGGCTGAGATGAGAAATATTGGTGACAAACCATGGTTGGCCAGTGGAAGTGAAGGTGCAACAGCCCAAAACGAATTCACATTTGCCACATACAAAGACCTTCGAGTAAAGTCCGCACCAGTATGGCTCGGTTACGATATTTGCCCAGGAGACTCTTGTGGAAAAAGTTATTTCAAGGACACATCGTGGGTGAGTGACTATCGCATAGGAACACTTACCAATCGGGCGGTTGCTCCCGGTAGCAACGGTCGGGTAAACATGCGATTCCAAGTCCCTTGCAACGCCGAAAAAGGGCGTTACCGTGAAGATATTTCCGCCGCATCAGGCTATTTCTGGGTCAACAACAACGTCAATGGTGATCCTCTCAAGGTGATGCATATTTGGGTTGGGTTTGATATAAAGTAGAGTGAATGATATTTGGCAAAATTCCCTGCTACAGCCGCTAATATTTTGTTAGTAGTATAAAAAATAAATAATTATCGCGACAACCTAGGTAGTTTCATTATGAACTTGAAGGTAAACAAAATCAGAGGAATAAAGGCACTAGTGTATCTCTTCATAATGTCCATCACGCTATTTGCGACCAATAGCAAAGTTGAAGCGATGCAGAGTCAAGATACCTTTACCCGCATCTGGAAAGATGGCTGGGGAGCAACCGATACTGGAGATATCTATAAATTTTACAGGGTAGGAATGATGTCAATCGATGGTTCTACCGGAAAGATGTTTGTACCATCGACAACAGACTCCCCTCGCACATATTTACCCAACATTTCGTTGGAAGATGTTGATGCAACCCTAGAATTTTCCTCCGATACACCAACCACCACTGGCAATCAATACACCAATGTATACGCTCGCTATTCCCCCACTGCAAATGGCACTGGTTATGGGTGTTACGTCCGTTTTACAACTGCGTCACAAGTACAGCTCATTGTAGTGGTGCGTTCTAATGGTGCAGAAACAGTCCTCAGTACAACAACGATTCCCGCACTTACGTTTACTCCTGGAACGTTTTACCACATTCGCTATCAGGTTAGTGGGAATACCCCAACAACAATCAAGGCAAAGCTTTGGCAGGATGGTTCTACTGAACCTATCGCCTGGGCTGTTACCAATACGGACAGCACTGCAGCATTTCAGGGGATAACAGGATTCGTAGCAATTAAAAACATGCTTGGCGGCGCAGGGAGCAACACAACGTTTACCTATGACAATTTGTTCATCACCGATACAATCACCTCGGGGTTATTGACTATTCCTTCCGTAACCGCAGTTCCGACGGATACCCCTGCATCACTTCCCTCACAACCTACCGTATTTACCTTTCCACCTGATACAACGTTGCTCTATACTTCAGCTCCTAGTGGAAATACAATGCCAGCCTATCTAACTCCAACACCCGATGCACTCTACGGAACAACAATACTGCGAATTGCTGATCAAGCAGCGTTTAACAGTAGTAAGCAATACCTCCGCAATTATTATGCAAAAAATCAGCCATGGAATGCCGATGGATCGCTTGTCATGTTGATGAGCAATCCTCGCACCATTCAGATTCTAGATGGGCACACCTACCAGTATCTTCGTACTATAACAATGGCTATAGGAGTATGGTCAAACAACTCAGATCCTATAGGGGTATGGTCAAACACCGATCCTATGACAATCTACTCCGTAACGGATAATCAATTGAAGAAAATCAACCCGGAAACAGGAGCTGAAAGTATCCTTCATACGTTCTCTGACTACAACTCCCTCACCATTGGAGATGGCGAGGGGAATGTAACGAATGATGACAGATTTGTAGCTTTTCAAGCAAAAAAAACTACTGGCAATGCACTCATTGTCTATGATATCGAACATGACAGTATTGTTTCTGAAGTAGCAATTGGCTCAACTTGGCCCGACTGGATTTCTCTATCCCAAACAGGGAATTATGTAGTTGTAAACTGGGGCATTGCAGGGTCTACGGAGGGGAGAGGTATAGACGTCTATGATAGAAATTTACACTTTCTAAGACACATCAACGATTACTCCGAACATGGAGACCTTGGTTTCGATGCTGAAGGACATGAAGTGTTCGTGATGGTAGATCCCAACAATTCCGGTAATATAATTGCCAATCGGCTGGATGGGGCAGGAATCTTAGGAATCCAAGATACCTACTACACATCAACACATATCTCTTGCCGCGCTTTGCAACGTCCAGGCTGGTGCTATGCCAGTGATGGTCAGAATCTTCGCACCAGCAAAGGAGCAAACGATATTTTTGCAGTAAAGATTGACGGAAGTCAAACCATCGAACAGTTTGCCGTAGAGCACCAGACACCAGGCACATCGTATTGGACCAATGCCCACGCTGTGCCAAACCGAACTGGCACTATTGTTATGTGGGGAAGTCTCTGGGAAGCCAGTGAAGCAAATCCTGTATACGCCTTTATAGCACTGTATCAGCCTACAACACTAACACCGACAGTTACCGCTTCTGCAACAACAACGGTAACCCCCAGCCCGCCCCTTAGTCCAACATCTACCGCATCTACTGGAGGAAACAGAGGTAGTGGAGGAGGTGGAAGTACCGGCGAAGCAACACTACCTGACAACACGAAATCTAAGAAAGACCTCTACGCATTAGGGTATAAAGCCGAGTGGATAGCACAATATACTGCATCAAGTTATGAAGGAACAGCCAATGATGGTGATGATTACTTTGATATTCCTTCCTGCACAGTGATTGATTTCTGGGCAGAACTGAAAAACACCGGTACAAAAGCCTGGTTTTCCAGTACATACGGCAAAGCGAATTCCAGCAACGAATTCACCTTCGCCACCTACAAAGATCCAAAAGTAAAATCCGCGCCCAGTTGGCTAGGCTACGACACTTGTCCAGGAGAATCCTGTGGAAAAAGTTACTTCAAGCACGATTCATGGGTAAGTAATTACCGTATCGGAACACTCCTTCAAAAGATCGTACTGCCAGGTGAAAACGGTACGGTTAAAATGAAATTCCAAGTCCCGTGCAACGCCGAAAAAGGGCGTTACCGCGAAGATATTTCAGCTGCATCAGGTTCCTATTGGGTTAGTAACACCATCAATGGCGATCCACTCAATATCATGCATATTTGGGTTGGTTTTGATATCAAATAACGTGAGTTTGATATAAGCAATGCTAGGAATGTAACAAAATTCTGCCTGTGTCATCCTGAGGCTTTTGCGAAGGATCTCTTCGTACTAGGGTAGGGTTTCTGTGTCACCCAATAAATGTTCGAAGAGATCCTTCGACACCGCAGAATTTGCTCAGGATGACACTCTGCTTACATGATTACATCGAACTCAAGGTGAATATAGTCCAAAACCTATTCTCCAAAACCTCCTACTAACTCTCTTGCACAAAATTGACTTTTTGTACATCACAGCTTGAAATTTAAGGCTTTTTATGGTACGATACTGAACTATTATGATGCCTTTAAGAAATGAAACAAAAAGCAAAAACAAAAAAAACAACATGGAAAAAACTCCTCTTGCTATGCAGTTTTTCCACCATTTTATTGATTAGTTTTCTGCTTATCCCCCTGATTTCTCAAGCTGCTTGGAGTTTTGTAAATCCTGCAAAGACTTCCACCAGCAGGGGGCTGGAAATAAGCACCAAGCAATTTAATAAAAAAGTATATTTACTAACATTCAACCCGACACTCAGTAACGGTCAAAGTCTTACAACATACAAAGGCTGGAATGACTCCGCAACCCTTGCCACCCAATACATCGACTGGGTAAAAACGACAAGCGGCAATCGAGTAAACTATGAAATAGCAAAAACAAGAACAGTCTCCGATGGCGATGCTTATATGCCAAAAGAAGACGGTTTTCGCTACACTCAAGCAACGCTCTTTGCCTGTCTCAACGATAGTTATCTCTGTCATTTCCCTGACACCGTAAACTACACCTGGATCGTGAACACCTACGGCCTTTGCGATAAATTAAACGCAGGACAAATCGATGAAGTTTGGCTTATGGCCTATCCTTATGGAGGATTTTACGAATCTCGTTTGGCTGGCCCAAACGGATACTTTTACAATTCCAATCCACTAACCGGTACATCCTGCAATAAATTACTACCAATTATGGGATTTAGTTACGAGCGTGGAGTGAGTGAAATGGTAGAAGACCTTGGGCATAGAACAGAAGCCACAATGACAAAAGTATATCAAACATGGGATTCAAATAGCATTTCACATACCTGGAATAGGTTTACACTTCAGAAAAACAGCGCGCCCTCGTTTAATTACGATTACTGTGGAAAAGTGCACTTTGCCCCAAATTCCGTGCATGATTACGATTGGGCAAATACTACTCCCGTAGAAAGTGCTTGCGATGATTTCTACAACTACCCCAATCTCAGCGAGAATCCAACAAAAAGAACCATGACCTGTAGTGAGTGGGGGTGTAGCAGTCTCGGCTTTTTTACTTGGTGGTACGACCACATGCCAAAGTACGCAGGCGCATCAGTCGATGGGAAATCAAACGACTGGTGGGAGTACATCATAGATCCCAACGCGGTATACACGCAGTTTACCAATGATCCTACCGTCACAGTTACCCCGACAGTAACAGCAACGCTTACTGCTACCAGTACCGAAACTCAGTCGTTCACACTGACGCCAACCTTGACTATTACTACTACGGAAACACCTACAGTTACCGATACCAGTACTCCAACGAGGACGGAAACTGCTACGGAGACTGCAACAGCAACTGCGACAGAAACATGGACAGTAACCGAAACAAGTACCTCAACTCCCGTACACACTGCAACAAATACAATCACTTCTACCCCAACAAACACTCAGACATCGACATCGTCAACTACTGCAACTGCAAGCGAAACTAATACAGAAACAGCTACTTCTACATCAACAAACACAGCCACTACCACTCAAGCAAGTACCCGAACAGCAACCCAAACAATGACCATATCGGCAACAGCAACGACAACAGCTTCAGTTACCGCTTCTCTAACAGCAACTCAAACAAAAACCAATACTCTCGTTGCCACCATCACAGCGACATCGATAAATACAGCAACGCCAACAAGCACGCCAACAAACTCTGCAACACTTATTGAAACAACAAGCACTAGCACCATAACACTGACAAACACCGCTCAAACAACAAGCACAAACACGATTACATCTAGTCCAACTCTAACTAATACCCCCACCCAAACTCCCCTATTTACCGTTACTGCAACCAACACAGTTCCATTCACTGCAACCCCAACCTCAACAACAATTATGACAACAACATTCACCGATACAGCCAGTCCCAGCGTAACACTGACAAGTACCCTTTCTCCAACCCCAACCCAAACAGTACAACTACCAAATAGTGGGACAGCAACGATAACAAGTACCAGAACACCAACAATGACTGCAACAGCGGTTCCACTTCAGTTCCTACGACTCACAAAATCTTGTCCAGCTTCATCTATCTGCGTGTTAATCTATGATCTTTCCACAAGAGGTGGCAAAGGCTCAGGGATCTATTCTTCTGGCGCATCCCTACGAATTCTTTCCCCAGGAAAGACGTTGTATGGAGAATCATCAAGTAGGCAAGTCAGCATTGGGCAAGAAGCCTTTCTCAACATATATCCATCAGCAAGTACACAAGGTATCTACCGCGGCTGGATAGAAAATTTAAACAGCAACTACACTGTCCTGAGCAGTTTGGAAGGAAAAAAAATCCCCCAATGGATTCTCGACACCCAGCAGTTAGACACCACAACCTACACAATCAATCAGTCCTACATCTGGCCAGAAACTCGCAATCGAATCAGTACAGAACTAGTGCCTGACAACATTCCCTCAACGTTGCCATCCACTCGCGGGATACGAGATTCGCAAGGACGCTTACAGGGACGATGGATGTTTTTCTTCGTGGATAGTAGTACAAATAGCGGAACGATGCCAGTGAAAAGTCAGTCAATTTTCTCCACACTGTTTTCGAGAGTGCTGTTTATTCCTTAGGGAAGTGCACCCCTACTCATGCGCCAATACTTCCCGCACCGTAATCCTCGTCGCATTCCACGCCGGATAGAAGCTCGCCAGCACGGAAATAACCAGCACAATTCCCAGCCACAACACCGCTCCTTGAAATGAATACGTCAGCCCCAACGGAGCTTTGAGAAATAAATTTCCCACCATGTTTGCCAATGCACTTCCAATTGGTACCGCAAACAACGCCCCAAGAAACCAACTCATCACCCCAATCAGCAACCCTTCAAAAATAAATACTGACAACACCGAACGATTCGAAGCTCCAATCGACCGCATGATGCCGATTTCCTTCACCCGTTCCAGCACATTGATACTCATCAGCCCCATCAACCC
>JBAXVQ010000053.1:0-13746 GCA_037128935.1 bacterium | reverse complement strand
CCATTTGAGGGTGAACTATTGCACCCCCTTGCGAGTGTTGGATGCCTCGTCGGTATCCCCAACCCCCTCCTAACTTTCGAAGAACTGCCGTGAGCCGAGGAAAACCTCGACTAACCTCAAACCCACTCGGCTCACGGACTTACTATTATGCTACTCCCTGTATATCTTTTGTCAACAAGCCATTGTTCATAAAAAAGTGGATAAAAATAGAAACAACCCGAGCATAATGAAACGCTCGGGTTGGAGACTCTCGCATTCAGCGAGAGATAAAACGTTCGGGGAAACCAGAATAGCGGCGGTTAGACCGCCTAGACCAGAGAAGGAAATGGCCTCAAATTCTTCCCTTTACTCTGGAAGCCACGCTAGTCTCCCCATCCGGGAAAAGTGCAAACTGGAACGCAGTGCCTTGCCAGGCCCGCGTTACCAGGAGGAGTATCTGGCTAGGTACCAGCCTGCACTTGCTCCCGACTAAGACTCAGGAAAAGACCCTCTCTCTCCCTGAATTCGAAGAACCTTGAATCACAATAAGACTACCACCTAAATCAGCTTTGTCAAATAAAAAAATTATTTATACCCGTATTGCAGCAATAGAACAGTTATCAAAGCTATAATAAGTATAAATAACAAGGTAAAAGCCAAGTCCACCTTGTAGCCCTTTCGCCCCATATATTTCTTGAACATTTCCCAACCATCTAAAATTATCAATACTGGGAAAATAGCTATCAAATACCAGATTTTGAATATTAATTCAAACATCTTCAAATTCTACCAAATTTGAAATATAAATACAAAAATTCTCTGCCACTGCAAAAGATAATTCTTTCCTTCCCCTACCCCTCGGGTAGGGGAAAACTTGAATTAGGGGAAAAATTGGGAGGGTTGGTTGGGTGGAGGGAAAAATAGAAAGAGACAAGAGACAAGAGAAAATAAACTGAATACAAAAGCCCCGCGAAGGAGAAACCTTCGCGGGGCTGGGGCTGTGTGTTTCCCCTACCCGAGGGGTAGGGGAAGGTTTCGGGTTAGATTAGGAACCGGCTTTTTCCCCTACCCCAGGGGTAGGGGAAGGTTTGGGGATAGATTTTTTGGGGAAAAATTAGTTAGGGGCAAGCAAAAACCGCCGGTAGGGCGGTTTTTGCTTTGTTTTATCAATTTAAAATTTTGATAAATTAGTCGTTCTCGGCTTCTTTGTTCATTTCGGCTTTGGTCTTTGCACCTACTAGACCATCAGCTGTTAGACCATGATCCTTTTGCCATTTCTTGATGACGGCAATTGTCTTTGGCCCTAGAGCTCCATCCTCTTTCAAATTCATCTTTAAGAACTTGTTCAAGAATTTCTGAAGTTCTACTACAGATGCACCCTTGCTTCCGTTCTTCAAGGTCTTTGTTCCAAGATTGTATGTCTTTACAATAGTATTTACACAAAGAGCACCAGTAGAAGTATTGAACTTATTTCCTCCTGAACATCCTGGAACAACGGTTGTGGTGGTCGTTGTTGTTGTAGGAGTAGAAGGAACAGCAGTAATGATTAATGTTGGAACTACTGAAGTAGTTGTTGTGGTTGTTGTTGGAGTTACTGGAGTTGTTGAGTCAACAGGAGTTTCTGCGTCAGGAACGATATCACCGCTTGAAGTTATGACTCTACCAATACTTGGTGTTATTTCACCCGCCGAAGCTACGTCAAAAAAAGTATTACTTTTGTTCATCGCAGAAGAAGCAGATGATCCCCAAGAAAACTTACGGGCTAAAACATTTCCTAATACTAAATACTTTGCTGTTGATAATATTGTTGCACCAAAATTAGCTTTAGCTGTCCCACTAATAGTAAGAGTATTGGTAACACGGTTTGTTGTTTTTAATTCTGGGCTCGTTTTTATTCCACTGCCACTTAAAGTTAAATTATAGTAAGTAGCAGATGGGAGTTTTACTGTTTGATCACCAGCCAAATTGTAATTTACTGTGTTACCTGTAGCTGTCGCAGTAAGTTTACCAGTAGAGAGAAGAGTTGTTGTGCCACCACCGAAATTAAGTGTTCCAGTTGTCCCTTGTATCCATTCAGATGTTGCATTGCCTCCAATAATACCATTCGCCCCTGTTGTTGTGATTGTTCCATTGTTAGTAACAACAATTCCATTTCCAATATTTATAGAAATTGCAGGAAAAGTCAAAACTGCAGTAGAAGCAAAAGTTGGAGTAGCGCCACCTAGAGTTAATATTCCTGTAAAGGATGGTGTTCCTGTCCCAGCGATTGTAACACTTGCGCCACTCAAAGTGACTGCACCTGTTCCAGAAAGTATTCCGTTAACAGTAAATCCATTTACTCCCGTGCCTACGCCAGTATTAGTAATCAAGAATCCTCCATTAGCTAAAGTCGCTCCACTATCAACTTGAAGCCCCGCAACTGTTAGCGCCGCACCAAGTGTTGTGGTGCCAGAAACTACTTCTACTGATTTAAAACCAGTACCAGTAGGGACGGCGTTTATGGTAGCAGGTCCAACAAATTCGGTCGTAGTTGCAGCAGTGTGATTTATCACCCCAGCACCAGTTAGTGTCCCTGTGAATTGCATTCTAGCAACTCCTGATGTTTCAATTTTTGCTTGTGCAAGAGTAGCAACAAATGTTACTCCAGCGTTAAAATCCAAAAATCCAGTGGTCGCAGTCACTTCAGCGATACCAACAGCCCCTCCAGTTATAGTAACAAGCCCGTTAGAAACAAAATTACCAGTTCCTATGTCAATTGAGGATCTTCCAGCAAAACCACCTCCCGTAAGAGCTACAGTGCCAACAATTAATGTTCCAGAACCAGCATTAGTAACAACTGAATTACCAGCGGCCCCTGGGGCAGGAATAACAATACTTCCAGCTGTAAGATTTGATGTGCCTGTCATAAGAATAGTCTGATGATTGGCAGTAAGATTTGCTGCATATGTTATTGCTCCCGTAACAGTCAAGGTCCCTGCACCTATAGTAATTCCATTGGTTGCAACAGGGCTAGCAATAGTGATTGCCCCCACTGTCGCGCTTCCACCAATCGTAAGAACAACGTTAGTAGGAATAGCCAAAGTGTCACCTACGTTTGGAGTAAAGGTTGTTCCGCCGTCACAACTACCGAACACAGCGGTACCATGAACACCTCCCGCACCATCCAAGTTTGGAACGCCGTCCCATGTAAGAGCCCCAGTGTTAGTTATAGTACATATTGCAGCCTCAGCTTTGTTAGTTGAAAGAGCTCCAACTAATGCAAAAGTGAAAACAAGCATTCCGACTGAGAGAAAAACATTTTTTATAAATTTCATAACTTTTTTCCGTCTATGACGGTTCAGCCCAAAGGCTAAAATTAATAATTAATAATAATATATAAATAATAAAAGACCAAAAAATTTGGACACAAAATCGACTTATATATTATATCAGTTTTATAAAAAATGGGTTGGTATATAAGCTGTGGATAACTCCCACACCTTTTGTCTTATTTAAGACTTTTTTCCTCTATTCACTAATACGTTCTAAAACATTAAATCCACTAGATATAACGTCGCAAAGAAAATCTTCGAGTTGGCTTTGGTCATCTTTAGTTTGAGCCTTGTATAGATATGTATAATAAAGCTGTTTTTGTTCTTGACGAATAATTGCTGGTGCTAAATTGGCCTTTAAAAGCATCGCATTCATAAGTAAACGTCCTATCCGACCATTTCCATCAGAAAAAGGATGGATTTGTTCAAAGCGAGCATGCACACTAGCTGAAACATTTACAATATCTCCTTTTGTTTTTTCTGCGTCAAGAATAACCAACTTCATTAGGTCTGGCACCCGTACACAGTTAGCAGTCGGCAAATTAACACCAACAATTCTCACAGCATGGTTCCGATACATTCCTGCATCATCTCTAATCCCATTCATAAGCATACTATGTAATTTCAACACTAAATCCTCATTAATTATTTCGCCTTTTGCTATATAACTAAATAAATAATTCAAGGCTGTTTGATGGTTTTTTGCTTCAAGCTGTTCAACTAAGGTTTTATTCGGCAAAGCGACGTTATCAAAAAGAACACTGGCTGTGTCTTGTTCTGTGAGAGTGCTCCCCTCAATGCTATTACTATGGTATGTAAGTTTCAAAACAAATTCATCAAAAATATCTTTGTTTTTCAAAATTTCATCAATAACACTTTCATACTTGGATGATTTTTCTTTTAAAGCCTCCTTTTTTACCATAAGTCTGTCCCCTGAAATAACTTTTTGTCCGGTAACTTCTAAAAATAAATCGTCTATCAGAGCTTCCGACTTCTTGCGAGGAATAGCTTTGCCTGTCCACCAATTATTAAGGGCAACAAAAGAAACTCCAAACCTAGCAGCCAGTTCCGTCTGTGTAATTCCAAGGCTTTTCTGAATAATTTTAAGTTTTTGTTGTATATCCATCATACATATATATTATCAAACTTTATAAAGTTAGTCAAAATGAGAGAAACTTTATAAAGTTTGAAAGGAATCCTTCGCGGGGCTGTGTTTTCCCCTACCCCAGGGGTAGGGGAAGCTTAAAAAACCCAAACAAAAAAACCACCCATTGAAGGGTGGTTTTTTTGTTGTCCCGGTAGTAGAGCAAAGCTCACTACAGGACTAGCGCGATAAGTAATCGACTACTTAAAGCTAATTAATTTTTAAGTACTTTATCTACCAATTCCCTTCTAACTTATTAGTCGTTGATGACTGAAGAAGTTGTTGGGTAGTTGTTGATAAGAGCACCTGTTCTAGCTGCTACGGTACCGTTACCAGCTACGTCAGTCCATGTAAGTGAAGCGGCTGCTCCGAGCTTCATAGATAGAACGTTTGCACCAGGACCATTGGCTACAGTAGCTGCAGTAGTGTATATGTCAAATGTGACAGAACCACCACCAGTTATTGAGTAACCACCAGTAAAGGTAACAAGACCGTTGTCACTGTTTGCACCACCAGCTGCTACTGTTAGGCCAGCGTTTGTGGTAGCAACAGTACTCTGATCTGCTGCATTCTTTACAACAATGTTATTTGCAACGTTTGCAACTGTAACATAACCAGTAGAGTTGAAGATAAGAGGAAGCACATTGAGTGCAACATCTCCCTTAGCATCAGCTGCGACTGTAACAGAACCAACCTTCACTAGACCATTGATAAGCTGTGTGCTTGCATCAACGACTGTTAGTGTAGGCTTGGAACCGACAAGTGTCATTTCATTTCCAGGAACAGAAATAAAGGTTACAGGATCGTCTGCTCCAGCACCACCACCAGTTGCACCAGCTGCTTGTGATTTAACAATCACAGCATCTGTGCCATCTACGATTGATGCAACAATACCAATAGCAGGTGTAGCATTACCACTATCTTTGATAGAGATCTTCATGCCGGCACGAAGCTTGACTGTTGTATCAAACTTTATAGTTTGAGTATCAACTCCAGTAAGTGTACCGGAAAGATAATCAGCAAGAACTGAACTTGAATTTAATGTAGTAGTCGTACCAGCCATTGTGTATTTAACAGAAGTAAGAGCAATGGTTGAGGTAGTTGCAGAAGCAACACCACCTGCGCCTACAGGACTATAAGATACTAAAGCTTCAATGGTTGCTCCACTTCCTCCATTAGGAACTGTAATACTTACAGGAAGAATAGCTACACCACTGATAACATCAGCTGAAACACTACCTACAGTTACCTTAGTTACGCCTGAACCAGTTATTCCAAACTTAAGCTCAGAGATAGTAGCTGTTCCGCTTGAAGCCAAGATTGTAAATACTGCTTTCGTTGCGCTAGTTGAATTTCCAGTTACATACTGAGCAACAGCTGAAGATGAAACTACAAGGGATGGACCGTTGAAGGTACCAGAACCAAGAGTTATCAACTGACCTGCTGTCGCAGAACCTGGAGTCAATGATACATTTGAACTTGCACCAACTAATGTTGGCAACAAAGTAACCTTGAAGTCGTTGGTTGCATCTGATGCTAGGTCAGCAAAAACATCGATAGTCTTTGATGCGCCTGGAGCAAGAGTGAAATCAACTGGGAAGTTTGTCGTAGCTGTTGGGCTACCAACTGTTCCAACACCTGAAGCTTCAGAAATTCTCAAATTAGTAAAGTTAGAAAGAGCTGGAGTCGTTGTAAGTGCAGTTGTCCCATCTTGTTCTACTAAACCAATAGCCAAGTTTGTAAAGCGAAGTCCTTCAGAAGAACCTTGGTTCTGAACTGAGAACGAAGCAATCTTTTGACCTGTGCTGTTAGGACCCAATGTCTGAGCTGAGTATCCATTACTTGCTGAGATACCTAGAACAGCTGTTGAGATAGTAAGACCAGATGTTGCTGAAAGCGTTACTGCTCCTGAATTTGTCTGGTACGAAGCTGAAGATCCGTTAGAACCAACACCTTGTGCCTGACCAATAGCAATAGAACCAGAAACGGTAATCACACCACCTGTGTAATTTACTCCTTCAGCGACAGACTTCATGTTAGCACGAACCTCGAGGAGTCCTCCTGTTGTTCCAGCTGGAACAATAAGATTTGAACCAAGAGCAAATGTAAGTGCTTGTGTAGCATTGCCTGAACCGACATTTTGGGATGAACCAATTTGTCCTCCATTCCAGTACAAAGTAACACCATCCAATCCATCTGCAGCAGGAGCCATTGTTCCACCAAGAACTGGGGTCACAATAACTTGACTGACTTTCATGTCTTCACCATAAGCAGTAAGTTTGTATCTAGCGATGACAGCATTTGATGCTCCACCGGTAACACTTGTTAATGCATTAAAGGTTGTATCAATCTGAGAGATTAGAGAACCTTGCAAGATAGTAATCTTTCCTGCTGGAGTACCTTGTGGGATACCTGTAGCAGAAACATTTACTCCAAGCTGAGGATCAGTAATCATCAAGTCAGCTGCATTTTCGATTGAAAGTTTACCATCTCGGTATGAACCATTTACTACATCACCTCGAACTTCAAGGGTTGTAGAACCAGTAATCATACTATAAGGAGCACCTGAAAGATCAAATACAACATAGCTCATAGCATTCACGCCTGTTGATGTTGCAATTTGCGCACCATTAGCATAAAGCTTCATGTTTGTAAATGCACTAGCAGGAGCTGAACCAACGAACTTGAATGATGCGCTCTTTAGTAACACCGTTCTAGTTGATACAGTCAAAGGTGATGACCAAAGAGTATAACCCATAGTACCTGCACTAATACTAGAAGCAGCTACTGTGTTGTTGTTTACAACTACTCCAGCCATAAGGCCAGTACCATCTTGAATAGTCATAGTATTGCCAGCAACATTTACGGTTGCGGATGTTCCTCCTGCTACTGTGTAAGCAGTAAGAGTTAAGGCAACGGTTGAACCAGATTTAGGTGAAGCAACATCTGCTTTCACTGCAATAGTTTTTGAACCGCTAACTACAATATTTAGACCGTTAAAGGTAACAACACCATTTGTGTTGATAGTAGCAGAATCAGTCAATCGGTTAACACCATCATATAGATATACGTTAGTAAGTGATGAGCTATCAGAAATTCCTGAACGCTGCAACACCATACTTGTAACTGTACCTGTGCCTACAAGGTTAACATGTAGGAAATCAGCAGTTGCTTGACCAGAAATTACATTACCTGCAACTGGATTGTCATTAGCAAGAGCTACAGTGACAGGACCAGTTTGTGGGGTTGTTGTTCCACCTGAGCATGGAAGACCCGTAATTGGATCGAAGTTACCAGTACATCCTGTTGAAGGAGTAGTAACTACTACGCCAGATACGAAGACAGCTCGAGACTTAGCACCGAAGATTCCATCGGCTACTAAACCTTTAACTTTTTGCCAAGCTACGACGCCAACTTTGGTCTTTGGACCGAAGCTACCATCTGCAGTAAGACCTAGGCCCTTTTGAAGGCAAACAACTTGAGTGCCTTTTGAACCTACTTTCAAAGTTGATGTGATTGTACAATCAGCTGCAGCAGCAGTGTTACTGAAAACACTAAATGCTCCGAGCATAACTGTTAGAACCATAACTCCTAGAAAGAATTTTGATTTTAATAAATTACTCATAAATTTTTTCTAATTTCTACGCCATTAATTAGTTTCGACAAAACTAAAAGCGTAATTTTTCTATCGTTAATTTTCTACCCACCAATAATTTATAATATTGAAAACATTGATAATGTGGTGGATAAACAAAAAACGAACAGAGAACTTTTTACTTCAGCCCGAGGCTGATCAGCCTTCGGCTGAAACACTGAAAACTAAACACTATATTCAGTTTTCAATGACCATACCAATTTATTTTTCTTCATGATTTTTTCGACGAAATCATGAACCAAAATAAATATAACTTACAAACAAAACTATATGAGTACAAAACACACTCGCGTGCAGTCTGTAATCACAATAACATTATAATACATAGCTCCGATATTGAGCAATATATTATGTGGATAACTCGCCTTTTTAAGCCAATAACCACAGAGGTATCTTAGCAAAATTTTGGCTGAAAAGCAACCCGGAATCAATTATTAATTACGAATTACGAATAGGGGCCTAAAGCCAATTACGAATTAGCAATTACGAATTACGAATTGATACAATCAATAACCGATATATTACACGGGGTTCCCCTGTGTAATATATCGGCTCCAGCGCTTCTCTCCGGTCTTGTTAAGGACACCATCCCGAACCATAGATACTAGCTCCCTCTGCAGGGTCTTCTCACTACAGGTGACGAGTGTGGAGGCCTTCCATGACACCGTTTTGGTTTGGTCTTTGATGTCCTTTATTGTGGCACTACCTCCAAGCATTTTGATAATATTTGTTATGTCTTCACGGCGTTGTTTCTTTAGTAAATCAAAATCATGCGCGTGTAAATTCGGGGGTCCAACACCCGACAGATTAGAAGCTCTATTGGACATGTCCTTGATAGCTTTCATTAAAGTGCTTCCCTTTTGGACACCGATTCTTGTATAGCTTTGATGTCCTTTATCATGTCCTTTATGATTCCCCCTCCCCCTTAATAAGGGGGAGGCTGGGTAGGGGTCTGAAATTAGAGACCCCCTCTCATTCTCCCCCTTATTAAGGGGGAGAGGAAATTCAGGCTCTTTGAAAAACTCTATTAAGTTTATTCTCCTGTCGGATATACCTGCACTACCGGTGGAATCCTTGATGGATTGACTGAGCTCTAGGAACTCTTTCCTCAAGATACTGGCATTCATTTCTGAGATGATATTTATAGTGCCAGCAATCTCTAAAAAGGACAAGATTTCCGATATCCTCCCGCTTATGGTATGGGCTAGATGTCCTATATTATTCTTCTCTATTTTACGTATGTCCGATATGATTTCTACACCCGCTGTCCTTAATTTGTTACGGAGGGGCTCACCGCTCTCTATGATATCTGTAACCATATAAAGGGCTGTAATAAGCTTGTCCGTCTTGGTATATGATAGACCTCCGTAGCCAGTGTTCTGGTATGGGGCAGGAACAGAAGAGGAGGTGTCTTTTATGGCAGAATTTTTTGTGGGGTCTTTGAGATTTTTATTTTCCTCAAACATCTGTCCATTATATATAGGACACAGAAAAAGGCAAGGGGTTTTATTCCCCTCCCCCTTAGTAAGGGGGAGGCTGTGAGGGGGTCTAAATTTAAAGACCCCTCCTCGTTCCTCCCCTTGTTAAGGGGAGGAGGAACTCATCCACTTCAATAAAAAATCTTTTAATTCAAAAATATTTTTTTGTTTTTTAAATAGAAAAATTTGTGATAAAATAATAGTATGGCTAAAAATGAAAACGGAAAAAAGAACGGGAAAAATGATAAAAGAAATGACAAGAAACCTCTCGGTTTAAAAACTCAAACTAAACACGGAATCATCGCAGTTGTATTTTTCGTACTCGCAGTGTTCCTGCTCATGTCTATGTCGGCCTTCAACATGGCTGGTGTCGCAGGGCAAAATATTTATTGGTTCCTAGACTACATACTCGGCTATGGATACATCCTCCTCCCTGCCCTACTCATACTCCTCGGAATATCTTTCATCAAGTCAGAGGTACCAGACATCGGGTGGACACGCACTATGAGCGCAATTTTATTTCTACTCTCTAGCCTCGCAATGGTGGACATAGCATCAGGCGCGGGCAACCATGCAGGCGGATTATTCGGAGAAATATTATCGGTGCCATTCGTCTCACTTTTTGATGTTTATGCTAGTATAGTTTTGCTCGGGGCTGTTTTAATTATTTCACTCCTCATCATGTTTGATGCGAAGCCAAACCTCCTACCAATGTGGCAGAAATTCATGTCATTATTCAAGAAAAAAGAAGTGGAAAATACAAACAGTGCTCTAAATGAAGCTGAAATGAAGGAAGTAGAAAATTCTATGGGAGGAGAAGAGGAAGAAACTGGCGGCGCTTTGATGGACGGTGCGCCGCATGATTTCGCTAAATCAAAAAAATCAAAAAGTGCAGAGGAGGAGGAAGAAGACATACCCATCAGAAAGAGAAAGACAACACTCGGATCATATGTCCCTCCCCCATTATCACTCCTAGAGGAAGATAAAGGTAAGCCAAACACTGGTGACATCAAAGCAAATGCAAACATAATAAAACGCACTCTCGCAAACTTCGGCATCGAAGTAGAGATGGATGAGATAACCATCGGGCCTACTGTCACACGATATGCACTGAAGCCAGCCGAGGGAATCAAGCTCTCACGCATAGTCGGATTACAGAATGACCTAGCCCTCTCCCTCGCAGCGCACCCTATACGTATAGAGGCACCCATACCAGGTAAATCTCTCGTAGGTATTGAAATCCCAAATAAATCCAAATCAATCGTCGGGCTCGCAACTCTCCTCGCAGATGACAAATTCCAAAATTCTCCAAAGCCTCTCACCACTGCACTCGGTCGCAATATTTCTGGAAAAGCAGTATTCGGCAACCTGGCCAAGATGCCACACGTGCTAGTAGCAGGAACTACTGGCTCCGGAAAGTCTGTCACTATTCACTCTATGATTACATCCCTCCTATATAGGAATGGCCCGGACGACCTCAAGCTCATACTCATAGACCCAAAGCGTGTCGAGCTCACACTCTACAACAACATCCCACACTTGCTGACCCCTGTAATAACAGAGGCTAAGAAAACAATTCTCGCCTTAAAATGGGCAGCCAAAGAAATGGACAGACGCTATGACATCCTAGAAGCAGAGTCCGTACGAGATATAGAGTCTTATCACAACAATGTCTGGAGCAAGAACCCAAAGAAAACATCTATAAATAGTGATGGTGTAGAAATAGAAACTGGCGCAGACCGCTTGCCATACATCGTCATCATCATAGACGAACTCGCAGACATAATGAGCTCATACCCTAGAGAACTCGAAGCAGCTATCGTTCGCCTCGCACAAATGTCTCGCGCAGTCGGCATACACCTCATACTCTCTACGCAGCGCCCTGAGGTAAATGTCATTACGGGACTCATCAAAGCAAACATCCCTGCCCGTGTAGCACTGAAGGTGTCTTCACAAATAGACTCACGAACAATTCTCGATGCTGGTGGCGCAGAAAAGCTCCTCGGTGCTGGCGACATGCTGTATTCTTCTGGTGAAGCTCAGCCAGAGAGACTCCAGAGCGCATTTATTTCAGAATCAGAAGTTAAAAAAGTTGTAAAATATCTCTCCGATGCTTATAAAGATGAAGTGTCTGAGGAGATAACATTGACGGCGGGAAGTATATCGGCTGATAAAAGCATTTTTGAAAGTTCTCTAGAAAACGAAGATGATGACGATGAGATGTATGAAGAAGCCCGACAGTGTGTGATAGAAGCTGGAAAAGCATCCACATCGTATCTACAGAGGAAGCTCAAGCTCGGCTATGCTCGCGCTGCACGACTTATGGATAAACTAGAGGAGCGCGGAGTGATAGGCCCCGGAGATGGTGCAAAGCCAAGAGAGGTGCTGGAGAAAATAGAAAGAACAGAGACGGGAGAAAATGTGGTATAAAATAATCTCATAGGCTTCTCTTTTTCTCGGGTCCTCGGTTCTCTGGGTCCCTCCCCCAGCCAGACCAGCTCGAAAAAGTGAATCCTATAATATTATTTAAACAAAACTCAAATGGATGCGAACGCAAAAAAAATATTACAGATAGCTGGATTTTCTATTTTTTTTATTCTTATTTGCGTTTATGCTTTCTTTATATCCAAGGATTTAATATTTGGAATACAAATAAAAAATGTGAACCTCACAAACGGTGCCACGATGACTGAAAGTGTGACAAAAGTAACTGGAAATGCAAAAAATGCTATAAATCTGACCTTGAATGGACGAGAAATCTCTATAGACCAGGTGGGCAACTTCGATGAGACAATTGCCCTATTGCCGGGGTATAATATAATAAATATCAAAGCAAAAGATAAGTTTGGATATGTCGATGAGAAGAATTATCAAATTATAAATAACGAACGATAGTGAGTATGTTTTAATTGACCCTGTTAAATAATTTTTGTGGAGCAAAAATTGTCCAAGGGACATTTAACAGGGTGATGATTTTATATAGTCGCTACGCTCATTAAAAATCAATCAATGCAAAAGAAAAAAGAAAAAAAGGAGGACAAGACTATAGGTGGAGATGTAGGTGTGCTGAATGACACATTGAAGGCTATCCAAACAAAGTTCGGAGAAGGCTCGATAATGAAATTTGGCGACTCACCAAAGGTGAGCATCAATGCAATACCGACAGGTTCTATAGGGCTAGACATGGCTCTCGGTGTGGGCGGAATTCCTCGTGGAAGAATTATTGAAATATTCGGACCTGAGTCATCAGGTAAAACTACCCTCTCTCTCCACATTGTAGGCGAAGCACAAAAGCTCGGTGGTGTATGCGCATATATAGATGCAGAGCATGCAATGGACCCAGACTATACAAAGAAGCTTGGAGTAAATATAAATGATTTATTAATTTCTCAACCAGACAATGGAGAACAAGCGCTCGAAATAGTGGAGTCGCTCGTGCGAACTGGGAAAATAGATGTCATCGTCGTGGACTCTGTGGCAGCTCTCACACCAAAGGATGAAATCGAGGGAGACATGGGTGCTTATCATGTGGGGAAACAAGCTCGCCTTATGTCACAAGCTCTCCGCAAGCTCACTGCCATAGTCGCTCGTTCCAAGACTGTCGTCATATTTATAAATCAAATCAGAATGCAAATAGGAGTGATGTTCGGCAACCCAGAGACAACTCCGGGAGGAAAGGCTTTGAAATTCTATACTTCTGTCCGTCTCGATATTCGTAAAATCGCTCAGATTAAAAAAGGAGAAGAAATAGTGGGAAGTCGCACACGAGTAAAAGTGGTGAAAAATAAAGTGGCTGCTCCGTTCAAACAAACAGAATTTGATATTATTTACAATGAAGGAATCTCAAAAGAGGGAGAAATCATAGCGCTCGGAGAAAAGTTTAAGATTGTTGAAAAAACTGGGAATTCGTACTTCTATGTGCCAACTGCAAAGGATGGTGCGAAAGAAGAGAAGGTTAAATTGGGAGTAGGATATGACAGTACTCGCACATTCCTCAAAGAAAATACAAAAATCTCCGACCAAATACTAAAAGAAATCCGTAAGAAATTTACGGAAGAGGTGTAAAAAAAAGACCTCTCACGGAATCAATTTTTATAAAGCAATCTATCTGGGCAAGCTTACCCAGCGAACTTCTCGTCGCTCAAGAAAATTATAATCGGAATACCTCATTAATTTTCT
>JBAXVQ010000052.1:0-13872 GCA_037128935.1 bacterium | reverse complement strand
GTGCATCACCAGCTGTTGAACCAGCTTTGAATCCAGCATAGTATACGCCAGGTGCTACATAAGTGATTGGTGTTCCACCGGAATTAGTACCGTGTGTAGCAGTATCAATAGGTGCATCAACCTGACGAAGGTTGCCTGTAGGCAATGCCAAAATGGCTGTAGAATTTTTAGGGCCTGCAGTATCGTTAGGATCAGCTACAACTTCAGCAAAACGACCAGGACCTTTGAGTAATTCAAGGTAAAGATCAGAGTTGTTCAAGTCACGAACTGGAGCACCAAACTTATCAGCAACGGTGATGATACAAGCAGTAGCCTGATTTGGGATCAACGTGGTATCAAAACAGTCGATACCAACTTGAGCTTCTTCATTGCTCTGAGGGGTACCTTCAACATTGAAACCAACCCAGATGTGAGCGATTCCGAGAGGATCGCCTGTACCTTGTGGGTAAGCACCGTCAGCTTCAATCCAGTATGGACCAGAAGCGAGAGAAATATCTTCACGAAATTTCCCGCCTGGAGCATCTGAAGGAACTTTGAAGTTAAGTGTGAAGCTACCTGTTGCACCTGGTAATACTTCAGTTTCATTAATACAACCAATACGATAGTCGCTAGCCCAACCGGTACCTTTGAAATAAGATTTACCGTAGTTGGCTTGGTTTGGAATGTCGAAACCAAGTCCTGTAGGAGCAGAAGCAACGTTTGGATCTTTATAAACAGCAATACAAACCTGACGATCTTCGCCAGTTTGCTGCCATGCATTAGTACCGAGGTTCTTGAACTTTGCAGTTACAGCAACGGTATCACCTGGCTTAACAGCATAATACTGATCAGTTGTGCCAGACTGAGTTTGCTCAAGCCACTTAGCTTGGTAACCAACTGCGCGGTCTGGTGGAGGTGTGCCAGTCTTTTTTGTTGTTGGACCTGGATCAGCTGCAAAAGCTGCTCCGAAAGGTGCAAGAAGACTGAGTACCAATCCAGCTGTTGCAGCTGCACTGGTAATTTTTGAGATTCTTTTCATGTAATAAACTCCTTGGGAAACATAAATAATTTTGTGGTTTTTTGTGGTAGAACCCCAGGACCACTCCTGTCGACCGTTGAGTTTACCGTTGTATATAAGAGTAATGTATATATGTAAGATTTTTTTCACGTGCACAAAATCGCATTTTCACGAGAAACATTTTCCTATGCCCATGAATGCTTGTCAACAAACCTCACACTCTATAAAACGATGAGATTTATTTTTTATTACATCCAATATTTCAAGAGGAATTTACAACGCTTTTATTGCGTAGCAACTTACCTTTCTCACCTTGAGCTAAAACATAATCAACCATCAACGCTGGAATATTTACACCTGTGGTTGTGATACTATTTCTAAATTCCATCGTATGATTAATTTCATTCACGAGAAAACCTTCATCAGTTTCAAACAAATCCAACGCCAAAATTCCACCACCAACAGCACGAGATGCAGCTAAAGCAATTCGTCTAATATCTTCTGTTATTGGGCAGTTAGTAGCTTCCCCACCACGAGCAGTATTAGTAATCCAATGCTCTGAGGAACGATAAATTCCAGCAACAACCTCATCTCCAATAACAAATATTCTCAAATCTCTACCTGGCTTCTGCACATACTTTTGTAAATATACGATACTATGATACTCACCACCTAATGTTGTTTTGTACTCCAGTACAGCTTCTGCTGCAGTGCGTGTTTCTAACTTAGCAATTAATCTACCCCAAGAGCCAACCACCGGCTTTACTACGCAAGGATATCCCATTTCATCAGCTGCAAGAAGTGCCGCCTCCGCAGTGTAAGCAACCTTGACTTTTGGAGTAGGAACACCAGCACGCTGAAGAATAAGGGATGTTAATAATTTATCACCACATACCTTAACCACATCATAAGTATTCACCGTAGGAACACCTCTATCAGCCAAAATTTTAAGAATATAAAGAGCATGAGAATAGGTAATACTCCGATCAAAAACCACATCAAACTCAGTAAAAAGACGTTTCTGTGTAAGATCAAAAAACACCTCACGATCATCAATCTGCACAAAATCCACACCCTTCGACTCAAAGGCATCCAAAAGAAGTTTCTCTTCTTTCCTAACTCTTGAACATAAAATTCCAATACGCATAATAAGCTAACTCGCAATAATTTTTAATTAAATATCCAAATCTGACCTACTGTAGAGGCTGTAATCAAAAACATCATAAAGAAGCTGACCACCTTCGTTAACTATTGCAATCACGCGCCTTTTATCACTTTTTTCACCACCACCAGGCAAGTAGTCTCCAGTGCAATCAACTGTTCTAATACCCTCAAAAACTTCAGCGGGAACAGTACCAGAAACATCCCATGCGCTTATCCGCAGATTATCATGCGTACCTGTATTGTATGGTTTAATCCTAATAGAGTATGTCCTTTGAATGTCCATAGCAGGAGTAGGAGCCGGAGGATTGGAGTCTTCTGTATAAAGATAAGAGGAGTATTTATAAAAATTATAAGGTTGCGAAGCTGGTTTAAAGAAAAAATGATTGCTGTCTATTTGCATTGAACCTGAAGGCGCCACAGGTGTTGCGCCAGCAAAAACCACATCCACAGCTGGGCTATTTGCTACATCTCCAGTATACGCAACATCTCCCCACTCAAACTTAATAAATCCATAATGAATATTGGGCAACACCTGAAACTGCAGCGTCTCACCAACTCCCAACCGAATAGGCCCTATAACAGTCTTGTTGAAACTAATTGTACAACCAACGTCAACACTATCACCCTCTGCAGTAGTAACACCCACAACCTCAGGAGTAAGTGTCGGCTCAACAATAACTTTTTCTTTCAAATCATAAAGCAACTCTTCAACCCTCGCTTCAGTAGCATAGTAAGCTTTCTCAGAACGAACATTCTCGGCAGACAATTTCATATTTACAAGAACGGCTTGATTAGTAGTAAGAGCCACCGTCAAAACAAGCGTCATAAGAAGAACAACAACCAAAATAACCTGACCCTCCTGAGAGCGTCGGGAAATAAATTGCTGAGAAACATTTGATTTTTGTGTTTCACTGTTTACTGGTTTTGTTTTCATGTGAAATAAATACAAAATAACTACAAAAATCCTTTTTTTGTTATTGAAGCAACATAACCCATCACTCACCAATCATAAAACATGTGAGTATTTTGTAAATGTTTCAAAAAAGTGCACACACATTATAAAAAAATATTTTTCAATTCTACAGAGACATGATCAGGAACCATTTGAGTCAAATCACCACCAAATTTAGCAACTTCTTTAACTATCGAGGAGCTCAGATAAGAATGCTGATGACTCGTCATAAAGAAAATTGTTTCTATACCCTGAGCAAGCAATTGATTAATGTGATACATCTGAAATTCATACTCAAAATCCGTTACAGCACGCAAACCACGAACAATAACCGAAATAGAATGCTCCTTACAATACTCAATAAGCAACTGATTTCCAAAGGAATCTATCGCAACCGACTGACCGAAATCCATAATACTTTCACTGAGCAATTCAAGTCTTTTTTCTACTGGAAAAAGCACCAACTTCTGTGGATTTTTATACACTGCGACAGTTAAATGAGAAAATAATTTCCTAGCTCTGGAAATTATATCAATATGACCATTAGTAACAGGATCAAAAGTTCCTGGATACACTGCTTTTACAAAGTTGCTCATGTGATTACCTATTGCTATAGTAAATTTCGTATTGCTCACCTAAACATACTTTCATCAGATAACCATGTAAAGAAAAACCAATGCCTAAAAAAGCCAAAATCTACGCCGTTAGCAATCAAAAAGGTGGGGTCGCAAAAACAACCACTGCTATCAACCTCGCCGCATCTCTCGCTTTTGAAGGCCACAAATGCCTACTCATCGATCTTGACCCTCAGGGAAATGCGACCTCAGGACTTGGATTGGATAAGTCATTAATCAAAGAAAGCATGTATCAAGTGATGGTGGATGACATTCCTTTAAAGAATGTAATTTTCATGACCACAACCGAAAACCTAGACATAGCAGCGTCGAGTATTGACCTTGCTGCTGCTGAAATAGAGATGATTAACTTAATTTCACGTGAAACCAGACTTCGTGCAGCATTACAAGAAGTTATCGAATTTTACGACTATATATTTATTGACTGCCCTCCCTCACTGGGAATCCTTACGATTAACGCTTTTACAGCTGCCGACAAAGTAGTTATCCCTGTTCAAAGCGAATACTACGCACTTGAAGGCCTTGGGCACTTAATGAAAACCATTAAAATGGTACAAAGCAGCCTCAATGAAAACCTAGAAATTGCAGGTGCATTACTCACCATGTTTGATGCTCGCACGAACTTAGCACAAGAAGTAAAACTGGAACTAATTAATTTCCTCGGCGACAAAGTCTATCAGACAATAATTCCAAGAAATATTCGACTGTCCGAAGCTCCAAGTTTTGGTCAAAGTATTGTTCAATATGCTCCCGACTCGCGTGGAGCATTAGCATATTTAGATTTGGCAAAAGAGTTTCTCGCTCACGAAAAGTAATGCTATAATTACCATGGTAAGCAAACAGCAACTCAAGCTGAATGCCGAAAAAATCTCTGCGGGAGTAACTCAGCTGGTAGAGTACTAGTTTTCCAAACTAGTTGTCGCGGGTTCGAACCCCGTCTCCCGCTCCACATTTTGTATACTTTTTTGATTTTTATTTCATATTACACTCATTATTTCAAATAAAAAAACACTACAAACAACACCTTCCAAATCACCCAAAACTTCCTCACTCCATACGATTTAAATAATTCGCATAACGGTAAAACCTTCATGAATAATGAAAAATTTACAACTGCAACTGTAATTGACCGTCAAAATTTCACAGAAAACCTTGCACGTTTTCGTTTTAACACTGATGAAAAAATTATCTTTACACCTGGACAATGGGCATCTCTCTCCACTACAAATTCCGAAGGGAAAATAATACAGCGTCCATACTCAATAGCATCAATACCTTCAGACCCTTTTATCGAATTCTGCATAGAATGTGTCCCAAATGGTGCACTTACTCCTGAAATTTGGAAACTCCAAGTTGGAGACAGTATAAACATCATGAAAAAAGGGCAGGGGAAATTTACCTTACAGGAAAATCCAGATAACAATGCCATTATCATGCTTGCCACAGTAACAGGGATTGCACCTTTCACCAGCATGATCAAGGAACTCAAAAGTCGTGCCGGAGAAAAACCACATTGTCTACTCATTCACGGTGCCAGCTCTGACAAAGAATTTGGCACATACAACAATGAGTTAACGGCAATCGCAAAAGAAGGATGGCTACAGTATATACCTACTGTAAGTCGCCCGTGGAACTGCTCAGATTGGCAAGGAGAAACCGGACGAGTAGACGATATTGTAAGAAAATATACTGATAATAAAATATTCAACCACACATCAACAATCGCATACACCTGCGGAAATCCACAGATGATAGAAAGCGTAAAAGGAATTCTCTATCGAGCAAATTTTCCCAAAGAGCACGTTATCGAAGAAAAATATTTCTTTATAAAATCCACTCTGCAACCAACTACATCATAACGGTCATATACAACAGACTAATGAACAAAAGGAGTAACCGTATGCTTACTATCGGAGAAGAAGTACAAAATTTCGAGCTTGATGCATTTCATGACGAGCAGATAAAAAAGATTAGCTTAAAAGATTATCGGGGAAAATGGGTCGTACTTCTATTCTATCCTGGTGATTTCACCTTTATTTGCCCAACAGAACTAGAAGAAGCCGCCGAACTTTATGAAGAGTTCAAAAAATGCAACGCAGAAGTCCTCTCTATTAGCACCGACTCTGTTCACGTGCACAAAGCATGGCACGACACCTCTCCAGCCATCAAAAAAGTCCAATACCCCATGCTCGCTGATCAAACCGGCAAAGTCTGTCGCCAATTTGGCACCTACATCAGCAACAACGACTCCTACGCCAAAGACGAAGGCCGTTCCTACCGCGGCAGCTTCATCATCGACCCCGACGGCAAACTCAGAGTTATCGAAATTCACGACAACAGCGTCGGACGCAACGGTGAAGAAATTCTCCGAAAACTCCAAGCCGCCGTCTTCGTCAGCCAGCACCAAGGCGAAGTCTGCCCCGCCAAATGGCGCCCTGGAAAACAAACCCTCAAACCAGGCCTAGACCTCGTCGGAAAAATATAGCGAAAGCAGCCACTAAAAACTTACCGCAGCGCATCAAAAAAGCATACGCAGGAAAATAAGAATAATCCCGAGCAAAGCACCCCCATATCAGGAAAGTCCATCTGCAACGCAACGCCCGATGTCTCCATCCTCCAACTCGCTCTCTGATGACTTTTATGTCACTTTTTTACTCTTCGTTACCCACCACTACCTGAGATTAAAAAAGTGACGCGGTTTTTGCTACTTTTTACCAAGACCAAAAAGTAGGATGACAACGACGCAAGAACTCCACCCTATGGCAAAAAGTCCGTAAGCTGCAGCATTGAATAAACCCACACCTCCCGAGACAAGGCATGCCATTGTCTCTACAGAATTACTATTCGCCATCCCAAACATCGGCTTCATATTCCCATAATAAAACCGTTCAATGTACAACATTGAACGAACAAAAGTAAACAATTACATTTTAAAAAACACCCTCCCCGAGACAAGACACGCCCTGTCTCTATAAAATCAAACAACAAACAGCTATCCTAAGAACAAAGCACCAAAACCACACAAATGCCTCAAACTACCAACCTATATCTCAAAAAGTTCTTTTCACATATAAAAAGACATAAAAATTACGTTCTTCTCAGCATACTCCTCATCATTCACACAACAGGAACCTTAATATGGCTCTCAAAAGATAACCTTCCCCCCCATTGGGATCAACTACTCCACCTCACAAACACCCTCCACTACACCAACCTCCTCCACGAAAAAAACCTCATAGCATTCCTCGTTGGAGCGTACACCTACTATCCACCACTACTGTACCAAACAACCTCCATATTCTGGTTGCTATTTGGACCAGTATCATGGGCTCCACATCTTATTACAATACTGCTCACTTGGGGAACTACTGTACTCACCTACTTGCTTGGAAAAAAACTATTTTCATCTAGAGTGGGAATCATCGCAGCAGGAGTAACACTGTTTCTTCCCATCACAACAAGCTTTTCAAAAGACTACATGCTGGACATTCCTTTAACCTTTTTCTTTTTACTCGCAACATATCTTCTACTTGAAAACCCTTATATTTCTACAAAAAAAGCCATATTCACAGGAGCAATCCTCGCTTGTGGAATGCTAACAAAATGGACATTTGCAGCTTTTATTATTCTGCCGTTTTTACTTACTACAGTGCAATCATTCCATAGTGCAGAAAAAACAAAAGCATGGCTAAAAAATACCTCCACTATGGCGCTGACAGTGCTACTCTTAGCAGCCCCATGGTATATCACTCACCTCTCTGAATTCCTACGAGATGCACAATTCAACGCCTTTATCGTCCCAAAAGCAGAACATGACCCAGTACCCGGATCCGCAGTCTACTTTCTGTACTACCTCAGTGTCATACTCAACGAATATCTCTATCTTCCATTATTCACTTTGCTCGTTATTGGTGTAGCCAAACTCCGCAGATCAAAACAGAAAAAAGCAACCATACTCTCCTTAGGAACACTAGCCTGCACATATTTCCTTTTCACACTAATTTCAAACAAGGATCCCCGCTATCTCTTCCCCTGCATCCCATTCTTTGCCCTCATCATCGCATTTGCAATCAACTCAATACCACACCGTGGAAAAAAACTAGCAGTGCTAACATGCATAAGCATATTCCTGCTCATCCAGTTCCTTGGAAATACTATCGATCTCAATTATTTCTCAACTAAAATAGCCATTGCCTCTCCAACCCGATACATCGCCTTTTTCACTCCAGCTGACGCACCAGAATACTTCAAAGAAAAACAAATCCTAGATGCCCCGATCCTCGGAGAAATCACCTTCTACAACCCCTTTTCGTACTTCAGTCACCTCCCACGCCAAGAAAACTGGCACATCAAAGAAATAATTGCGGATTGGGTAAACAATGACAACATCACAATCGACGTAGATAACGACATATTCTTCAACAAAACACTCCTACTCTACGAAGCAGAACAACAACATAAAATCGTCAAAGAACCATCAGTAAACACCCCCGCAACACGCCTCATCTGCGCCCAATCCCGCTGCCCAGAACTCCCCAATTGCACCCCATACCTCCTCCCCAACAACAAAACCATCCTCTCCTGCCCATTGTAAAAGAAGCGAAAGCAGCCAATAAGAACCTACCTCAGCGCATAAAAAAAGCATACGCAGGAAAATAAAAGTAATCCCGAGCAAAGCACTCTCGAATTAGGGAAGTTCATCTGCAACGCAACGCCCGATGTCTCCAACCTCCCCACGCTCTTTGATGATTTTTGGTTACTTTTTTCCTCTTCGTTACCCACCACTTACTGAGATTAAAAAAGTGACGCGGTTTTTGCTATCTTTTTGCCAAGACAAAAAGTAGGATGCAAATGACGAAAGAACTTCACCCTATGGCAAAAAGTCCGTAAACAGCAGCATTCAAAAAACCCACGTCTCCCGAGACAAGGCATGCCATTGTCTCTACAGGATTACCACACCAAATCCCCAACCTCGGCTTCATACACCCATAATAAAAACGTTCAAGGTACAACCTTGAACGAACAAAAAATATTAAAACTACAAAATTTCCCCGTCCAACGCCGCATTCACCAACGCATCCGCCCTCTTATTCTTCTCCCTCCGTACATGCACCACCGTCGTCTTCTCAAACTGACGCAACAACGCCTTCGCCTCTTTAAAAAGCGGAAGCAATCCCTCATTTTTGACCTTATAACGCCCCTGAAGCTGCTTCACAATCAACTCACTATCAAGATGGCAAATAATCGTTTTAACCCCAAGATCCAACGCAACCTGTAACCCCTTCAACAACGCTTTATACTCAGCCTGATTATTCGTTGTAATACCCAACACTTCGCCATTCTCTTCCACAGTCCTGCCTTTAGAGTCATACAACACGTAACCAATCCCAGCAGGACCTGGATTACCACGAGCACCACCGTCAGAATACAAAGAAAATGTTTCGTTAACAGATTGAGGAGAAAACAGTGGTAAAGTACCCATAAAAAATTACTTCTTTCTTTTTTGTTTCTTTGGAGTGGAAATAGGAGTAGTGCGCCAGTGCTTCAACTGAACAGTAAGAATAAAAATACTACCGGCAAGCATCACCAGACAGTATATTTGGGCAGGAGTGATAATCCCCCATAAATGCGCCTCAGTATCTCGAAAAAGTTCAATAATAAATCGCTCAACAGCATAAAAAGCAAGAAACAATGCCAGCAAAGCTCCAGACATTTTCTGCAGCCACTTTCTAAGAGGAACAAAAATCGATACATTCACCAAGTTATACAACATTTCATAGATCTGCGTTGGATGCCTAAAAACATCCTGATCAGGAAAGCGCACGCCCCAAGGCAATTCAGTTACTTTACCGTACAACTCCGCATTCGCAAAGTTTCCAAACCGACCAAAAAACAGTGCAATAGAAAGGGGAATAATAAAAAGATCAGCCAGTTCAAAAAAAGAAACTTTATATTTCTTGCTAAACAAAATCCCCATCAACACCACCCCTAAAAAACCACCTTGGAAAGCCATCCCCCCATTCCAAATCGCAATAATTTCCAATGGATGCTGAAAATAATACAGAGGATGAAACAACAACACAAAACCCAAACGCCCACCCACAATCGCCCCAACTATAAAATAAATCCACATATCATCATACGCCGCGCGAGTAAGCTCAAGTCCACGCTCTTTCGCCAACCGTGGAACTAAAAAATAACACACCACAAACCCAACCAGATACATTAGGCTGTACCAGCGAATTTCTATAAACCCGACTTGCAAAAGTACAGGATGAAGCCACGAAGGATATTCAATCATATTCTTGTATAATTAAAACTACATCAATCCTAACAAACACCGCACAGAAACACTACCGATAGAGTACATATGACCACCACAAACCAAACCATCGTCATGGCCACTGGAGTCTTCGACATCCTCCACCTTGGCCACATTTACTACCTAGAACAATCAAAAAAACTCGGTGACAAACTCTACGTCGTCATAGCCAGAGACAGCACAGCAGAAAGCAAAAAAGGCAAACCCTTCAACGACGAAAAAACCCGCATGCAAGTCATCAAAGCCCTCCACTGCGTTGACGAAGTCATCCTCGGCGACAAAGATTTCGAAAAAAAACACATGAACGTCATAAAAAAAATCCACCCCAACATCGTCACCATCGGCCACGACCAAAAACACAACCCAAAAGAAATGTCCCAAAGAATCCTAGACGCCACCAACATCCGCGTCATGATCAAAAAAATCCCTAAATACCGCGGCAAATTCAACAAAACCAGCGACATTCTCCAACAAATCTACACCCACCAACAACATAAATTGTCAAAGCATCCGCAGGCATAAAGACATCCTTCAGGCATAAAAAAGCATCCGCTAGGCACAAAAGACATTCGTCAGGCATCCGCATTCTCTTACACCAGCGAACGGTCAACGCCCACACCAGCCGCCCGCGAAATCTCTCCACCCCGCCCCATCTCTCGGTTACAACCTCACGGGTACACCCCCGACCTCTCTCTCGCCCTCTGATGCCCATCGAAATAGGTCGTTATCCACTGCGTTGGGATTATTTCGACTTAATTTCGTACCCTGAGCTTGTCGAAGGGTTTTATCAAGAAAAAAAGTAACTCGCCACCCAGGCGAAAACCACCAAAGAAAAAAGGTTCGCTGCAAACACCCAAGAAACACACAATCCCCGCATTACGCTATAATGAAAACAACAGCAAAACACCCACCCATGGCCACCCCAAAAACAACCTACATCTGCCAACAATGCGGCTCCACCTCACCCCGCTGGCTCGGCAAATGCCCCGACTGCCAAAGCTGGAACTCCTTCGTAGAAACCCTCACCCAAAAACAACCAAAAGGCCTCGGCCAACGAACCACAACCTCCAGCAAAACGCCCTCACTCCTCTCCCAAATCACCGCCAGCAAAGTAGAAAGAATCCCCACCCCCTTCGACGAATTCAACCGCGTCACCGGAGGAGGCATCGTCCCAGGCTCCATCATCCTCATCGGCGGCGAACCTGGCATTGGAAAATCAACCATCCTACTCCAAATCGCCGCATCACTCAGCCTCTCCGTCCTCTACATTTCCGCAGAAGAATCCCTAGAACAAATCAAACTCCGCGCCGACAGAATGAACGTCACTGGAAACAATCTCTCGTTTCTTTCCTCAACAAACCTCGAAGAAATCCTCGAAACCATCAGAGAATATCAACCAAAACTTGTAATCATGGACTCCATCCAAACAATCTATTCCATGAACATGCAAGGAACACCAGGCAGCGTGGGGCAGGTCAGAGAATGCGCACAACAACTTACCAACCTAGGGAAAGAATTTCACATCCCCATCATGCTGGTCGGACACATAACCAAAGAAGGCATCATCGCCGGACCAAAAACCCTAGAGCACCTTGTCGATGTCGTCCTCTATTTCGAAGGTGAACAAACCAGCCAGTTTCGTGTGCTACGGGGAATAAAAAACCGCTTCGGCGCCATTGATGAAATTGGCCTGTTCCAGATGTCAGACCAAGGACTCATGGAAGTCAAAAACCCATCACAACTCTTTCTCCCTGAATCCCAACAAGCAAAAGCCGGATCAGTCATCGTCGCAACGATTGAAGGCACCAGACCGCTACTCGTGGAAATTCAGGCACTCACCAGCAAAACATCCTTTGGCTATCCCAAAAGAACCACCGCCGGCATAGACCTCAACCGTCTCTCACTCCTCACTGCCGTGCTCGGAAAAAAAACCGGCGTATTTCTCGAAAACCAAGACATCTACATCAACGTCACCGGCGGCCTCACGATCAAAGAACCCGCCGCCGACCTCGGCATCGCTCTAGCCGTCTATTCCAGCTTTTCCAACAAACCCCTCACCCAAAAACTCGCCGTCTTCGGCGAAATAGGTCTCTCAGGCGAACTCCGTCCCGTCCACCACAACCTCCAACGCCTCCAAGAAATCCAGCGCCTAGGCTTCGAAACCGCCATCATCCCCAAACCCGCCACCCCCACAAAACCTTTTCCAAACCTAAAAATTTACGAAGTCACCAACCTCCAACAAGCCTTAGAAATTATTAGATAAAAACCGTGTACAAGAAAGAAAAATCCCCATGCGCATCATTGGCCTCGACCCCGGCACAGCCTCCTTCGGCTACGGAGTAATCGAAAAAATCACACCCACCCAGCGAGGAAAAAACCCTCTCCATATGGTCACCTATGGCTGCATCCACACACCTTCCAAAACCCCTCTCCAAAACCGCCTTCTCACCATCTACAACGAACTCGCCGAAATAATCGCAAAAGAAAAACCAAACGGACTCGCCATCGAAAAACTCTACTTTGTCAAAAACATCACCACCGGCATCGCCGTCAGCCAAGCACGAGGCATGGCACTTCTCCTTGCCGCCCAGAACAGCCTCCAGTTTTTCGAGTATGACCCCACACAGATAAAACTTGCCGTTGCAGGTTATGGAAAAGCCGACAAACAACAAGTACAAAAAATGGTCAAACTCCAGCTCCAACTCAAAGAAATCCCCAAACCCGACGACGCCGCTGACGCTCTCGCAGTTGCCCTCAGCAGCTTTATCCTGCAAAATATGCATTGAAATTATAGCTAACTCAATAAAAAACTTTTAAACAACATTCACTGTGGGAGTACCAATTCCGACGAAGACTGTCCTCCCTGTTTATAGTTTGTGTGAGAAAAAGTGCCGTAATTGGGGCACTTTTTCTCACGCAAACTTAGTAGCGGGACAATGCAATGTCGGCAAAGAAAACCTTCAACAGTGGGAAACGTATTAAGTTGGCTATAACAAACAGTAAGTAACCAAGGAGAAAACCAGATATGCAAGCCACCATCGCCATCCTCGCCGGAGACGGCATCGGCCCTGAAATCATGACCGAAGCGCGAAAAGTCCTCACCGCCATTGAAAAAAAATACAACCACCAGTTCACTTACAAAGAAGCCTACATTGGTGGCGCAGCCATTGATGCCGTAGGAAAAGCATTTCCTGAAGAAACCAAAGAAATTTGCCGTGCATCTGACTGCATTCTATTCGGCTCTGTCGGAGGGCCAAAATGGGAAAATCTTCCACGCGAAGAACAACCCGAACGCGCTGCACTACTTCCTATCCGCAAAGAATTTAAACTATTCGCAAATCTCCGCCCATCGGTAGTCTACAAACCACTCGCATCCCAATCCCTCCTCAAACAGGAAATTGTCGGCGACGGATTTGATATTTTGATCGTACGAGAACTCACCGGCGGCATTTATTTCGGAAAACCACGTGAAATAACAAACCTTCCCGACGGGCAACAACGCGGCGTAGACACCATGACCTACACCACCGACGAAATAATTCGCATCGGTCGAGTCGCCTTCGAAGCCGCCAGAAAAAGAAAAAAACAGCTCACCTCAGTCGACAAAGCCAACGTCCTCGACTGCAGCGTTCTCTGGCGTGAAACCATGACAAAACTCGCTACCGAATACCCCGACGTAGAAATGACCCACATGTACGTCGACAACGCCGCCATGCAACTCGTCCGCTGGCCCCGCCAATTCGACGTCATCGTCACAGAAAACATGTTCGGCGACATCCTCTCCGACCTCGCCGCCGTCCTC